>JBEBGW010000347.1:0-4699 GCA_040081025.1 Pyrinomonadaceae bacterium | reverse complement strand
CGTCGGCGGAGGTGCGGAGTGGTACGTCCGCTCGAAGTTTTCGGGAATGCGGCAGCTATACGGCGTTATCACGAACGACTACAACAAACCGATTCAAACTCCGGTTCATAACATGCGCTCGGCGACCGAAACTTGCCAGAAATGCCATTGGTCGGAGAAGTTTCACGGTGATCAATTAAAGGTATTCAATCACTACGGTTACGACGAGAAAAGTTCATTGAACCAGACGCGAATGCTGATAAAAGTCGGCGGAGGCAGCTCCGAAGGCGGGCAGGCCGGTGGGATCCACTGGCACATGAATGTCGCGAACGAGATCACGTACGTCGCTGCCGACGATAAACTCCAGAACATCCCCTGGGTCAGAATGAAGGGACCCGACGGTAAGGTCGTTGAGTTCACCGCGAAAGATGCATCGTTTTCATCATCGCAGATCGCAGAGGCGCCCAAGCGGACAATGAACTGCATCGATTGCCACAATCGCCCGACCCATATTTACCTATCACCGAACCAAGCAGTCGACGATGCCCTGACGGCCAATCGAATCGATATCACTCTGCCGTACATCAAGATGAAGGCCGTTGAGGTGCTATCCAAGCCTTACACGACCAACGACGAAGCAGTAAATGCGATAGCGGTCGATCTTATCTCCTACTATCAGACGAACCATGCCGATGTTTACGGTTCACGCGGCGAGTCGATAAAAGCCGCCGTCGCGGAAGTGCAGCGGATCTATCAGACGTACTTCTTCCCCGAGATGAAGACGAATTGGTCGACGCACGCGAACAACATCGGCCACTTTAATGCGCAAGGATGCTTCCGCTGCCACGACGGACAGCATTTTAGTAAAGAAGGGAAAGTCATCAGGAATGAATGCAGCATTTGCCACACTACCATCGACCAGACATTCGGCGGGAAAACCATCACTGCTAGAGACGGGGCGTTTCAACACCCGGTGAATTTGGGTGATAAGAACACGTTCCAATGCGCAGCGTGCCACAAGGGAGATCAGACGTTCAAGCATCCTCTGAATCTTGGGGACATCTCACAGTTCCAGTGCGTCGACTGTCACAAGGGTTCCTATGAAAAGGTCAAGTTTTAAGTGATCACGCGCAAACAGGCCGCCGAGCCCTACTTCGTGTCCGGCGGCTGTAGTGCCTAACTACGCAGTGCGTTTATGACAAACGGTACACTGCATTGTTGTAGGGGCTTTGAGGGCTTTGTTTTGCTTGACCGCCTCAGTGTGGCAGCCCGCACAGTTTCGATGGAAGGCCTGTTGGTTAGTAAGCGAGATCATCGCCGTGCTTGATTCGTGTTTGATCTCGGGGATCGCGGCCAAGAGTTTCGGTGTTTCTCCAGCACGAGCGTGACAATCGCGACAGGCTGCGACACCGGCGGCGGCCGGATCTTTCGCAAAAAGCTCCGCAGTTAAAGTAGTCGTGCGGTCTGCAGGCCATGCGGTTCGAAGAGGCGGGTGTTTAATAAGCTCTGAAGCCGGCTGGGCAGCGTGATGGCACTCGGCGCATGCGATCGGACCAGTTCCGTCGATGCTGTATTTACCACCGTTGTGACTGACGTGGTTGAAGGTGACACTACCGAGTTTCGCGTCCTTCCCGAGCACGATCACCTCGGGCATCTTGATATCCTTGACCTGGGCGGTGGTCAGCACGCCCGACGAAAAGTTCGATAAGCCGAGCACACCAACCAAAGCAGCAAAGCCGGTTACCCCGATCTTGAGTGTTGCTTTCGCAGACATTTTAGTCCTCCTATAGCGTCTTACCTGTCCCCGCTTCCCTTGCCGAGATAGATCCGCACAGACGTGTATGGCATGTGAGCACTGTAGTTCTGGAATGGCACCGCCCATTGGATGTTGTGGGCGGGGCTTTCCTTGTAATCGTAATACTGATAACCGATATTCCAGTCGATGTACTTGTTCAGCCGGATCGCCGCCTTTACCTCAGGCGTCTTGAAATCGAATGGGTAGCCGCCAAGAAGGTAGGCCGTAGTCGGGCCGGGGATCGCCCGGTCGCCGTACGCGCGGTCCTTATTCCACCTGTAGCTGCCGAAGAAGGTGATCCGCTTGTGCGGCTTTATGGTCGCATCGATATAGTAGTAGCTATCGCGGACGAAATACTCACTTAGGGCGTTTAGCAGCGGGGTCGAGAAATTTACCGTCGCCTGGCTCGTGAGATGCAAGTAGTTGTATCCTCCGCTCAGGCTGACCTCATCGATAGGATACCAATCGAGCGTAGCCGAGAAAGTCCGGCTAGTCGTATCGGTGATCCTCGGAACTGGCCTCGATGTATCGGTAGGGATCTCGCTGTCCTTGCTGATGTACGACACGTTCGCGGCAACCTTGTCGAAGCGCATCTGGCTTCTGATCCGGAAGTTGGTGAAATCGGCATTCCCCGCACGGGTGAAGACCGTATCGGCCTTGCCTTTTTCGATATCGCCATAGATCGCCCAGTTCTTCATCGGTTTGATCCGTGTACCGGCGATCACCGTGTGCGTTGTATTTTCCACATGCTCGGACTCACCCAGCCCTGAAATGACAGTGGGCGGCGCGTTGCGAATGTTGAACCCGGTCAACAAGATCGTTGCCTCGCGCCTGGCGAAACGGTATCCAATGTTTACTCCTACGCGGTCATTGAATTGATAATCACCCTCAAACAGATTCATGTACCTGCGGTATCTGGTGATCGAGTAATACGTCTCCCTTGTCGGCGTGATCGTGGCGGAAGTGCTGGTTGTTCGATCCTGGGCAAAAAGGTTTCCACCGTTCAGATTAAATCCATCAAATGTGAACGTGTCCGACAATCGAAACTTGCCGGTTATACGCCATGTCAATCCCAAGTCACCCCTCGTTTGCGGCCGCGTCGAGTCCCCAGCGACATTGATCTGATCGCGGGTAATTACCGTGGTGGAATTGTTGTAATAAACCGCAGTCTCATCCCAACGAAATTCGTTGGAGGTGAGCGAATGGAGTACGCGTGCCGTGAAATCAAATTTCTCAGCGAAAGTCCGCTGTAAGCTAAGGACGCCGAAATGCGTGCGTCCGGTTATGGGCCTCGTGCGCTGCATCGAAATGAAGTCGTAATTGTCGACGTTCGATCCCTCTTGAGGGCCTGTCAGAGAAAACGAACTCCTGTCGCTGAAAGTTCGGTAGCCGTAAGTGAAGGCAAGATTAAAACCCAAAAGTTTGCCGTCAGCTCCGGCTCGGAGGTCGTAGGCCTTGGTCCTTGCCTCGCCGTCTACCAAAAAGGCATTACTCGCCCGGGTAGTAGTTGTGAACGGACCATTCGAAATGTTATATGACGCTCCAAGGCGGAATCGGATCTTTGGATTCTCCGGAAGGATCGTCAGGTCCATGTCACCGAAATTCCGGCGGGTGTTGTGGTTGTGATAGTTGATCCTCGTGTCAGCGATCGCGTGATTGTTAAGATAGTTGTAGAATCCCACTCGCCGGATGCTCGTATCGAGTCGATAGATCCCGTCACGCTCAACATTTGCCCGTATGTAACCACTGGGGTCTGAACCCCATCCCGAGGCCATTATCAGAGCGGAATCGAACACCTTATAATCGGATTTATCGCCGTTATCCTCGATCACGACACTCGAATCGAAAATCCGGAAGCCGCTCCTGAAGTTGAAGTCGCTTCGGAACTTATTTTCGGCCCCATTCACATCAACCCAACGTCCGCCTATCTCGGTCCTGGCTTTGACGGAATATCGCCCCTCGCCCGCTGGAGAGGGTGACGTTGATGGAGACTGTGCCGACGTCCCGACCGTTAAGATTATCCCCGTGAGAGCAGTCGACAAAATTCGGATGGTGCCACGCTGAAGTTTCGCCAATGCAATTTTCCCCCTAGCCATTATGTTCACCCCCCCCTTACCTGAAGAACGCTCTGTGTGAGTTGGAACCATGGATCGCAACGTGGCAAACTGTGCAATTCTGCGACCGGATCAGTGCCTGGTTGTGCGAACCACCACCTACGTCTCCGGGCAGTTCGACGTCTAAGATCGATGTGTGGCACTCGATGCAAAGCTGCCTGACGGTGCTTCGTTTAAGCATCTTTGGATTCTGAGATCCGTGCGGCGTGTGGCAAGATGAGCAGCCTTCCAGCTTAAGCGCAGCGTGCTCGAAGACGAACGGGCCCTGCTTGTCGGAATGGCACTTAACGCAGGCCTGGTCGGCTCCGACGGCCAGTTTCGTTTGTTTCTGGTCGAAACCGCCGTGCGGATTGTGACAATCACTGCAGTTCATAGTGCCCTCAAGCACTTTGTGACGGAACGGCTTGGAGAACTGGGCCTTGGTTTCCGTGTGGCAACTCATGCAAAGCTGAGGCTCGCTGTTCTTCAGCATGGCCCGATCCGCTAGATTTGCACGCTGTGATGCTGCCGGTCCGATCTGCGTCATAGATCCAGCACGTTGGGGCCCGAACGTCGTCCTGTGGGCCGAATGGCAGTCGGTACATCCGACGTTGTTGCGCCAGTGTTCGCCGCGACGGAAATTATTGTGATTTTCCTTGCCGGCGTGACAAGAAAGACACGTCTCCGAAGCCGCCTTAGGATCCATCTTGAGAAAGACCTTGATCTTGGTCTTGTCTCCACCGCCCTCAACGTGGGCCTTTCCCGGTCCGTGACACGATTCGCAGCCGACCACCTTTCCCTTCCAGGAAGCTACGGTGCCGAGCTTTCCGTG
>JBEBGW010000346.1:0-4712 GCA_040081025.1 Pyrinomonadaceae bacterium | reverse complement strand
GGCGAGGTCGATCTTTGCCCGCATCTGTTCGATCGACTCACCCGCCTTGTGCGCGGCCTTCGAGCGATCGCGAACCGCCGTCGCGAGGGCGATCATTTTGTCGAGATACTTATCGTCCTTCATCACCGGACCGTGACCGGGGATGTAAGTTCGAGCACCGAGAGTCTTCAGCTTCTCAAGGGTCGAGGCATATTCGAGAGGGTACGAAGTCGACCCTAACAGCGGCACTGGACAAACTGTCAGGTCGCCCGTGATCGCGATCTTTTCCGACGGCAAATTCACAACCAGATCCGCTCCCGTATGCGCCCGGCCGAAAAACAAAACCTCGATCGTCCGCCCGTCCTGCTTGATCTCCAACCTGTCGTCGACAAGCACATCCGGCATGATGATCTCGAACGCGCTCGATTCCGCAAGATACGAGCTGACAAATTTTATATCGCTCGCGTATCCCGCCCGCTCCTCTTCCGTTATCGCACCGCCCGCGATGCTCTCTCCCTTTTCGAGATTCGCCTCAAGCATCCCGACGAATCCGCGTCCGTTCTTCAACGAACCTTGGCGATTCGCGCCGCCGATCTCAGCGAGATCTTTGAGTGTGCTTCGATGCCCGACGAATTTCACGTTCGGGAACACCTCGCGATATACGCGATTGCCGATGATGTGGTCCTCGTGCCAATGCGTGTTGATGACGTATTTGACCGGCTTGTCGGTGATCTCTCGCAGGGCCCCGATCACCTCTTTCGTGTACGCGCTGGTGAGATTCGCGTCGACGACGATCACGTCGCTCTTGCCGACAATGAATACGTTGTTTGCGTTAAACCAAAACGACGCCGGCTCGCGGCGGATCACCGCGTACACACCATCCGCAACCTTCTGCACGTCGAACGAACGCGATCCCGCCGCCTGCGGAAATACAGCTATCGCGGCAACAAGAAGGATGATGATCGCACCGGCTTTCGAGAGCATTGGTAGGGATACTACTGACCCGATTGGTCCTTTGTTCAGAAAAGATTCGAAGTTCGAGGGATAAACGGCACAAATTCTGGGGCGAGCGGCTAAAGGATTGCTAGTTCAGACCAAAATAAGAAGGCCGAGCTAACAGTCGACCCGATGGCCTTTCAAATCTTCTTTCGTGTCGTGCCTTCTTCTTTCGTGTGTTTCGTGGACAGATTCTTACCAATCTTTCCACGAAATACACGAAACAGATCAAAGAAGATCAAAACG
This sequence comes from Pyrinomonadaceae bacterium, assembly GCA_040081025.1. GTDB lineage: Bacteria > Acidobacteriota > Blastocatellia > Pyrinomonadales > Pyrinomonadaceae > OLB17. The sequence continues at coordinate 3,491 of JBEBGW010000346.1, read as the reverse complement.
ACAAAGAGGCCGCCTTCTCAGACAGCCTCTTCCCAAGTCAACAAAAATAGACCTAGTTCTTCCTCGGTAGCTTCCCGTCCATCATTGCCGTCTGATAAACAAATGCGGCAATGATCGTCGATGCCTGCTTCATATCTTCCGCCTGGATCCGGTCGAAATTGTCCTGATTCGAGTGATGCGTGCGGCTGCTGTACTCGATCTCGTCCTGAATGAACTGAAAGCCCGGCAGTCCGATACCATCAAATGGAAGATGATCGGTCCCGCCCGTGTTCGACAACGTCACCGTCTTAGCACCGAGATCAGCAAAGGGCGAAAGCCAAGATTCGAACAGCGGCTTGATGTTAGCGTTGCCCTGCAGATATACGCCGCGAATCTTGCCGGTGCCGTTATCCAGGTTGAAATAGCCCGCGAGCTTATCGTAATCGGGGCCTTTGACCAGCGTTCCGTTCTTCTTCTCGCCGAAATGCTGCTTGACGTAGTTGGTCGAACCGAACAGCCCCTGCTCCTCACCCGACCAAAGCGCGACGCGGATCGTCCGACGCGGCTTCAGGCCCGACGCGAGTATGATGCGCGCGGCTTCCATCACCGCCGCGCTTCCCGCACCGTTGTCCGTCGCACCGGTCGAGCTGTGCCACGAATCCAGGTGAGCTCCCAGCATCACAACCTCGTCTTTCAAGGCCGGATCAGTCCCTGGGATCTCCGCGATCGTGTTGTATTGCATCGGGTCGTCGTCAAAATATTGAGCATCGATCTCGACCGTCATCTTCGGCTTTGCGCCGTTCCTGATCATCCGAACGAGACGGTTGTAGTCTTCCGACGCGACCGTCACCTGCGGCATCATGTTCGCTTCATATTTCTTGTTCTGCGGCTGGAATGCGGGCGAGTCGAATATGTCGTTGATCGACTTGATCTCGGTCGGCATCTCGTACGCCACGTTCGCTCCCTGAACAAACAACGTCCCGCCCGAGCCTTGTCCGCTGTTATAAAGAGCGACCGCCGCACCTTCCTCCTGAAGGAACTTCGTTCGTCGCACGTTCTGATTAAAACCGTCGACAAACTTCTTGATGATGTCTGCGGGCGGCAGGCCCGATCCGTCCGAGGCAGCCGGCATGGCAGCGGACGCCATCTTGGCGAGAGCCTCGTCGTCGTATCGGCTCATCAACGCCTTATCGACCGGCGGCATCGGGCGTTCACCCGACAGGAGGACGATCTTGCCTGCAAGCTGTCCTTTGTACTTCGCAAAGTCCGCGTCGGTTTTCGCGTCAAGATAGACGACCTCGCTCGTTACGGCGCCCTTCGTGGAAGGTGACCACGCGTTCGGATAGGCGATCACCGGAATGTACTGCGGATCGGTTACCACAGCCGTGAATTTCCTCAATGCCCATCCCCGGCCGAATGGCCCCCACGATTCGAGATGGGTATTCTGCAATCCCCATTCCTTCATCTTGTCGCGCGTCCATTCGTTCGCACGCTTCATATTGGGCGATCCCGTAAGCCTTCCGCCTATGTTGTCCGTCAAAAAGGAAAGCGTCTGCATGTACTGCGAGCGATTCATTCCTTCGTCGCGGATCTTGTCGATCGCCTCTTTAGGCGCCGAATAAAGTGCCGGCGCCGTCTGAGCGAATGCCGCACCCTGCAAAATGAACGCGAGCAGCAATGCACCCGCAACCAATTGTCGTCTTAGCATAAAAAGAAATCTCCGTAATTAGTCCGAATATTTGAATACGGACTAACTACGGAGTTGTTTACTTATTTGTTCCGTATCGAAACCAAAAACGCTACTGGCTGCCGACTACCGACGCTGGGAGCGGCTTGTCGACCTTTGGCCGCACCGCCCGATTCGACAGCTCCCAGCCGGTCGCGAAGATCGTTTTCGTCACCTTCTCCATTGCATCGAAATTTATCTTTTCCACACTGTCCGACAGCTGGTGATAGTCCGCGTGGCTGCCGTCCATGAAGAAGATGATCGGGATCCCTTTCTTCGCGTAATTGAAATGATCCGAGCGGTAGAAATATTGCTCGGGATGATCGGCCGCGTCGTATTCAAGGTCGAATTTCAGATTCAGGAACGATTTATTGACTGTATCCGCGATCTGCCCAAGCTCCGTACTCATCATGCTCGCACCGATCGTAAAGATCTCGCCCGGTTTCGGCAGTTGCTTATTTTGCGGATGATTTTCGTCGCCCGGGTTCTGATATCGCCCGATCATATCGATGTTGAGCTGCGTGATGATCGAGCTGATCGGCACCGTCGGATTGTCCGCGTAATATGCGCTGCCCCACAGTCCTTTCTCTTCGCCCGCGTGCCAGATGAACAGCATCGAACGCTTGGGCCGCGTACCTTCGGCGAATGCCTTAGCGATCGCCATCACCGCGACTGTGCCGCTGCCGTCGTCGTCAGCGCCGTTGAATATCTTGTCGGGTCCCGGAGCGAACGGGTTCATCCCGACGTGATCGTAGTGCGCTCCGACGACAACGTATTCCTTCTTCAGCACCGGGTCCGATCCTTCGAGTATGCCGACGACGTTCTGCGTATAAACGGTCTCGGCCTTTACTCCGATCGAAACGTCGACGCTCTTCTCCGGTTTCAGCTCGAATCCCTCGACAGCCTCGCCGGTCTGGATCTTCGTGAAGATAGCAGTAGCCGTCATCTTCTCGCCCGTAAACAACGTCGCGAGCAAACGCGGCGAAGCGGTGATCGTCGGGATCTTGATCAGCGGCGGCTGATCGCCAAAATCATAGGAGCCCTTTTCGCTCTGGGTCCAACGACTGCCTTCCCAGTTAGCGAGATTTCCGAATGACGGGAAATTGATCACCGCCTTCGCTCCGTTGGTCTGAGCGTAGTAAGCCGGCGACATCCAATCGCCTCCGGGCGGGCCCTTCAGATCGCCAAACGTGACACCTTTCGGCAGAGCGTTAACCACGACCACGATCTTGTCCTTAACATCGAGCCCCTGATAGGCATTGATGTTCTTCGACTTGACCACCCACCCATTCCCCGCGAAGACCACCTTCGCTCCGTTAAACTTTGCCGACGTGATTGACGAGAGAAAATCCTTACCGTATTCGAACGCCTGGCCGTTCAATTCCATCCTGGAATCGGCCGGGACGATCTGTGACTTCTTGAGCGGAAATCTTTGAAAATAGGTTCCCTCACCCGCTCCGGGCAAGATCCCCCAATTTGCCAGATGACTGGCGATATATTTTGCGGCGATATCGAGTCCTCTTGAAGGAGTGTCTCTACCCTCGAGCTCGTCCGACGCGATAAAGGTCAGCCAGTCCAGCAGGTCCGACTTTGTGATCGCATCGACGTTACCGAATTTCGAAGAAGCCGCGGCCGCTCCAGTATTTTTCTTTTGTGCCGTTATCGAAGCCGGGGCGCCGATAATGAATACAAAAAGAAGAGCGGCCGCGGTTAAATGTTTGATTGCGTTTTTCATTAAAAGAAAGGGGTTTTATCTATATGACCCTATGCCGTGCGACTGTCTCTT
>JBEBGW010000345.1:0-4716 GCA_040081025.1 Pyrinomonadaceae bacterium | reverse complement strand
CCAGGTTTATACCACGGGATCAAACCCCGAACGATCTCGATCCGGGCAATATCATCGTGTTTTGGCAACTCAGGCATTTCGCTTTTTTGCGACAAGAGCGGTGCCGCTGACGTTAGGATCAACAATAGTAGCAAGGCTTTCATGAATATCCTTTAGCTCAATCAAGCTTTAGATAGATAACGATCGGAATGCGAGTTTTTTGCACACCGTCGCAAGCTTCACTTCGGATCAGCTACCGGCGAGCTAATCTCATTTCCTTTGATCTCGTCAGACTCGGCATTCTTCAGTTTGGCAAGCAAGAGGAACGGCAATGCGAGAATCTGGAATGCGGCGCTTCCGAGGTATGACGCTGGATAGCCCCATACTTCGGCGATCTTGCCAAGTCCGGGCTGCGAGACAACGCCGCCGGCTGAGCCAAGGAGGTTATCGGCGGAGAGTATTGTCGCTCGTTGTTTTGAAGGGACGATGCCGTTTACGTATGCCTGTCTGATCGGGGCGATGAATGCGAAGACGAGCGACCAGATCGTTAGCAAGACGAGCACCAGCCAGAAATTGCCCACGAGTCCGATAAGTAACAGTGCGAGCGAGATCACAATTACGCCTGCTATCAGAAATGTTGTTCGCTTTTTAAAAACCTTTCCGATATGCGGCACAAGCACGCCGCCAAGTATCTGTGCCCCGGCGACGATCGCAGCGGAAATTCCGGCGATCGCATATCCGCCGGTTGTGCCGTAAAGCTCAAGCAAATAAGGCTGCATGGCATAAAAGGCAAATATCGCCACTCCGCCGTAAAAAACTGACGACAGCATCATCCAGCGGATCGCACTATTCTTGAAGCCGAACTCGACCGATTCCGAAACGATATCGCGAACCTCGCCCAGGAACGTCGTCTTTTTCTTCGTCTCGAAACCGTCGTCGTGCATCATCAGAAATGCGATAACAAACGTCATCGCGAGCGCGACGATTCGCATTATATAAGGCACGCCTAGGCTGCTAAATTGGGCGACAAGTCCTCCGGCAACCGTTCCTGTCAGCATTGCGATGCCGCTAGCGATGGAGCCTTTTGCAAAAACGTCGTCCAACGCGCCCTTGTAGCCAGCCGAATTCAAACCATCGACCAGCCAAGCCTCGGTCGCTCCGCTGTAAAACGTAAACCCTAGCCCGAGCAAAGCCGAGACCACCGCCCATGCCCAAAATGGGCCCTTGATATCCCAAAGCCAGAGATAAAGGAGTGTCGTCGCGAAGAGCGTTCCGGTACCGAGAAGAAAAGACGTCCGTCTTCCTCGCGTATCAGCAACAACTCCCGTCGGAATCTCGAACAACACCTGTCCTGCTGTGAAGAATGCGTTGGCGGCGAATGCCTCCGTTATTGAGAGTCCGGCGTCGAGGAGAAACAGCGTATTGATGCCCCAGATGAATGACGACGCGAACGTGGAGAGGAGCGTCAGCGAAACATATGTCCGAACTATTTTGTTTGCAGCGACGTTCATCTGGTTGAACCAGATTACAGAATTCGAACGATAAAACGCATTCGAGCTTGAACGCTAGAATCACCCGCGAGGAAATCATGAGAAAACTGACAGTGGCATTCGACGCCCCTCAAACGGGCGAAAAGAACCTGGAAGTTAACAAGGCCGCTCGGTGATTATTCGGGAAAATACCACCACGATCTCCACGGAACAATGGAGATATCGGTTGCGGGCAGTGCTCTTTCAATTCGGATGGGGAATGTGAACTGCATTTCAACTCCATACACGGAGCCAGACTCGATCCGAGTTGAAATGATCCCGGGCGGCAATGGCGAGGGTTATCCAGTTCAATAAAGATGAGAATGGCAATATTCGATCACTGAGCTATGCCGGAGCCGATTTCAGCAGGATGTGATCACCAGCGTGCTATTTGCAGCCTGCCCGGAGCGAACACGCGGGAACTCCTTCGTAGACATATAACGCACCGCTGTTATCGGTCAATAGCCCATCTGAACCGATGTAGGTGTTGAAGCGCCGGCTTACGGCGACGGCATCTCTCACCGCCCGGGCATCCTCGAGCGTTATGTTGTATGGTCCGGGCACTGCATTGTTCACGCTGTTCCCGAGCAGGCTGTCGACTAGCTCCAGAGCGGGTTTCTCGGGCCCTTCGGCGTCCATCAGGAAAGCTCCGATCTGCCTCTTGCATAGCCGTATATAGAAGGCAACAGCGACAACCGCGGCAGCTTCGTCATCGATCGAAAGATTCTTGACCTTCTGTCCCTTTGGTGTGTTGAGGTCGAAAGCCGCGTGTACCGACTCGTGAACAACGGTGCGGTCTTCGCCGGGATTCGTCCCGTAGTCGTCGCTCGAGAACAACATCGCATTCGTCTTGATCTCGTAACGAGCCTCGACGATCTTGCCGGGGGCGAGTTCGTCACGACCCTGCGATCTAAATTCCGCCACCGTCCAGCACTTTATCCTTCCAGCACCGATCGCGTTGGCGACCTCCATAAATCGGCCGCCTCGCACATTCAACCCGCCGAGCTGGAAGTTGATCTGCGCCAATTCAGGCGTTCGCAGAATATTTGTCACTGTCGCCGCGAGGCGAGCGTTACTAGGTGCCGGCTGTTTCGGTGCGAATTGGGGTGCGAACGGATTGTTTCCCATGTGACATTCTCCTGTCGGTTTGCCTTCAATACACAACGCGGAGAATGGAAGCTTTACGGCTCAGAGCCGAATTGACTTTCTCTTGACCGGCGACGAAAGCACGATCGCAGTCGTTGTGATGCCGTACGGAGTAAGTTTGTCGATGATCTCCTGAAGATGTTCGACCGACGCGACCGCGACCTTCATGATGAAAGAATCTCCACCAGTGCCGCGGTGACATTCGAGCACCTCATCCGATTGCTGAGCGACCTCGATGATGTGGCTGTAGTCGACGCCGCTGATGCTCATTCGGACAAAGGCGGTTATCGGCAGGCCCACCTTGGCCGTGTCGATGTCGGCCCGGTAACCGACGATAATGCCCGCGTCTTCGAGCTTTCTAACCCGCTCGATGACCGCTGGCGTGGTAAGTCCGACGCGTCGCCCGAGTTCCGCGTAGCTCATGCGGGCCTCTTCCTGCAGCTCTTTCAAGATCTTCCGGTCGATTTCGTCGATCATGATTGAAGTGCGCCTGCGCGCCGTGCGACAGTGGCCACCTGAAGGTGGTTAAACGATTGCCTAATAATATAAGGCAAAGCCGTAAATTAAACTAACGATATAAGGCAACACGCGTCGACTTCATCATATTGCTCATTCAAACGAGTAACCGTTTCCATTAGAATTGATGATTCGAAGATAACTTGGCTTTTACGAACGCCATCAAAGATATGCAAGGAGCCGCGAAGATGCTTATCGATAGCGCGACAAATAAAGTGCCGGCAGTGAGCGTCGAGAATATTCATATCTCAGACGCCGATCTCCCCGCCTTTACAGATATGCCTTTTGAGGATATCGAGGAATTGCAGCTCGATCATCCGGGCGCGAGTGATGAGGAATATCGGAAGCGGCGTGATCATATTGCGGCGTGTGCTAAGCGGTTTCGTGAGACTGGTGTGATCACCGATGTCGATTACACAGAAGACGAGCAAGGCATCTGGCGATCCGTTGCCGGACGATTGGAAGAACTCCATCAGAAGCACGCAAGCCCTTTCTATCTCCAGGCCAAAAAAGACCTCGGGATCTCGAACGACCGCATTCCGCAGCTATCCGAGATGAACCGTCGGCTAAAAGAGACGACCAATTTTCGCCTTGCTCCGATCGAAGGATTGGTAGATACCCGGGCTTTTCTTAGCTGGCTCTCTTGGCGGACGATGCTCTCGACCCAATATATTCGCCATCATTCGCGGCCGGAATACACTCCCGAGCCGGACATCGTGCACGAGGCGATCGGACACATACCGATGTTTACGAACGCGAATTTTGCCGATTATTCACAATTCATCGGCCACGGCGCCCGGATCGCAAACGACACACAATTGGAAGAGCTTGGCCGGCTTTACTGGTTTACGGTCGAATTTGGCATGGTCGAGGACAATGGCGAGATCAAAGCGTATGGCGCCGGCTTGCTGTCCAGTTTCGGCGAACTTGAACACGCTTTTAGTAGTGATGTGGAGAGGCGGCCTTTCGATCTCAAAGAAGTGATAAATACCGATTTCGATTATTCGGAAATGCAGCCGTTGCTATACGTCATCCCGTCATACGCCGAACTGAAAGAAGTAACGAGGAGATATATCGAGTCGTTCCGGAATTGAGAGATATTTGAAATTCGTTATCGTCCGGATCTGAAAATTCGCAGTCGTCCGGTCGTTCGGAGGTTGAGTTCGTCGAGAAAATGGTCCTCCTCGTCCGTTACGATCGAATAGCACTCGCATGCCATTTCTTTGAGTCGGACTGGATCGAGGATCTCGATCGTTCCACGGCTGTACCGGATGATTCCCGAACGTTGCAGTTCTGCCGTGACCGGGCCGATACTGGTCCTTTGGACACCAAGCATATGGGAAAGGAATTCCTGGGTGAGGTCCAACCGCTCGGCGTCCGAGCGTTCACTCATTACCGTTAGCCAGCGGCAGATCCGCGATTCGATCGTGTGAAAATGATTGCAAACGCAGGTTTGTGTGAACTGCCTGATTATCAGGTAAGAGAAACGCAGCATTGCGGTTCGAAATTCGATCGAACGATCAAATAGTTTGACGATCGCGATTGA
>JBEBGW010000344.1:0-4725 GCA_040081025.1 Pyrinomonadaceae bacterium | reverse complement strand
CATCTGTACACGACGATCGTTGCAGACGCCATCCACCGCTACAAAAAACAGCGGGGATTCGACGTCTATTTTCTGACCGGAACCGATGAACACGGTATCAACATTCAACGCTCTGCCGAACGAGACGGCCGTACGAATCAAGGGCAGGTCGATTACATTTCCGGCGAACTAAAGCGGATGTTCGCTGATTTCGGGCTCGACCCGGAGCACGGCGGTTACGACATCTTCATGCGGACCACCGAGCCGTTCCATTATGAAGGCGTCCAGAATTTGTGGCGGGAGATCGCGAAAAATAAAACGCCGAAGGGTAACGACGCGATCTATAAGGGTTTCTACGAAGGCTGGTTCTGCGCCCCGTGCGCGGCGTTCAAATCTGAAGATGAGGTGTATACACCGGAAGGCAGCGACGTCCCGTTCTGCCTTATCCACGAACGCGCCGTTGATCGCGTCGCCGAAGAATCCTATTTCTTCAGACTTTCCGACTACGACGAATTTCTTATCGACCTGATCGAATCGAAGCCCGAAATGGTGCGGCCCGATGCGCGTCGCAACGAGGTTTTGTCATTCGTTCGCGGCGGCCTGCAGGACCTAGCAATTAGCCGCCTGAAAACATCGGTCTCGTGGGGCGTTCCCGTTCCCGACGACGAAGACCACGTGATGTATGTCTGGCTCGACGCACTTTCGAACTACATCACTGCACTCGGTTACGGAAGCATGGACCGAGCGACGCAAGTCGCCAATGAGCTAGGGGCGAAAGATATGCCGTCCGTGATGCACGACCTTGCACACGGCACGACGTACCCAGAGGTCGGGATGAAGACGTTTTGGCCCGCGGTTCACCTCGTTGGCAAAGACATACTGCGTTTTCACACCGTTTACTGGTTCTCGTTCCTGCACGCCGCCGGATTGCCGCTGCCCGCCGGAGTCTATGCTCACGGAATGTGGCTGGACGCGGACGGCCGGAAGATGGGTAAAACATTGGGTAATGTCATCGAAGTTGATGTATTACATAAGCATTTCCAGGTTGATGCGGTTCGATACTTTGCTCTCCGCGAAATGGTCTTCGGCCAGGACGGGAAGTTTGGCTACGAGAATCTCATCGACCGGGCGACGGCTGACCTTTCGAAAGGCTTGGGAAATCTCACCGCTCGTACGCTTTCGATGATCGCAAAGTATCGCGAAGGCCTGGTCCCTGACGGCAAGATCGCGGAAGAGAATTACATCCACGCACGCCGAGCGGGGCTCGAACCCGACGGCGGCGAGATCGTTTCCGTACTCGAACACGCCCGCGACGAATTCATTCGCCGATTCGATCACTTCGAGTTTAGCCAAGCACTCGAAACGCTCTGGGCTGTGATCGCCCGCATCGACAAGATGATCTCCGACGCGAAACCGTGGGTTCTCGTCAAGGACGAGCAACAGGCCGAAACGCTGAATGCGGTTCTGTATCGAGCCTCCGAAACGCTCCGCTGGCTCGCCGTGATGCTGCATCCGGTAATGCCTGATGCGACAACGAATATCTATCGCCAACTTGGGCTAAGGGACGAGCTTATTTCAGTCGATCCGGCGAGTCTGGCCTGGGGTGGACTCGCTCCGGGCACCGCGATCGGCGAGTCCGAATCAGTATTCCCTCAGATAGACAAAACCAGTGTTATGAACGAAATCAATGAACAGACCGGACCGCAGGCGTCCCCGCCTGCAACGCCGCCAACGGCGTCGGAGCCCGGAACGTCGGGCGGTGAAGGAAGTGCAGCCGAGACGGTCGCCGTCCAGTCTGACAACTTTATTACTATCGACGACTTCCTAAAGGTCGAACTCCGCGTCGGCGAAATAAAAGTCGCCGAGCGTGTCCCGAAGGCCGACAAGCTTCTCCGCTTCGAGGTCGACCTCGGCGAGGAAAAGCCGCGACAGATCCTGGCCGGTCTCGCCGAATACTACGAACCCGAAAAACTCATCGGCCGAAAGGTAGTAGTAGTCGCAAACCTAAAACCCCGAAAAATGCGCGGCCTAGAATCCCAAGGCATGATCTGCGCCGCGTCGCTCGCCGAAGAAGATACACCGGCATTGGCATCGTTTCTTGAGGATGTACGAATTGGAGCAAGACTCAAATGAAGATCACCAGGAATAGTTGGTTGTGGATAGTGCTGGGCATGGCACTATTCTTGGTAGCTGAAAGTGCAGGTCAGGCCCAAACCGAACCGCGGTCGCCTCAGCCGTCAGGCATTTTTGGAAGCAACGCGGACGGAAAATACCGAAATTCTTCCTTGGGGTTTGAGTTGACTGTGCCTACGAATTGGGTTTCGCTCAGCCAAGACGAGCAGGATAAGGCAAAAGGCCTAGGAGCCGATGGACTAAAGGCACAAGATGGCGGCACCGCCAAAGAGATCGATCTGGCCGTGGGAGCTGAGACCGTAGTCTTGGCATATGCAAAGAAGCCGTTGGGGGCACTCGGCAATTCGGTCTGGGCGGTTGGCGTCGGGAAACAGCCGAGTAGCCGTATAACGCCAAGCATGGTCGTCGAAGCGGCAAAATCCTTGTTTCTCAAGGCGCCCGAGAACAAGCTCATAAAAGATGTTGAAGTCGAGAAAATAGACGGAAAAGAATTTGCGAGTATGGTGATCGATCTGTACATACATGGACAAACTGTACGTCTTAGGTACTACGCGACCATGATTCGCGAGTTTTCGGTCACCGTGAACATGACTGCCTCGGACGCCGACTCGCTGAAAGAGGCGGAAACCGCGCTCCGGAGCTTTAAGATTACGCAAAAGTGACGCTGATCGATTCCCACTGCCATATTGACGGCGAGGCTTTTGATGGCGATCGCGATGAGGTCGTTCGGAGAGCGAAGGATGCGGGTGTCGTTGCGATGCTGAATGTCGGCACTGGCGATCCACATTCGGATGATTTTCGGAAGGCGGTCGCGGTTGCTGAGAAATACGAGAATGTCTTCGCGAGCGTTGGTGTGCACCCTCATGACTCGAAACTTTACGACGACAAGGCCGAAGAACATCTGATCGGCCTCGCAAAGTCCGAAAAGGTCATTGCGTGGGGCGAGATCGGACTCGATTATTACTACGACCACAGCCCGCGTGACGTGCAGCGAGAAGTCTTCCGACGCCAGATCCGAACGGCCCGCGAACTAAACCTGCCGATCATCATTCACAGCCGAGATGCTGATGGCGAAACGGTCGAGATCCTGACCGAAGAATTCTCCGAAAGAACTGAAAACTCAAAACTCAAAACTGAGAACTGGCGCGGAATAATGCACTGCTTTGGGGGCACGCCTGCGATGGCGGAGGCGTTGATGCCGCTGGGGTTTATGATCTCGTTTGCTGGGAACGTCACGTTCAAGAAGGCTGACAACCTCCGTGACTCCGCGAAAGTTGTTCCATTTGATAGTTTGCTCGTCGAGACCGATTGCCCATTCCTGACACCCATTCCGTTTAGGGGTAAAAGAAACGAGCCCGCCTTCGTTGAGCACACCGCGCGATTCCTGGCTGATTTCTATGGCGTTTCTTTCGAGGAGCTAGCGAGTCAGACGACAAAGAATTTCATCGAATTCTTTGGTCTTGCAGGAAAGATCACTAGCGGATGATCAGTGCCGCGGCGGCCGCGATCAACGTTAAAGGCAGAACGGTCCAGCCAAATAACCTCGACATCGACCACGCCCGATCTCCGCAAAACGGACACCAGATATCGAATCGCTTCAACCGTATCCGGCAGCGTTTGCATGCGTTTTGCGAACGAGGGAGAGCCACCGTCGAGGTCCTGAATCTGCGAAGTGCGTGTGCTATCATCTGAATAAATATGGCAAAGGAAAATTCTTTCGATATCGTATCCAAGACGGATTACGCCGAGGTTACGAACGCACTAAATCAGACTGAAAAAGAGATCTCGCAGCGGTTTGATTTCAAGGGAAGCAAAGCGTCGGCCGAGCTTCAGCAAAAGGACTTGATGTTGGCAGCCGAGGACGAGACCAAGCTGCGTAACATGAACGACATCCTTCAGAGCAAGCTCCTCAAACGCGGAATATCGCTAAAGGCACTCGATTATCAGACGATCGAGGCGGCCGCCGGCGGTACGGTTCGACAGCTCGTTAAGGTCCAGCAGGGAATTCCGATCGATAAGGCGAAGGAGGTCGTGAAGTTCATTAAGGATGGAAAATACAAAGTCCAGGCGTCAATCCAGGGCGAGACCGTCCGCGTCTCGGGCAAAGACCGCGACACTTTGCAGGAAGTCATGGCCGCTCTTAAGGGCAAAGACTTCGGCATCGACATGCAGTTCGATAACTATAGGAGCAATTGACAGAAACCGCGAAATACGCGAAAGACGCTAAATCTCTTGAATGGCTGACCTGATCTATAAAGGGGAGTCTTACGCGATTGTTGGCGCCTGCTTTGAGGTTTACAAAGACAAGGGTGTGGGTTTGTCGAACCGGTTTACCAAGAGTGTCTCGCCATCGAGTTTGAGCACAGAGAAATCCCGTTCATTGCCGAATCAAAGATGGACCTTTATTATCGGCAACGAAGATTGACTCACTTTTACAAGCCGGATTTTGTTTGTTTTGGAAAGATCATTGTCGAGATTAAGGCCGTATCGAAGCTGATCGCTGAGCATCGTGCCCAGACAATGAATTACCTGAAAGGCACCGGTTACCACCTCGGCCTCTTAGTTAACTTTGGTCATTTTCCCGGAATCGAGCACGAACGAATCGCTTCTACC
>JBEBGW010000343.1:0-4726 GCA_040081025.1 Pyrinomonadaceae bacterium | reverse complement strand
TCGCGTTCATCGACCGAGAGGTCAAAGAGGAACTCGGTTTTACCTTCACGCAAGTATTTCCATTTCCCGCTTCGCATCGCTCCCTGGCGCTTTGTGCGCCAAAAGAATGTTCGATCGATGGTCGAGTGCTGTCCGATCAGTATTGGAATAGCGTCTTCACCGTCGAGCGGAAAATTCGGATCGGGTTTCGTGCCGGCGGCTGCGATCATCGTCGCGGTCCAGTCCATCGTTATTGTGGGCCGATCGGTTACCGAACCGGGTCGCGTAACACCGGGCCATCGCACGATCGCGGGAACGCGCACGCCGCCCTCGCGCAGATCCATCTTTTGCCCCGAAAACGGCCAGTGATATGAGAACCGCTCGCCGCCGTTGTCGCTTGTAAAGATGACGAGGGTGTTTCGTTCGAGTCCCGATGCTTTCAAGGCGTCCAGGACACGGCCAACTCCCGCGTCGAGATTTTTCATCATCTCGGCATAAATCTTCACCGAACCACCGGCTCGAAACCCGGCCGGACTATAGCTCACCTTGTCGCTGATTGCCCTATCCTTCGGCCCTTCCCAAGGCCAATGCGGAGCTGTGTAATGAAGGCTCAGATAGGAAGGATTCTTATGCGGCCGCTTCAAATAATCAACCGCCCGATCCGTAAGCACGTCGGTCAGATAGCCAACGCGTTCAACCGCAACCTCGCCTTCATAAAGGTCGAGATTCGCCGTCATATCCTTGTGAGAAAAATGATCGACGGCTCCGCTCATGTTTCCGAAAAACTCATCGAATCCGTAATGCAGCGGCCCAAAGTCAGGCCAGTAACCGAGATGCCATTTACCGATAAGTGCGGTGTCATATCCTGCAGCTTTGATCAGTGACGAGACGGTCGGGTGCGTCCGCGGAATGCCCGTCGTCTTCACCCGTTCACCGATCGCGCTTCGCTCATGGATCGGTTCTTCAAGGCCGACAGGAAGTCTCGCCGGATACCGGCCGGTGTGAAACCCGACTCGCGTCGGCGTGCAAACAGGAGCGGCGGAATACGCATTGGTAAATCGCATTCCTTGCGCGGCAAGCTTGTCGAGATTAGGTGTTCGGTAATCGGGCCGGCCGTAACAGCTCAAATCGCCCCAGCCCATATCGTCAGCGAGGATAAAAAGAATATTGGGTCTTACGCCGGGTTTTTGCGTCGTCTGTGCGTGGCCAGTGGCGGCTGCGGCGATGGCTGCCGCACTCGCGATGAATTCACGTCGGCTTACTCTAGCCATATATTAGTCCGCTACTTCGACACTCGTGCGAAATACATATCTCGCATCCTCGATCCGCCGACATGAAGCCTGTCGATCTTACCCGAAGAATCGCGCGTTACCCAGACGATGAAGCCCTGAGCTCCGAAATGGTCTTTGTAAAGAGGCTGAAGGGGCATCTTTGTCGATGGCCGCTGTTTGATGAATGCCTTATCGCCTTCGAGAGCAACCGTGAACGTCGCCTGCGCCTCTTCGCTGTACCAATCACCGACGATCTCAGACAGATCGGCCGCGACAGGTTTCCATTCGGAGACCATCGTTAGCCGCGTGAAAGACCCGTCAGGGTTCGCGATCGCAGCGGTCACGGGCGACCCGTCTTTGAATCTCATCTTCCGTTCACCAAGCATGAACGATCCATCCGCGGCCGGCTTCAAGGCTCCGCCATTTATTTTTAACTCACCTTTGTCGAGCGCGATCATGTTGGCGTTTCTGGTTACATCGTTTCGCCAGACGCCCGCGTACTTCTTGACTTGATCTTCCGCCACGGCGACCGAGTCGATCTTTGCGGGCTCCGGAAATGGACCAAATATCTCATTGACCACGCTGTAAACCACGTCACCGGACGACGGCGGAAATCCGTTGCATAGTGCCGCCACGGAAACCTTCTTTTCAGGAAAGCGGGCGAGATAGGTCTGATAGCCGGCGGTGCCGCCGCTATGAGTTACTTCCTTGATGCCCTTGTAGTTGCCTGCGTCGAGGCCTAACGCGTAACTGATCTTTCGCCCATCGTTCAAGATGCCCTGAGTTTCCATTGCCGCTACGAACGGTTCGCCGAATGTCTTCGCGTCGAGCGCGGCGTTCCACTTAAGCCAGTCACCAACGGTCGTCAGCATTCCGCCGTTTCCGATCACGTTCATGAACGGCATATTCAACTGCCACGGAGCGTTCGGTCCGTTTTTCGAATAACCCTGCGCTCGGCCCGGCACCAACCTCTGATAATCATCCCGCCACGAACTATTGTTCATCCCGAGCGGCTTAAACAATCGGTCGCGGGTGAAGTCACCGAACTTCTGGCCTGAAACGCGTTCGACGATGATCGCAGCGAGCTGGTAGCCGCTGTTCGAATACGAATACTCGGCACCCGGAACGAAATCTAGGTACTTTTGCCGGGAGATGACATCGAGGGCCAGCTCCTGCGTGATAACCCGATTACCGCGACCCGCACCAGTCAACTGCATTACCGATCCCCAATCTCGGAGTCCCGCCGTGTGCGTCAGAATGTGTCTGATCGTTACCGGTTTGCCGTACTCCGGGAGTTCTGGAATGTACTTCCGCACATCGTCATCGATCTTCAACTTTCCATCCTGCTGAAGCAGCACGAGCGCCGCAGCAGTGAACTGTTTCGCGACCGACCCCGACTCGAAGATCGTCTTCTCCGTGTTCGGAATGTTGTGCTCCATCTCCGCCAGCCCGAACGCTTTCTCGAACACCGTCTCCCCATTTAACGACACCCCGAGGGCACATCCCGGCGCCGGCCCCGTGTTAGTTTTCGATGCTTTTTCAAAAGCCCGCTCGGCTCCGGCTAAAACCTTTTCCTTATCCGGAACCTGCGCGACCAGTGTTGTACCGAAAATGAGGACGCCAATAAATTTGAGCAGTGTTTTCATAAATGGATGAGCGGTCATGGTTGGTTTAGAAAACCCAACACGACGCTTTGAAACTTCTTGTAGTTCTTTTCAAGCAGAATTGCATGGCCGCCGTCGGGCAGCGAGACGTAACTCTTATATTTTGTTCCCAGCTCTCCAAAGAATTCCAGTGTTTCGGCTTCGGTTGCTAAGAAATCCTTTTCCGGGTGGATGATCAATGTCGGCACCTTTATTCGCTCTGGATGGAGCATCGGTGCCTTCGCCGGCATATCGACTCTCACCCCATTCGGCGATTTCGGATCCGCGGCAAGCGTTTCTTTAACGTATTTTTCTACAACGTCTGGCTCGAATTGTCCGGGAATAAAATCCGAGCGCGCGGCTGCTTCATCATTGATTCGATACTGTTCTTTTGGAATTGGCCGGCTCCTGGCTGCCGGGTTTCCCTTCCAGGCCATTGCGAAAAGGATCAATTTGTTGACTTTTTCGGGGTGCCCCATCGTGTACACGCCAGTTGTTTGCGTCCCCCAAGACCATCCCAAAATTGATATTTTCTCGACACCTCGGAGGGTCGCAATATATTCAACTGCCGCACCTATATCACCTGCGGCGGAGGCTGTGTCAGACCAATCTTTGTCCGTCTTTTCTGACCTTCCATAACCATGAATATCGATAGCCCAAACGTCATAGCCATTTTTCGCGAGAAAATCCATTAAGGAATAATCGCGGATCTGCAGATCGAAATTGGGCCGACCCGACCACGTGGCTCCATGAACCAACAGCACGATCTTATTGGTTTGCTTGAAAGTTCTTTCGAAATTCTTTTGATACTTCTCCCAGAGATAAACCTTCAGGCCGTTGCTTATAACAAAATGGTCTTTACCGACAACACTCGGAGCGGATTGAGCACGGGCAAACCCCACGAACACGATCGCCAGGACAGAACAAAACAAGATCTTCTTCATGTCTAATTTCTTCAAGCAACGGCAAGACCGGCATCTAATGCCCCGACCAACTCATCTACAGTATCCTTCGACGAATTCAGCATCAGCCCCGTTCGGATCACATTTCCGTACAGTCCACCTTTCCCGATCAGCACACCTTGACGCTTTGTCTCTTCGAATACGGTGAGAACCGCCTGCGGGTTCGGTTCTTTTGTTTTCGGGTCTTTCACGAGTTCGATCGCCTGCATGATTCCCATGCCGCGGACGTCGCCGATGATCGGGTACTTCTGCTGGAGTTCTAGGAGTCTGTCGTGAAAATAATCTCCGACGACGCGGCAGTTGGTTCGCAGATCGTCCCCTTCAATAACGTTGATAACCGCCAGCCCGACGGCGCACGATACGGGATTTCCGCCGAATGTGGAGAACGTTAATCCGGGAAACGCGTCAGCAACCTCGGGCGTAGCGATCGTCCAACCGATCGGCACGCCGTTGCCCATTCCTTTGGCCGACGTGATGATGTCCGGGTCGACTCCGTAATGCTCGATACCGAACCATTTATCGCCAGTTCGCCCCCACGCGGTCTGCACTTCGTCGGAGATAAAGAGTCCACCGTGATTTTTCGTGATCTCGTGAACTCGTTTGAAATAATCCTTAGGCGGCACAATGAATCCACCCACGCCAAGGATCGTCTCGCTCATGAATGCCGCGATCTCGCCCGTCGTGGTCGTCTGTATCAACTCCTCAACGTCATTGGCACACGCAAGCCCGCAATTATCGGGCGTCGCGTTGAACGGACAGCGGTAACAGTAAGGCGCGTGTGCGTGAACGAACCCCGGAACCTGTGAGGCGACCGGCTTCCAACTCGCATGTCCGATAGACGACAACGCCGTCGCCGAGCGGCCTGCGTAAC
>JBEBGW010000048.1:0-17565 GCA_040081025.1 Pyrinomonadaceae bacterium | reverse complement strand
AAGCTGTTTGTACCGTTGCGCACGCGTTCGAAATAGACGCCGAACTTCATCGTGTGATCTCCCTGCGTCCAGGTGAGGTTGTCCGCGAAGGACGGCTCGATGTAATCGTTACCCGTCTCGCCCCAACGATCGAGCCAGTTAATATTGGCGGGATTACCTTGGACGCTCGTCCAGCCCGTGGCCCGCGGGATAGTACCAAGGTTGTTATTCTGTGGGAAAAGCTGCGGAGCCGTATAATTAAGGGCGCTCCTCTGGAGTCCCTCGATCATGCCGTCCGACGGAACGAAGCCCTCCGAGTCATGCCGCATGCCGAAGTTAAATTCATTAACTACTTTTGAGCTGAAAATGTGAACCCAGTTGGCGGACCAGCCGTCGTCTTGATAAAGGTAGTGTGAGCTAATGCCCCACCGGTCACGTCCGGTTGCTCCATTGGGCCACCCCGAGGTGCCTAGTCCTTCGTTGTCCGAGGTCCACCACTGTTTTTTCCAGTAAATGCTGTCGTTCCCAGTTGGCTTTACGTCAAAACGAATAACCATACTCCGCTTGCGCACATCGACACTTTTTTGAAACGAGTATAGTCCCGGGTTGGCTGTTGTCCCGGCGTTCGGCAGCGGATAGTAATTAAGTAATGCCAGTCCGCTTGCGTTGATGCGTTGCTGAGGAATGATGTTGTTGACTATCGGAAACGGATTCGTCGCACTTGGCGGCCCGAGCGGATCAACAAGAGTAACTGCACCACTTGTAGATCTCGACTGTGAAAAATTACCTTGCCGTTCCAGTGCAGTCGGAACTGTAACAGTAATCGGATCAGTCGGCGTTATCTGACGAGGCTTCTCGTAGGAAAAGAAGAAGAAGGCTTTGTTCTTTATGAACATTTTATCGCTCTCGCCAAAACGCAGAAGAGGAATTGGCCCGCCGGCATTGAAACCCCAGATCTTGTGGCGATAAAGCGCTCTTGGCAGTCTGGATTTGTTATTAAAGAAATTGTTGGCGTTCAAAGCCTCGTTACGGAGATAGTAATAGGCGCTGCCGCGATAGTTAGATCCGCCGCCCTTGGAGACGATGTTGATCATCGCGCCGCCGTTGTTACCATATTCCGCCGCGTAGTTATTTCGTAGCACTTGTACTTCCGCGACGGCGTCCTGGTTTATTGTTAAACTCAGTTTGTTGGAGCCGCTCGGCTCGCTGCCGTTCAAACCGTCGACCGTGGCAACCGTAGAACGGCCTCGTTGTCCGGAAATAACAGGCAGATCAGTACCAAAGCCCTCGCCCACGCCTTCAATGTCGTCGTTATTAGAGGTTCCCGGCAACAGACGAAGCAGCGAAGTGACATCGCGTCCTTTCGTCGCGATCAACGATATTTGGTCAGAGGTCAGTCGCGCGGTTAGATCACTGCTTTGCGTTTCAACAACGGCCCCCGCGCTCGTCACGGTCACCGTTTCGCTTACGTTTCCGGTTGCCAAGGCAAGTTCGCCAAGCGCCAGGCTTTCATTGGCAGCCAGGACAGTGTTCTCGCGGAGCAGTTTTTGAAAACCCTGGTGCTCGATCCTGACTGAATATGTACCTGGCCGGACGGCGGCGAATGTGAATCTCCCTTCGTCATTTGTGGTGACAACGCGCGAATCGCCGAGTTGGCCGCTCGTTAGAGTAACGGACGCACCGGGGATCACACCGCCGTTTGGGTCGACCACTGTTCCGGAAATCGTGCCCGTTATCGACTGTGCCGAGCTGGCAGCAGCAGTAATAATTACGAGACACGCGCTGAATAACACTTTGGCGATGAGCAATTTGAAACCAGACATCGAAGCCGCCTCCTGAAAATGGATAAGGTTGTATTTTTGAAAGAATCGAGCTGGTGGTTTTTGACTACCAGCCACCAGACGAACCCGGGAATCCCTGAAACTTGAGAACTGCTTGATCACGACAAAAGGGCCTTTCCCTTAGCCCGTCGCTCATAATCAATGTTTTTCCTCGTCTAAGTGCTGAGTCGGGCGTCGGTTCCCGACTCTTTGATCGACGGCAAAATTGGTAATACCAATTTTGTTTGGGTATCGACTCAAATCCTTTTAAATCACATGGGTTGCGTTAAATTGTTGTTACCGCTAACAATTGATAGTTACCGATAACATTATTTAGCGGCTGATGTCAACATAAAATTACCTGGAAGAACTATTTTCTGAAAAATGTTGCGGAAAACAACTGAAAACGGCTTATATCTAGGAGCGACGGCTTTGGAGCTGGTCGATCGCTACGGCGATTACAATAATAGCCCCGATAATAATTTCCTGAACATAATTTGCCCACCCCATCTGCTGACAACCGTTTCGCAAAAAGGACATGATCAGGGCTCCGACGATCGTGCCGAGAATGGTTCCGTGTCCGCCGCTTAGACTTCCGCCGCCTATTACCACCGCAGCGATAACATCGAGTTCCGTTCCGGCCGCTACCGTTGGGTCGCCCTGCCGCAACCGTGACATCTGCATGACGCCCGAAAGGCCGAAGAACAAACCGGCAAGAGTGTATATCCATATCTTCAGTCGATCAGTCGAAATGCCGCACGCTCTTGCGGCAGCTTCGTTCGAGCCGATCGCAAATACCCTTCGGCCGAACACCGGATTGCGCAAGACGACGGCCATAACAATTGCGAGCAAGACCGTTATCCAGACGCTAGGAGCGAGCAGTATCCAGGAGGGGTCAGGGATCGTCACTACCAAATTGTTAACCCAGGTCGGATCGACGTTAACCGGCTCCTGATTGGCGATCCATTTTGCCGCCCCTCGTGCGACGCCGAGCATTCCGAGTGTTGCAATAAATGGTACGACGCGCAGTCTGGTGATCACGACGCCGTTGATACAGCCGACCAACCCACCGACCGCAATTCCAGCCCCGACGGCAGCAATCGGATCAAGGCTGGAATTGATACACAGCGCAGTGACAACTCCGGAAAGGGCAATCGTCGATCCTACCGACAGATCAATACCACCACTGATGATTATCAGCGTCATTCCGATGGCGCTGATCGCTACGATAACGGTCTGCGAAAGTACAATGCGTATATTGAACAGCGAAAGGTATTTTTCGGGACTTCCGGTTAGTAGGGCAAATAAGAGAATAACGACGAACAGGCCAAGGAACGGACCGAAAATAGTAAGCCATTTTCGGAGAGTGGCAAGACGCCGCGGCTCGAATATCTGAGAAACCTCATTGTCCATTCGTTTCGATGGGAGCGTGCTCACGACTGGATCCGATCGCGGTTTGCAGCACAAGCTCCGGCGTCCACTCGGCAATTGACAAGGACTTCGACAAACGGCCTCGTGTCATGACAGCCAGCCGGTCGCACATTCCAAAAAGCTCGGGCAGGTACGAGCTAACCATCAAGATAGCTTTTCCGCCGTCCGCAAGTTCGGCGATCGTCTCATAGATTTTAGCCTTACTTCCAATATCGACACCTCGTGTAGGTTCGTCTAAAAGCAGAACATCTGCTTCCTGATGTATCAGCCGTGCCATAGCTATCTTTTGCTGATTGCCACCCGACAAGGTTGAAACCGGCTGAATGGCGTTCCGTGCTCGCACGCCTACGTTCTTGATCAAATTTTCCGTCTGCCGCCGCTGTGTAGCGAGGTCGATCCAGCCGAATCGAGCGCATGACGAGAACCTAGTCATCGTTACGTTGTCCGCTAACGACAGAGGAAGTGCAAGCCCCTCGGCCTTCCGATCTTCGCTCAAGTACCCGATCCCTTCGGACACCCGAGTGGAAGGTCTGCCGTTTCGTGCGGGCGCTTCGCGGCCGCGAATCAAAATCGTTCCCGCCCGGGCTTTCTCCAGGCCAAAAACGGCACGCACCAAATTGCTCCGCCCAGCGCCGACCAGGCCAGCGATACCCAGGATCTCCCCGGCCCGTAACTCGAGATCGGCGTTCAATAGCCGTGGCGGTGCAGAAAGATTCCTCACTTCGAGAAGTATTTCACCAGGTTCGGATCTTGGTTTGCGGCTCGGAAATAGGTTATCAACCGGGCGCCCAACCATCTGCGAGATGAGCAGATCGTCTGTTATATCCTTGATCTGTCCTTCCGAAACATCCTTTCCGTCTCTGATCACTGTGTAGCTGTCAGCGATCTCGCGAATCTCTTCCAGAAAATGGCTGATGTAGATAATGCTGATCCCGTCATTCTTGAGCTTCCGAATAAGGGTGAACAAGCGACGGACGTCATCGCCTTGCAGGCTGCTTGTCGGCTCATCCATCAAGATGATCTCGGCGTTAGCCGCCAGCGCGCGGCAGATCTCGACGACCTGTTGCGCGGCCGTAGAAAGCTTGCCAGCAGGCGTTTGCGGCTTTATATCCGGATGATCGAAGTTGCTAAGCACGCCTTCTGCCCGGCGAATCATTTCGCGCCTATCGAGCCAGCCAAAGCGCGAGTTTTCGGCGCCGATCACTATATTTTCGGACACGCTCAGGTGCGGCAGGATCGATAATTCCTGGTGTATTAAGGCGATCCGATGTTTCCTCGCGTCGAGGGGGCTTGCAGGGGTATACGGAGACCCGTTGACCTGGATCGAACCGGAGTCCGGCCCAATGGTCCCTGCGATGATGTTCATCAGTGTGCTTTTCCCGGCCCCGTTCTCACCTATCAACGCGTGCACTTCACCGGCCGACAAGGACAGATTCAGGCCGTCGAGCGCGGTCGTCTTGCCGAAAGCCTTCCGTATGTCACGCAACTCCAGGACTGGCATTTTTAAGGGCCTAAGGGTTTACAAAATTTGCACCGCAAGATTCTCTAACGATCAGTGTAGGAGAAAGAAGTACTTTTTGATTCGCGGCGTCGCCGTTGTTCGCCTCGATCGACTGGATCAAAAGCCGCGCGGCTGCCTGTCCCATTTCACTGCGCGACCACGAAACCGTTGTCAGCGGGACACTCAGCATATCACCGTAATGGATATTGCCACTCCCGACGACCGCGATGTCCTTTCCGACCTTGAGCCCTGCTTCGCTCATTGCTTGCATAGCGCCGATCGCCGCCGGATCGTTGACGGCGAAGGTAGCGGTCGGGAGGTCACCGTCCTCGATCCACAATCTCATCGCCCTATAACCTTCCGATTCCATCAGGCCGCAATCACGCACGAGCTTCTTATCGAACGCGATATCGTTCTTGCTCAAAGCTTGTTTATAGCCCTCAAGCCGTTCGCGGCTGGTCGATGTACTGGTTCCGCGGAGATGCCCTATTTTCTTATGCCCGAGGTTTATTAGATGTTCCGTCGCGAGCCTCCCAACCTCGACATTGTCGGTCGTCACCATCGGACAATCGACGCCTTCAAGCGTGCGGTCGATGAAGACTAGCTTCGTTCCCCGCTCCAGCATTTTTCGGTAGACGTCGGCTTTTGAAGCCGGGACGGTCGGAGCGATGATCAGCCCGTCGGTTCGCCATCGCAATGCCTCAACCTCGTCGATCTCGCGTGAAATGTTCTCCTCGGAGTTACCGATAACAATTTGGTAGTTCGATCCTCCTCGTGCGTAGCCGCTGATACCGTGCATGATCTCGGCAAAGTAGGAGTGCATGAGATCCGGCACGATGACGCCTATCAAAAAGGATCGGTTTGTTACAAGCGCTCGCGCGAAGTGATTGGGTTGGTAATTGACGCGGCGCGACACCGCCAACACGCGCTCGCGTGTTTTTTCGTTAACAAGCGGGTCGTTATTGATCGCCCGCGAAACGGTCATTTTTGAGAGGCCCAACTCACGGGCGATGTCTGCAAGAGTGACGCTCATCGCTGCTCGATTTCAAGAGTATGATAACAATCCCATTGACGTTTGGCTCATTAGATTGTAATTTTTATCGGTAACATTTTCAAGGCTGTTGCATTTAAACAAAGAATTGCCCGATTTAACGGGTAAGGAGGTCTATGAAGACTTTTCGCCGCTGGTCCGCGACGTTACTGCTGTCGTGCCTTCTTTTGGCCGGACTTGTTATCGAGAGTTCTAGTACCGCCGCAATCGGACAGAGCCGGGCCGTAGCGAAACCAAAGCCAGTCGGATTCAACATCAAGGAATTCGGCGCAAAAGGGGACGGGAAAGCCCTCGACTCACCCGCCATCAACAAAGCTATTGACGCCGCAGCGGAAAGGGGCGGCGGGACCGTCTACTTTCCGGCCGGCACATACAGAAGCTTCTCGATTCGGTTAAGGAGCAACATCGCTCTCTATTTCGATCAAGGATCCGTACTCTTGGCCGCAAGCCCGAGGGACGGCGATGGCAGATACGATCCGCCGGAGCCTAGCCCGTGGGATAAGTACCAGGATTTCGGACATACTCACTGGCACAACAGTCTTATCTGGGGCGAAAACGTCGAGAACGTCTCGATCTTAGGGCCGGGCCTTATTTGGGGCAAGGGCCTTGTTCGCAGCGGCGGGCAATCCAGAACGCAGGAGCAAAATGACGCACTAAAGGACTTCAAGGCCGATAAGGAAAAAGCGCCTTTCGGATACCCGAATCCCCGCGACGCGGTCGAGCCTGGTTGGGGCAACAAAGCGATCGCGTTAAAGCTGTCGCGGAACGTGATAATTCGGGACGTTTCCATCCTTAGTGGTGGACACTTCGCGATCCTTGCTACCGGCGTCGACAACCTCACGATCGACAACGTAAAGATCGACACAAATCGCGACGGCATCGACGTCGACGCATGCCGGCACGTGCGGATATCGAACACCACCGTCAACTCCCCCTTCGACGACGCCATCTGCCTAAAAAGTTCATATGCCCTTGGGTTCGCCCGGGCCACCGAGAACGTCACCATCACGAATTCCCAGGTCAGCGGCTATGACGAAGGAACATTTCTCAATGGCACGTACAAGCGCGATTACAAAAGGTACAGCCACAATAGTACGACCGGGCGAGTAAAGTTCGGGACCGAGTCCAACGGCGGATTCAAGAATATTACGATCTCGAACATAGTTTTCGAGTACTCCCGAGGTCTTGCGTTGGAAACCGTCGACGGCGGCCTGCTTGAAGACGTGGTGATAACAAACATCACGATGCGCGACGTTGTGAATTCTCCGATATTTCTCCGGCTGGGAAAACGAAACCGAGGCCCGAAGGAAAAAATGACCGAAGGGAAGCTCAGGCGAGTCATCATCAGCAACCTCATCGCATACAACGCCGAACCAAAGTACGCGTCGATAATCAGTGGAACTCCCGGAAACGATATCGAAGACGTTCGTCTGAGCAATATACGTATCTACTACAAAGGCGGCGGCACGCTCGAGCAAGCCGCGCTCATTCCTCCCGAGAAGGAAGAGGATTATCCGGAACCGGTGATGTTCGGCGAGATGCCGTCGTATGGTTTTTTCATCCGGCACGTGAAAGGGATCACGATGACTGACGTGGAAGTGAGCTTCATGACGGATGACCTGCGACCGCCGTTCATGCTGAGCGATGTCAAGGGTGTCGACATGCATCGGGTAAAAACACAGCGGCCGAAGAGCGGAAAGACATTCATCCTTAAGGACGTTTCCGATTTCAATACGAGCCAGGTATGGCTGGTCCCCGACACAAAGATCGACAAAGTAAAAGAACGGGAGCTTTAATTTCGATGAGACGAACAATTCTTAAACGACTCTTTCTCGGCGCGGCCGTCGTGGCCCTCGCTATTTTCGGCAGCGAATCGGACGCGATCGGGATCGTGACCGCCTCATCCGACGGGTCTCGCGAAAGTCTCACCGGGAACTGGGCCGTCAAGACACCCCGCAACGACGGCACAATCTCGAAGGCATATTTCAACCTGAAACACGAAGGCGGCAGGATCACCGGCACGATCCGCTCGACTCAGTTCTTCTACGCTATTTCGGAAAGCACCGGCGATGCATCGGGCTTTACCGTGACCGCAAAAATGAAGGACGGTAAAAGCGACCGGACCGTCAAGTATGAAGGAAAACTCATCGGCGACGAGCTGCACCTTTCGACACGCCGCCGGCCGGAGGATAAGCCGACGGAGTCTGTCGCCCGCCGCGTTCCCGATGGCGAAGGCTCGATGCCCGCGCGGCTTCCTCTGCCGGCTCTCCATAAAGTGCCTTATAACGGCCTCGCCAAAACACCGCCGATGGGCTGGAACAGCTGGAATCTTTTTCGCGGCCGCGTCAGCGACGAGGTCGTGCGTGGAATCGCCGACGCAATGGTCAGCAGCGGAATGCGTGACGCCGGATACGTCTATGTAAATATCGACGACACATGGGAGGGCGAATCGCGGGACGCACAGGGAAATATCACGACTAATAGCAAATTTCCCGACATGAAGGCACTGGCCGATTATATCCACGGCAAGGGTCTGAAGCTGGGAATTTACTCTTCGCCCGGACCAGACACTTGCGCGGGCTATATAGGAAGTTACGGCCATGAAGAGCAGGATGCCCGCACTTTCGCGGCATGGGGAATCGACTACATAAAGTACGACTGGTGCGGTGCACGCACGCTTTACACCGATGAAGAGATGCCGGCGGTTTATCAGAAAATGGGCGATGCGCTTCTCAAAACAGGGCGGCCGATCGTTTACAGCCTTTGCCAGTATGGACGGCTGGATGTGTGGAAATGGGGGCCAGACGTGGGCGGCAATCTATGGCGGACGACCGGCGACATCAGCGATAGATGGGATTCGATGACGCGGATCGGGTTTAGCCAGAATGACCTCGCTCCATACGCCAAACCCGGATTTTGGAACGATCCCGACATGCTTGAGGTCGGCAACGGCGGCATGACCAACGACGAATACAAGATCCACATGAGCCTCTGGGCGATCCTTGCCGCGCCTCTGCTCGCCGGAAACGATATTCGCAGTATGACGCCGGAGACCAGGGAGATCCTGCTCAACCGCGAAGTGATCGCTATCGACCAGGACAAGGGCGGAAAGCAGGGCAAACGCGTTTGGCAATCAGGCGAGCAGGAGGTCTGGGTGCGCGAGCTTTCAAGCGGAGCGCGGGCCATCGGTATCTTTAACCGCGGAGCCGAATCCAAAGAGATAACTGTCCGCTGGGCGGAAATTGGTACTACCAAAAAAGTCAAACAGGTGCGAGATATCTGGGCAAAGCAGGATATTAAAGTGGAAGGGCCAGAATATAAAGTAACGGTACCGTCGCATGGTGTTGTATTTTTGCGCCTTGGAAAGTGAAAGAAACTTTCGCCCGCGAAATACGCGCAAGAAGAAAATGAAAAAGGATTTCTTTCGCGTATTTCGCGGGCAATTGTCTTAAAAGATTGGTTTGTATGAAGCGAAGAGAGTTCATCCACCTTTTAGGTTCGTTGCCGTTAGCCCCGGCCGCATTCGGCCTTGCGCCCGTGAATCACCACAGCAAGCTCGTTTATCCGGGCAGAAACGGAAAGCTCATGTACGCGCCGGATGAGAAGGGCAACACTATTCCCGACTTCTCAAATTGCGGTTACATGGGCGGTGGCGTGAGATTGCCTGATGTGCCCGTGCGTGCTGAAGTTGCGCCTGGGCAGAACATCCAGGCTGCGATCGACAATGTTTCCAGGATGCCGCCGGACAAACGCGGATTTCGGGGGGCTGTTTTGCTTAAGAAGGGGGTTCATAAGATCGGCGACACTATTCGGATTAGTAAAAGCGGTATTGTGCTTCGCGGCGAGGGACAGGACGAGAACGGAACCGTTCTTGTCGCTACTCAAAAGAAACAGCACTCTCTGATCGAGGTAAAGGGCCAGGGATTCGGAAAGGCTGCCGGACCCGCCCGCCGCATTCTCGATACTTACGCGCCTGTCGGAACGCACACGCTAAAGCTCGATTCAACGAAAAGCCTGCGTGTCGGTGACAACATCATTGTCCGCCGGACCGGGAATAAGGAATGGATCCATGAGATCGGGATGGATCGCATAGTGCCGCGACCGACCGGCGGCACGAAACAATGGGAGCCGTTCAATCTGGATTTCGAACGCGTCGTCGCGCGAATCGACGGTGACCGGATCACGTTCGACGCTCCGGTCGTCTGCGAGATCGACGAGCGCTGGGGCGGCGGCGAAGTTCTGGCATTCGACTCGAGCGAACGTATTTCGCAGATCGGCATTGAAGATCTGCGGGGAGCTTCCGAGTTCGATAAAGACATTACAGCCGAATACGGAAAGGAAAAGACAAAATATTTCTCAGACGAAAATCACGGTTGGGATCTTATCAGCATAAATGCGGCCGAAAATGTCTGGGTCAAAAATATTACCGCTCTTCATTTCGGCTACTCGGCCGTCAATATCGGCAAGGCAAGATGGGTGACTGTGCTGGACAGTAAATGCCTGGATATGGTTTCAGTGATCACCGGCGGCCGCCGTTATTCGTTTAATGTTGACGGCCAGTCGAATCTTGTTCTGCGATGCGAAGCGGAAAGCGGCAGGCACGATTTTGTGGTTGGCGGACGCGTCCCCGGACCGAACGCCTTTGTCCATTGCTCGGCGAGCAACACATTCGCCAGCAGCGAGCCGCATCACCGATGGTCAACCGGCGGATTGTTCGACAACGTAAAAGCTCCGCTCGCGATCCAGGACCGCGGCCATTACGGAAGCGGTCACGGCTGGTCCGGCGCAAACTATGTCGCATGGAACTGCGAAGGCCCGCTTGTCTGCCAAAAGCCGCCGACCGCGCAGAACTGGGCGATCGGCCATGTCGGCGAAAAACAGGCGGGTGCCTTCGAGCCGCGTGAGGACGGCTATTGGGAATCGCTCGGCCGTCATGTCGAACCGCAGAGCCTTTATTTTCAACAGCTCAAAGATCGACTCGGAAACACTGCGGTGAAAAATATTTCATGAACAATTCATTGTATCTGACGATTTTTTTCTGTTTAGTGGCCATGACTTCGGCGACTTCGCATGCGCAGAAATCGATGTTCAATATCTCCGATTTTGGCGCCGTTGGCGACGGCAAAACGATTGACACGGACTCGATTCAAAAAACGATCGATACCTGCACTCAAAAGGGCGGCGGGATGGTGCGAGTTCCGAACGGACGGTTCGTAACCGGCACGATCCTTTTGAAGGACAACTGTACGCTGCAGCTAGATGATCAAGCGGTGCTGTTGGGCAGTCTGAATCCGAAAGACTATCGCAACGTCGATCCGTTCAAGGACGGACTTGGTGCGGAGGTCGGATTTGCTATGGTCGCGGCGGTTGATGCAAAGAACGTCGGTATTGTCGGACGCGGAACGATCAACGGGCGGGGCAAAGAGCTCGCCGCCGCGATGCCATTCAAAGGTGAAGGCTGGGGAAATCGACCGTTCCTTGTCCGATTCGTACGATCTACGAGAGTGGTCCTGTGCGACGCTCAGCTTCTATTCGGCGGTGCCTGGACATTGAACTTTTTTCAGTCGAAAAACGTGACGATCGAAAGGATAAAGATCGTCAGCCATGGCGTGCCACACAACGACGGCATTAACATCGATTCTTCGCAAGGCTTTGTGATCAAAGACTGCGATGTCGACAGCGGCGACGATGCATTGGTCTTTAAGACCACGAGTTCTATGCCAATACGCGACATTACTGTGACCAACTGCCGGCTGAAGAGTAACCAGGGCGCGATCAAGTTTGGCACGGAATCTGTGGCGAATTTTGAGAACGTCAGGATCAGTAACTGCCAGATCCGTGACACTAAGAACGGCGGGATCAAACTCTTATCGGTCGACGGCGCTCATTTACGGAATGTCATCATTTCCGACATAACAATGGACAATGTGGCGACGCCGATCTTCGTCCGTCTCGGCTCCCGATTGAAAACCTTTCGAGAGGGCGAAAAGAAAGGCGAGCAGGTTGGGTCTATCAGTAATGTAGTCATCAAAAACGTGCGTGCTAAAGCCGCTGCGAAAGCGCAGCTCACCCCGCCCTCGGGGATCTTTATCACTGGCATTCCGGGCTACGCTGTCGGGCGTCTAACCCTCGAAAATATCGATATCGAACTGGCCGGCGGCGGTACGCGCGAACAGGGCCGGCAGATAATGGAAGAAAAACCGGACAGTTACCCTGAGATCAACCGTTTTGGCCCTTGGCTACCGGCCTTCGGCCTTTACGCGCGGCACGTCAAAGGACTGAGCGTAAAACATCTCACCGTCAAACTAGCTGAACCAGACATGCGTCCCGCGTTGGTTTGTCAGGACTGTGAAGACTCAGACTTCGTCGGATGGAAAATACCGGTCAATACGATTGCAGAGAGTTCGGTGCGGCTGGAATCAACGAGACGAGTTTTGTTTAGGGAATTTGAGCTTATAGGCGATGCGAATGCATTCATCCTCGTAGAAGGAAAAGACAGTCGCGATATTCGGTTC
This sequence comes from Pyrinomonadaceae bacterium, assembly GCA_040081025.1. Lineage (GTDB taxonomy): Bacteria > Acidobacteriota > Blastocatellia > Pyrinomonadales > Pyrinomonadaceae > OLB17. The sequence goes on along the minus strand of JBEBGW010000048.1, from coordinate 5,268 downwards.
CGAAACAATAGACTCGGTAGCGTTGGCAAGACGATCGAGTTTGGAAAAGGCTCTGCCGGGGCGATCGCCCGTTAATCAAGATCAGGCCGACAACACCTTCGAATGTATCTTCCCTTTTCATTTTGTAACTCCTTGGTTTTTATTAGTTTCAGGCGTGAGCCGCAAATATTTTCTCAGCTCCGCACCGGCCTGAACGAACAGCGATCTAACCTGTGGCAGATTGGCAAGCCCGTTGAGAAACCCGAAATCGTGGATCATTCCGTCGTATCTGGTGACCGTTACGGGAACTCCTTCCCACCAGGTTATCGAATCGAAACCATATCCGAATTCGTCAGTAGCCCGGCGAACGGGGGCATGAATGCGTCCGGGTGAACAACTATTACGACCTTCCCCAAGTTTATTGAACGCTAACCCGATCGCAACCGTACTCTCCTGGTAATTGAAGATTTACGACGGGGCTTGTTAACATTTTGCCGTTTGCTCACGTCTATGTCACCGGAAGACTAAAATCTTCTCTCCTCGATCAGTTCAGCAGATGCCCGATACCGAATTAACAGGTGACCTGTTTTTGCTTTCGCCCGAGGCGGATGTCCGCTTTACGCCACCGGAGGCCAAACCGGAGGCTCTGATCGTCGAACGCATTCGCGCACGCCAGGTCGAGGCATTTGACGATCTTTACAGAATGTTTGCTCCAATGGTTCACGGTATCGTGCTTTCCCGGGTCCCGCGCGAGGAGGCTGACGACGTAGTGCAGGAAGTATTTATCGCGGCGTATAAGAATCTGAATTCGCTGCGGGACACAAATGCCGTTGGGCCGTGGCTGGCAAAGATCGCCCGAAACTTTTCGGCCGGACTATTTCGCGGTAGGCGTCAAGACGTCGAACTGACCGATGACATCAGTGAAAAACGCCGCCCCGAAAACGAGGCGAACGAGATATTGGCTGTGATCCTGCGAATGCCGCTTACATATAAGGAGACGCTAGTGCTCCGTCTGGTCGAGGGAATGACCGGGCCGGAAATAGCCGAGCAGACCGGAATGACGCCAGATTCCGTACGCGTCAATCTGCATCGCGGAATGAAGATGCTGCGGAGGGAACTCGGCGTAGAGGTGAAGTGATGGACGAATATCTTTGGAACAAAACAGGTTCGGATCCTGAGATCGAGCGGATCGAGGCGGCACTCAAAGTCCTCGCGTACCGGCCGGCCCCACCGCCCGAGCTTCCGGCGAAGCAACAGAAGGTTACAGCTCCGCGGCGTTCGTTCTTCCGCCTCAGTTTGAGCTTTGCGGCAGGGTTTCTGGCACTTGTCGCTATCGGCTCTATGTGGCTTCTGCGATGGAATGGACAGCATCCAACTCAACAAGCTGCTGTGAAAACGGTTTTCCAGACCCCGGTAACCGCAGTTCGAACGGAAACTGCCGCTCCTGCCATCGCTGTACCGCCAATAGTGTCGCCTGTGAATAAGCCGCGACGGCGCGCAACTCCACTGAGACCTCCGGTGTCTAATGCCATCCGACCGCAGACTTTGGTGCTGACACAGGAAGAAGCCGACGCTTACCGGCAATTGATGACGGCTCTAACCATCACGAGCACTAATTTGAAGATCGTAAAAGACAAATTAGACGGAACAGAATAATGTTCGTCCGAGGAAGAAAACAATTATGAGATCGTTAAACCAACCGGTAATAAAATTGATATTTTTCATGCTTTTCGTTTTGTGCCCGCTAGCGGCGCATGGACAGAACGCCAGGCTTCGCTTCGAAAATCTTAACGGGCTTGAAACCAAGGCCCGCGACGTTGTCGAGGTAAATATCGAAGGCAAAATTCTCGACCTTGCCAAGCGAGTCCTCGCAAAGACGAACGATGCGAATGCGAAGAAGATCGGTCAGGCCATCAACGGGCTCGAGGCCATCTACGTCCGTGCCTATAAATTCGAGAACGAGAATGAATACAACCTAGCCGATATCGACGAGATCCGCGCACAGCTGCAATCGCCGGGCTGGGAAAGGCTTGCGAATGTACGAAGCAAAAAGAACAACCAAAAGGTCGATGTATTTACGATGTTTACCGGAAATGTGATGAGCGGCGTAGCGGTGGTCTTATCCGAATCGAAGAGCATCGCCGTGATCAACGTCATCGGGCCGATCGACATAGAGCTTCTCACCGAACTGAGCGGCAAAATGAACATCCCGCATTTCGAGATCCAGAACGATAAGGACAAGCCAAAAAATTAAAGGAGGCGACCAATGAAAAAGAAACTATTGCCCGTCGTTGCCCTTTCGCTTTTTGTTCTTTTCGCCGCGATACCCGCTCAGGCAAAACCGAGCGAGTATGACCGGATCGTCAGTCACCTAAAAACGAAGTACAAGGCCAAGAAGATCAACATTCCTTTCATGTGGCTGGCTCGTTTCGCTGTCAGCGTTTCGCGCCCGGCGGGCGTTAAGAGTTTCAGCGTCACGCTATTCAAAGACCTGAAATTTTCCTACAGCGAGCTTGATAAAGAAATGCAGGTCGCAATGAGGAATTCGTTCGGCCCGGAGTGGATCCCCGCCATACGAGTCCGAACGCGAAACGGCCAGCAGGTCTATATGTATATGCGAGAGGACCGCAATGTGGTCAAGGTCGCCCTCGTCACGATCGACAAGCAGGAAGCCGCCATAATCCGCGCCACCTTCAGCCCCGATCGCCTCGCCGATTTCATCAACAACCCAAAGATACTCGGTATCAACTTAGCCGACGACCCGCCGCCAATTCCCGAAACCCCAAAACCCGCGGAGCAACCCGCCGGCGAGCCGAAAAAAGAAAACTAGCTTCGTCGCTGCGCGATTTTTGATGGCCTCCTTAACCTACCCAAAAGGTAAACATAACGTCAGCGACCGTTGAACACTTGATTAACTGTTAGCCGCGATTCTGTTGCCCGGACGCTCGCTGTCTGATAAGATTCCTTGACCACTCGGTTAAGCGGTTTTCTCTACGATATTCCTATCGATGAGAGACAATAAAAGGAATCTATGAACAAGATATATTTGCGCGTCATTAGGAGCGTCTCGTTGACAATTGCCCTGTCAGCTCTGACGCTCACGGCCATTGGCCAGTCCGACTTCGACAAATGGCCGGCGGGAAGTTCGCCGAAAGAGGTCGGCAAGCTGCTGGCGGAAAACTGGGCCGGGCGGACCTTTGAATTCGAAACGGGAAAGCGTCCGTTCTTGATCTATCCAGAGGCCTGCGCATGGTACGGAGCGCTCAACGTAGCGGAGTATTCAAAGGACGCGGATCTGCAGAAACGGCTTCAGCAGAAGTTCGCGCGATTCATGACACCCGAGGGCGGCAAGCCGATCGCTCCGAACGCTCACGTAGACTACCGCGTGATCGGGATTATCCCGCTCGAGATCTATTTACAGACAAAAGACGTGAAATATCTCGATTTCGGAAAAGCGTTCGCCGACAAGCAGTGGGAGAAAACGACCGACGACGGCATCACCGCCGAAGCACGATATTGGATCGACGATATGTATATGATCACGGCGATCCAGATGCAGGCTTACCGATCGACCAAGGACAAGATCTATCTCGAACGTGCCGCAAAGACGATGGTCGCTTATCTCGACAAGCTTCAACAGCCGAACGGATTATTCTTCCACGCACCCGACGCACAGTTTTACTGGTCTCGAGGTAATGGATGGCAGGCTGCCGGAATGACTGAACTCCTGCTCGAACTTCCGAAGAAGCATCCGCTGCGAGCTCGGATCGTCAAAGGTTACGACCTGATGATGTCCTCGCTGCTCAAGTACCAGGCGGATAGCGGTTTGTGGCGGCAGTTGCTCGATCACCCGGAATCGTGGGAGGAGACGTCCGGAACAGGGATGTTCGCATTCGCATTCGTTACGGGCGTTAAGAAGGGTTGGCTCGACAAGAAAACTTACAGCCCGGCTGCTCGAAAGGCATGGATCGGACTCTCCAAGCACATCGACGCAAAAGGAAATGTAACCGATGTTTGCATAGGCACGAACAAAGGTTTTTCGGTGCAGTATTATATGGACCGTGCTCGTGCGACGGGCGATCTACATGGCCAGGCCGCGGCGATGTGGACCGCGATGGCTTTGCTTGCGCCGAAGTAGGATCCGTGTAGGACTCAGAACTCTAAACTCAAAAACTGGCAACTGGAGATTATTTCAACAGTGGCCAGTTTCGAGTTTAGAGTTACCAGTTCCTAATCCGACCAAGGCGCTGGCTTTCGCACCCACCGATGTGGCCGCAATTTAGCGAGCAGATCGTCAGGCAGCGGACCCGCGTCACTCGCGGCGACGTTTGCTTCGACATTCTTCGTCTTCCGCATTCCGGGAATGATCGTGCTGACGGTCGGCTCATTCAGGATGAATCGCAACGCCGTCTCCGCGAGAGTTGAGCCTTCAGGAACGAGGGGCTTTACCGACTCGACACGCTCGACGCTCGCCGTCAGATTCTCCGGCGAGAAGTACGTCGCGCGCCAATCATCCGCAGGGAACGTCGAGTCTTTGGTGATCGCTCCTGTTAGAGTGCCTTCATCAAATGGAACGCGCGCAATGACTGCTACATCGTGCTCGCGGCAGGCCGGGAAGAGATGATCTTCAGGGTTCTGGTCGAAGATGTTGTAAATGACCTGGACTGAATCGATCGCTCCGGTCTTTACCGCCTCTAAACCATTCCACGGCTCCCAGCGGTTTATCGAAATACCGCAGGCGTTGATCAGCCCTTGTGACCTGAGATCACTGAATTTCTTTGCCCAGCGATCATCCTTCGCCCAAGTATCGTTCCACGTGTGAAGCTGCAGCAGATCGAATGACTCGAGGCCCGCATTGGCCAGACTTTTGTGCAGATACTGTTCGATGTGATCGGGCGGATAACAGTCGTCGAGCGTCGCATCGGCCGCGGCGGGCCAGCGTTGATCTTTCGGCGGAATCTTTGTGGCCGTGGAAAGCTTTTTGTCCGGATTCGCTTTTACCAATCGGCCGAGCAGCCCTTCGCTTCGGCCATTGCCGTATGCGAACGCGGTGTCGAAAAATGTGCAGCCAAGATCGGCCGCTCGCTGAAGCGAGGTCATCGACTCTTCGTCGTCCGACCCCGACCAGGCCACCATCCCCCACATTCCGTAACCGATCTCGCTCACCTGCCTGCCGGTCCTTCCGAATCGTCTATATTGCATAGTTTATTGATCTACGATCTACGTTTACTCTCTCGATATTCTCACTTTTTCACAGAAACGAGTAGAATCGAGCGGTCGAAAGTTAAG
>JBEBGW010000342.1:0-4739 GCA_040081025.1 Pyrinomonadaceae bacterium | reverse complement strand
CGGCAATGACCGATCTTGCAGGTCGTACGATTGCTCGGGATGAAAAGATAGTGCTGACGCTCAGCCGCGAGATGCGGCCCGGCGAAGGACGATTGGCTTTATTCATAGGCGAATCGGATGTAACCTCGCTCTCCGAGCTTGGCCAGTCGACCATCAGCTATACGCCCGGCCTTGCGGCTTATTCCGCCGGTGAGAACAAGATCGTTTTGTACTTCGTTGATACGAACGGAAACTGGCGAACGCTTCTAGATACCAAGTTCGTTTCGTCCGAACAGACGCCGGTCCGTGTCCCGGTCGCCGAGGCTCCACCTGCCTCTTCAGCTGAGCCTCCGCGGACGCCCGCCGCCAAAACAACTTACGGGTTTACGCCAAATGTCGCCGTCAATATCAAAGGTCAGAACCAGATACTCACGTTTCCCACCGAAGGAGCCCCGCAGCGGAACCCTTTTACGGACGTTGATACTCAGATCGGGCTAAACTTCAAGGTCTCGCGGTTGGGTTGGACGCTAAACAACAAGTTCGATCTGGTCGGGGTCGGTTCCCGCCAGAACGCGATCCGTTTCGGAGAACTTCAAAAGCGGGCGCCGATGTTCGATCTTTCGAGCTACCTGATCGAGCTCAGCAAAGGCCGTTTCAAACTGAACCTCGGCCATGTTTCATTCGGCTCGAATCGCCACTTGATAAACGGATTCTCAAGCCGCGGACTGACCGCTTCGATCCCAGTCGGGAAGCAAACGGATATCACATTGATCGCCGCCAATGGAACGTCGGTCGTCGGTTACGACAATTTCATCGGTGTCACGCGCCGGAAACATAACATGTTCGGCCTCGGCGTCAGCCGTGAACTTTTCAAGAAGCGACCAAACGGTCTTCGTGTCGAATTCACGGTGATGCGTGGATCCTGGCTTCCAGTCGCCAACTTCAACCAGGGGGTTGTGAATGACGCAGAACGTAGTCTCGGCTTCGGTTTCCGTGTTATCGGAAGCGATACAGGCCAACGTCTTAGATACGAAGCTGGATTTTCACGGTCACGATTCTTCAATCCTGCCGACCCGCTTCTTGCGCAGGGCCTTACAGTTAAAGCTGTGCGCGAAGTCTGGCGGAATGGCCGCTACGCGGAAGTAAGCTACGACATCCTTAAGGACCTTGCTCTTTGGAAAGACAAGAAGCTCAAGTTGACGGGAACATTCAGGCACGAGGAGCTCGCACCGCTATATCGCAGCATTGGCGTATCGACCCAGGCCGACCGCCGACAGTTTCAATTCGAATTCTCCGGAAATCTAGGGGAGATGACATTTGCGATCGGCAACCTGCAGGACAGAGACAATCTCAATAACCTCACCTCGATCCTGAAAACCCTGAACCGCCGGAACAACGTTGTTATCGGAATTCCGCTGAACACCTTTTTCACGCCCGGCAAAACAAATAAATGGCTGCCGCAGGTCTCTTATTCGCTCGACAGAACGCATCAGTTCGGAGCCTCCCTGCCTGTCAACGGCGAGTTTCGTGATCCCTCGCAGGTGCCGGACCAGAAGAACGACGCCCATTCGTTCAATGCCCAATGGGTGTTGAACAACAAACTCACGGTGGGCTACCGATTTACAAATGGATTCCAGAATAATCGCCAGCCGGGTCGTGAACTCGCCGACTTCAGCAACGGAGTAAACGGGATAACGGTGGGCTACAAACCTTTCAAGGATCTCGACCTCGATATCGAAGCGGGGCGCGAAGCGCAGTTCAGCTTCGAGCAAAAAAGACGTGACAGCACATTTCGAATCGGAACCCGCGGCACATGGAGGACAGCATTCCTAAAGAATTCGACCTTATCAGCGGGAGTATCGGCGACCGCCGCAGGAGATTCACTGAATCAAGGTGATTCGCGCAATCTCGAGTTCGACGCCCAGTGGGCATATCGTTTCGCGATCGGCACCAAGAAATTCAAGAAACTCGATACGCAGTTTTTCATACGCTATTCGAACCGATACGGCAGCACGATTAATCGCGTGTTCTTCGCTAACAACCTAAACAAAACGCAGGCATTTAACATGGGGCTCACGTTCAACGTCTTTTGATCGTGCCTAGGATCTGTATGAGGACAATACTTTTTGCCGCACTTTTCGCGATCTTCTCAAGCACAGCCAGCAGCCAGATACGCGTCAACCCGACCGGCGTGAACGTGAATTCACAAAACCCGACGACCGTATTTCTGAGCTTTGGCCCGATCCCATCCGGATACGTTCCGGCTGAGGCGATCTGGTGCGGAGAGCTGATCCCCTCTCCACCACCGGCCGTGGGGCTGCAATGCCGTCCGGACACAGTCTACGGCGCTCTTCCGGCGCGCTTCGACCATTCCGGCACAAGCCCAAACGCAGCCTTCACCGACATCATGGGCATTCCGCCGTCGATCGTTCGGCGAGCGTATCAGGCTGCAGTTGCCGGAGCGAGTGCGGGTTTCTTCTACGTCCGCCGATTCGTCTCGACGACTGGGGGTCCCGATCAATACGTGAACGTCACCTGTCGAATGACCGGTGGGGGGGCACGCGTCCCATTCGCCTTGACTGACGTAAGGATACGAACGCCAAAGGACGAGCCGATCCTATTCGTAAAAGCCGGCGAACCATTTCCGCGTATAACGGCCGAGATCCAGTATAACGGTACCGGGCGGCTAAAGGGGCGATGGGAAATTGTTCAACCCGGCGAAGAACCACCCGCAGACCGCGACCTCCTTACGGAGGCGACGCTTCCCGTCGAAGCACGCGGTGACCAGAAACGATTTACTCAGATCGCGCGATTCGATCATTTCCTGCTTCCCGTGGGTAAGTTCAACCTTCGGCTTGAAATGCCGGATACGGGCCCAACGCTAGTGGAAGGACAATACATTCTGCTTCTGCGGATAGAGGCGGTCGACGATAAGGAAGGCGATTCGAATCTAGCCGCGCTGGGAGTGGGCAATGGCATTGTGCACAGCGGTGCGGTCGCGTCGTTCCCGATGCCGTCGCTGAAATTCTTCCTTTCGGGAAATCCAGCAGCCGCCCCTTGGGAATCGACTGCACTCACTTCGCCCGTCTCCGATGCGGTGATTCCCGAGGGAACCCCCGTCGTGTTCGCATGGAAGGAACACGGGTCGACGCGTTTGTATGTATTGGAGATCAGCGACCTGCAGGACAACCTGGTGTTGCGGGCATTCGTTCGAGCCCCGGCAACCGTTTACAGCGCTCCGCCGTGGCTCAGAGAACGCGCCGGTGCCGGCTTATTGCGGTGGTCGGTAAGAGTTCTGAACGGCGGTGATGCGCCGATCAACAAGACGGAGCCCCGGACCTTTCGCATTCGGTAGACGTGGATTGCTTCGAGTACGGAAGCATGTTGTCCTCCGTGACGGGGCCGTTAAGATTTGCGAGTCACCCTGACTTTGTCGTCGCCGATTACGCGGAGTGAAACCTTGATTCCGGCTTTCTTCGCCATGATGTAGTAACTCGTGTAAGCGTGTCTCTTGGTTCCGGGACGCGGGAAGTTCGGTCGTTCAGTGATCCAGCCCTCTAATTGATCCTCTTGACAACGAAGCCAGTGTCCTTTATAAAAGACGGGCGTTCGTTTTTATTAGATAGATGCCCAAACTCAGCGAAGCCGCCATCGAGAAGCGAAAAGAACTGATCGAAAGTGCCGCCCGCGAGTTGTTCATAAAGCAGGGGTTTCACGCGACGTCGATGCGTGACATCGCAAAGGACGCTGGCGTTTCACTCGGCAATCTCTACAACTATTACGAAACCAAGGACGCGATCTTTGAATCGATCGTCGAAAAATATCTCGAGGTGATCGACGAACGGCTTCGGGAGATGTTCGCATCAATCGACGAGCCGCTCGAACCCGAGAGCCTCCGCCGCCTGGGCGAGATGGCTGGCGAGCTGGTGAACAACCACTCGGACTTTTGGCTCCTGATGTATATCGACGTACTCGAGTTTCAGAACCGCCACTTCCGAAAGATGTTCGACGGCCTTTCGCAGCGGTTCCGCAAGGTTTTCGGGCCGAAGTTTAAGGAGGCGGAGAAACGCGGAGACCTTCGAACAGGCGTCGACCCCGGCTCCGTCTTCACGGCGGCTTACATGCAGTTTTTCAATTATTTCCTCGTCGAGAAACTTTTCGGCGGGAACCGGCATCTTGGTGTTTCAGACGAACAGGCGCTAAACAGCCTGACAAAGATATTTGCTTACGGCACGCTCAGCGACAAGAAGATGGCAAGCTTCAAGAAGAAAGTAGCAAGCAAGGGTATCGCTTGAGCAGGATCTCGTAAGAATAAAAAACGGACGTTCATTTTTATTGTTGGAGGCTAGTCAGATGTATAAACGGATCACACTATTTGCGGCATTGGCAACGATGTTTCTCCTTTCAGCCACTGCTTTCGGTCAGGGCACCACCGGAAATATCTCCGGCACTGTGACCGACCCGAACGGCGCGGTCGTCCCCGGCGCGACAGTCAAGGTCACCAACACCTCGACCAACCAATCACGCGAATCGTCGGCCGGCGGCGACGGAGCATTCGCGTTTCAAGCTCTGCCTCCGGGGCGATACAAGGTCGACGTGACTGCGGCCAACTTCGCGGCATACACCGTCGAGGCTGACGTAAACATCACACAGACCACATCGATCGACGCGAAGCTTTCGGTCAGTGGCGTCGGCGGTGATGTTACTGTCGATTACGAAGCGACTGTCATCCAACCCGAATCGTCCCAGCAAGGGCGTGT
>JBEBGW010000341.1:0-4750 GCA_040081025.1 Pyrinomonadaceae bacterium | reverse complement strand
TCTGGGCTGCCAGTGGGCCAACAGATCTACACCGTCGTCAACCATCCGAACACGAATGGCTTCCTGTTGGCCGCCACTGGTGCCGGAATATATCGAAGTCTTGATAGTGGCCTGACCTGGGAACAGATTCCCGGGCCGGAATGCTTTAAACTACTCTTCGACAGTCGTGATTCCTCCATCATCTGGATAACCACGCTTAATGGTGTGCTCCGTGGCTCAATGGATGGCCTGAACCTTACCCGGATGGATCAATCGGGCTTTCCATCAGGCTTCCATTCCTCTTTTGTTCAAGACCGCAATACCCCTGCCCACTTCTATGCCAGTGGCAACCTCGGGATCGTCTTCAGTGCGGACAATGGCGCCACCTGGAATCCATTCCATAATGGGATCCCTCTCTCTCCGGGACCTGGATTTCCTTCGCCGGTAAATGCACTTGCTTTCGCTGGAAACAACTACTCTAAAATCTTGGCCGCACCGTCGTCGGTGGGGCCGCCTGGAAGCAACGGGTTCGCTTTCAAAATGACACCGGACGGTGATGAATTCATATACGCGACGCCCTTCCCGGCTGAGGCTCATTCCGTCGCCGTGGACTCGCAAGGTCGAGCACACGTAGCGGGGTTTACGTCAAGCAGCTTGTTCCCTCTTGTGAACCCGCTTCAAACGGACCGCGAACGTGACGATGGAGTTGTCGCCATCATTCAAGCGAATGGGAAAGAGTTCGACTTTTCCACATATCTCGGCGGAATCTCAGACGACTGGATACACGACATTGCTTTGGATCCGAGCGGAAATATTTATCTTGGAGGAGAAACCAGCTCGCCGGACTTCCCTCTGATTTCGCCCTTTCGATCGGTTTTCAGTTTTCAAAAGGAAGCTTTCGTAACAAAGCTCGCACCGAATGGAACCGGTTATGTATTCTCGACCTTCTTCGGCGGAAGCCAGAATGAAGGTATCAACGGAATCGTTGCGGATGCTGTCGGCAACGCCTACGTGGCCGGATGGACGACCTCTCCAAATCTTCCGCAAGGAAGCAGCCCGGGTGTCCAGCCCGCACAGGACGGCGTATCTATCGATGCGTTCGCGGCAAAACTCAACCCGACCGGCTCGGCTCTTCTATATTCCACATACCTCGGAGGCTCCATCGCGGAGACAGCTTACGACATAGATCTCGGGCCAAATGGCGAGATCGTCGTCGTGGGAGAAAGTACGTCCGTAGACTTTCCCACTCATCGCGCATTCAAGAGCAAATCTCCTTTTCTGAAAAGCGCCGATCGCGGCCTCAGTTGGCGAAATGACAGCGACGTTATGGTGATGAGTCGTCTGAACGCGGTTGCCTCCCACCCCGCAATCCCCGGCGTCTTACTAGCCGCGACTGATCATGGTGTCTTTCGAAGCATCGATGACGGGGAGATCTGGGCGAAAACCAGCGGGGGCCTCAATACGAACGCGATTCGAGATATCGCCTTTGATCCCATTAATCCTTCGATCGCATATCTCGGATCCACGGGTGGCTCAGTCGGGGGTGTTTATAAATCCATCGATGGCGGTCTTACTTGGACGGGAATTAACTCGGGGATCACGACGCGTGAGATTTATTCCATCGCGATCGACCCTTCAAATCCGAATGTCCTATATGCGGGATCTAATGGGTTTTCTCCGGGCTTTCGACTATACAAGAGCACGAACGGCGGACAGTCGTGGGCTCCGATCGGCGCGGTAACAAATATTTCTGACGTAACGATCCATCCGTCAAATACTAGCGTTTTGTATGTAACGAGTTCGGAGGCTGCTCCTTATCTTTTTGGCTCGCCGGACGGAGGCTCAACCTGGTTCACGATTGCGCCGGTATCGATGGGTCGCGGTCGGTCGGTCGAACTCGACCCCACGGACACATCGAGAATTTATGTGGGAGCAGATAGCGGATTATACCGGTCGACGGATCGTGCGTTAAGTTGGCAGCACGCGGTGACCGGAACTCCCGTGTTCGGCGTATCAGTTGACCCATTCGATGTATCGAATATTTATGTCGGCTCTGACCAGGGACTTTACATTAGCAATGACCGGGGCTCATCGTGGAAAAAGCGTGCGAGTGGTTCGGACCACAGGACGATAACCTCAGTGCAAGCCGACCGTGGCGTACCGGGAGTGTTTTATGCCGGCTCCTTGCCGTACGAGGACCGTGATGTCTTTGTAGTCAAGATCGCGCCGGATGGAGGTTCACTCCTATTCTCAACCTTGTTTGGTTCAACCGGCGATCCGAACGTGCCAAGCGTTGCCCCGATGCCGCTCGACTATGCATATGGAGTGGATATCTCACCCACTGGCTCCGTGTACACAACTGGATACACGCGCATGGATAACTTCCCGACGACTCCAGAAGCCGTGAGCAATAGTTTCGGCGGCGAGCTTGACGCGTTCGTTGTGAAGCTCGATGACTCCCGGCGCATTTCGGGGAAGGTCACGAGCTCGAACGGTCAACCTCTCGACGGTGTAGAACTGGAATTGTCGGGCTCAAGCTTAGGTTTCGCGACGACGCTGCTCGACGGACGCTTTAAATTCAATCATGTACTCCTTGGTGGAAGCTTCACGGTCACACCGCGAAAAATTGGATATACGTTCCAGCCTGCGAATATCTCCTTGAACACTCTGCTTACGGACCAGACTGCAAACTTCGTTGCGGTCGGCTCGAACGTCCGTATTAGCGGAACGGTCACGCAATCAGGTCAGCCGGTTCCGGGAGCGATAGTCTCGGTCACCGGAGATTCGACGGCACAGCACACGACTTCAGCCGACGGAACATATTCGATCGACGTTCCGGCCAATGGAAATTACTACGTTACCGCTTCGAAGCCTGGGCTGATCTTCGATCCCCCGCTTCATCGCGTTGAACATATTACGCAGAACATTCAGCGCGATTTCGCCGCCCGAGCTGGATTTACAATAAGCGGTCAAGTTCTTTCTAGCGGCATCGGAATGGGAAGCGTCCCGATTCGACTTACGGGCGCCGAAAGGGCTGAAACGCTAACCGATGCGAATGGAAATTTCTCTTTCGACGCCGGAGCCGGTGGGCCGTACAGCATCGCTCCGATCTCGTCAGGAGTATCTTTTGATCCACCAATTTCTAACATTGATCTTCTCAACGGCCCCAAAACTCTGCTTTTCCAGGCCGTCCATCCGACATTCGGATCGAACGACTCGCTCATCTATGTGGGCCGAACCGATTTCGGCGGTGTGGCAAACCAAGACATTTTTTCGTGGTCAAATGGAAGCCCGCAAAACCTGACAAACCACCTGGCGAACGAACGTAGTCCAGTTTGGTCACCAGACGGTCAAAAGATCGCCTTTGCCTCGGATCGCGACGGCAATTGGGAAATCTATGTAGTGAACGCCGACGGCTCGAACCCGTTGCGACTTACCAACAAGCTGGCGGTTGACGACGAACCAACCTGGAGCCCAGACTCCAGACAGATCGCGTTCGTTAGAACAACGGGAGAATCGAATTCGGCTGAGATCTATGTCATTGATGCTGACGGCAGCAACGAGACGAGACTGACCACAAATTCGATCTATGAGTATTCACCCGCGTGGTCTCCCGATGGAGCGGAGATCGCACTTGTATCTGAACAAGACGGCAATGCCGAGATCTATGCAATAGATCGGAACGGCGGAATCCGTCGAAGACTAACGATCAATCCTCTTCCCGACAAAAATCCAGCGTGGTCGCCCGACGGCACTTGGATCGTGTTCGACTCAGGAGTAGGGACTGACCGCGAGATATGGAAGATCCGGCGAAATGGAGGATCCCTCGTCCGTCTCACCGATGGATCCGAGGAAAGCCGCTCGCCGGTATTCTCGTCCGACGGTCAGCAGGTTCTATTTGTAGCCTTGTGTCTGTCACCGCATCTGAAAGTAGTCTCCGCTGTGGGCGGGGCTCAGTCTGATATGACCTCGTGCGGTGTTTCGAGCGATACCCCCAGCTGGCGTTCGACTCGCCAATTCCCCCCGTTTGCGACGATTCGAGGACGATTGAGGTCTTCGAACGGAGGCATAATCCGCGTCGGGTTTGTCACGGTTCAATATTCCGACGGCACGACCAAAAGAGACTTTGCCAACCAGTCTGGTTACTATCGAATCTCCGGTGTTCGAACGGGCGAGGTAGTGACAATCACGCCCTCGGCAAAAAGTGGCCTGCTCGCCCCCGTACCGCTCGAAATGCTAATAACGAACGATGTCCAGGGTCTAGATTTCCTCTTGCCTAGATGATTACCGTCGTCTTTGCTTCGGCGACAGTATTCGATGGTTTTAAAGCGTCCGAGTGAGGACGTCGATCGCTGGCTCGCTTATTTGATCGCGGAGCGTTCACTAGAAGTCTCGGTGCGCTCCGCGATCTGTTTCCGACTGCCCCTCGCATCGGCTTTGTCGGAAGGTGAAAAAGGTAGGTTCACGTCCGTTTTAGAAAATAAATTTCGCCCGCATGGTCACGGTACGACCGGTAAAGTTCCCGATATCGTAGTTGTTGAAATTGGCATTTCCCGCGATCGAGAATGCTCCGGTTTGTGCCCCTACTCCGCCGATTGTTTTCGGGCGTTGATTAAAGAGGTCGAAGATCTCGGCGCCGATCTGAAAATTGAATCGTCCGTCGGTACCGAAACGTGTGTTCTTTAACACCACCACATCCGTTTGGTTGAAGCCTCTTGTCCGCAGAGTGTTTCTTCCCGCAGTAGAGCGAGCGAAGAATCCCGTGCTTATG
>JBEBGW010000340.1:0-4765 GCA_040081025.1 Pyrinomonadaceae bacterium | reverse complement strand
CTTCCGGGATTTCCTTCGTGTACCCGCGATCAAACTTCGAGAAACGAGACGATGGCAGCCAGCTTGGCATTGAGTCGGCTTCCGATATCCGCCAACCGAGAACACCCATCACTTCGGCAACTGTCTCGGCTCCTTCCCAAGCCCAATTCGCCTGGATCGTATCACCTGGCTGGTGGTAATCCACCTTCTCCCAATCCTCGATCCGCTTTATCCACACCGCCTTGTCTCCCGCCGGAGCGCCTAAAAGCATCAAAGCGGGAACGCCGCGCTCAACGAATGAATAATGATCCGAACGCTCGAAGACCTTATCCTCGGGTTTCGGATCAGGGATCACATTTATCTCGTACTGTTTCGCTACCGTATCGAGCATCGCACCGATCGTCGAATGGTCAGATCCGAATCCGACCATCGTCTTGACCGGGCCATACACTTCCGATCCGATGCCGTCGAGATTTAGGTTCGCCGCGACTTTCTTGATGTCCCATGTCGGCTCCTTCGCCCAATACTTCGAGCCGTACAAACCGTATTCCTCGCCTGTCACGGCGAGGACCACAAGCGACCGCTTCGGCTTCTGCCCGAGCTTTGAATAGGCCTCGGCGACCGCAAGCATTTCCGCGGTACCGAGCGCGTTGTCCGCCGCACCGAAATAGATCTTGTCGCCTTCTTTTCCATATGCGTCGTAATGAGCGCTAAACACGATCGCCTCGGACTTCAGCTTCGCATCCGAGCCTTCCAGCACGCCGACGACGTTGCTTCCGTTGACTTTCGTCACCTTGTACTTCGCGACGAGCTTCGCCTTCTGCTTCAGATCGATCGGCTTGAATTCCTTTGTCACGGCCTGCTCGAGCGCCTGCTCACGGGTAACACCCGACTTCGCAAACAGCTTCTCAGCCCCTTTCGCACTGACGTACGCGAACGGCGGAACTTCCGCGGGATAGCCTTCCTCGTCCGGAAGCGTGAGCTGTCGCCGGCTGAAATAGCTGATCAACTCTTCAGGCGGATTCTTCTCGGTTCCCCTCCCAATGATCACGATCGCCGACACGCCGCCGAACACGAGATTGCGGATAAATGCCATCTGCAGCTTCTCTTTATCCCACTGCTCCTTGGTCACACCGGGCGGAGGACCTTCCACGATCACCGCGACTTTCCCTTGCAGATTCGTCCCGCCGATCTGGTCGATCCCCGAGCTTTTCGCAACGATCGCGAACGCCAGAAACACCATGTCGCCACCTACGTTCTTGTTCCCGTTATTCTGCGGCATCAATCCGAACTCATCGCCGAACTTCAGGCTTGCATCACCGACGGCAAATGAAGTTTCGACCGTGGCAACTGTTTCCTTAAAGTCTACCTTCTGAAGATAGCTGCCCTTATCGCCAAGCGGCTTCAGCCCGAGCGACTTAAACTTTTCCGCTATCCAATTCGCCGCCTTATCACCGCCCGGCTGGCCCGTCCCACGGCCTTCCATATCAGGTGCGGCAAGAGCCGTCGTCATCTCCTTGATCGACGCGATAGTGATCTTGTCCGCTATCTCACGTTCAAGCGAACTCAGACCCGACGTCGCCGGAGCCACCGCCTGAGCGAGCGAGGTAAGTATAGCGATCGACATCAGGATCGCGGATGCAAATATCTTCCTTGCGTTGGTTGCGCGCAAAATTAGCTTCATTCAATACTCCATTCGTTGTTTCAAGGATTATCTTACGGAGGAACTGGAGAGAGGTTTCAGGGTTTAGGTTGATCGTTCAGTGCTTCAACCCTTTTCCGATCCGCGGCCGCCTTCGACGCCTCTCCGAGTTCTTCATAGGCGATCCCGCGGTTTTCGTAGGCGATCGCGTTCTTCGGGTCGAGTCTTATAGCCTCAGTCGAATCGCTCACAGACTTCGCATAGTTTTCGGTACGGAGGTATATCAATCCGCGACTGGCAAATGCGTTCGAATTCTTTGGCTCGATGCTGATGACCTTATCAAAATCAGCAATGGCAGATGAGTAGTCCTCGATGTCGATGTAGATAGTTCCCCGAATGTAATAGCTGTCCGGATCTTGCGGCTTCAATTCGATCGCCCTTCGAATATCGACGAGCGCGGATTCCAGATCGTTGAGATGGTACAGTGCCAACTCGGCACGGTAGTAGTATGCCAACTGGTCGTTCGGATCTAGTTCGATCGCCTTGGAATAGTCAGATTTCGCGTTAGCAAACTCTTTCTTACTGACATATGCGTTTCCACGGTCTACAAAGGCACTCGCCGACGGCCTTAGCTCGATCGACCGAGTAAAATCAGCGATCGCCTGGTCAAATGCCTTCCTGAGCGAGTTCGTATACCCTCGGTTGTGAAATGCATGAGCACTGTCTTTTTTTAGCGATAGCGCCTTATCGAATTCTTTGATGGCCGCGTCGTATTGACCTTTACCCGAATACGCTCGGCCACGGCCCACATAAAGATCCGCATTCTTCGCGTCAAGTGAGATCGCTTTGTTGAAGTCTTTCAGAGCGGGATCCATAGAGCCCAACTCGAGGTAACTATCCCCTCTATTCTCATACGCATCGACGGCACTTGGCTTAAGGGCAATGTAAGACGAAAAGTCTTTGACGGCCTTGTCATATTCGTCGATCGCGTAATAAGTCAGGCCGCGGTTATTGAACGCGGAGGGATCTTTAGGGTTTAGAACGATCGCCCGGCTGTAGTCGGATATGGCCGATTGGTGCTCCCCTTTTCGAGAGTGAACGTTGCCTCTGTTGAAGAGAGCTACAGGATCCTTTGGGTCGAGTTTGATCGCTTCCGTGAAATCAGCGATCGCCGCAACATTCTCGCCCTTCTGAGAATACTCGTTACCCCGATCGACAAGAAGCACATCATCTTCTGGATGAGACTCAAGCGCTTTCGTGTAATTCTTAATGCGGCAATCGGCATCGTCCTTCGCGCAAGCCTCCGCGAGTTTTTTGAATTTATCGCAAATGGTATGGCGGATCGACGTGATCAGCTCAGGAGTTGCTCCGGCTGCCTTCAGGTCCTCGTCGGTTGCGGCCGTCGCCTCAAACGTGACCCCCCGATCCTCAACCTGCTTTTTCAAGATCTTGTTGGCTGTCGGCAGACCAACCTTCGTTTCCTTCAGCGCTGCAACGAGCTGATCAAGGTTGAGCGGTTCAGTCGTTTGAGAAAGCGTAAGCGGGGCGACGAGCGAAAGTACAACAACTGCGGTCATCAAGTGGGCTCTTAACTGCATAGAACTCTTAGATTCGTGAAAGTGAAATGAAACGGTAAACAGTGCATACTATTTTACTTTGGAGTCGCCTGCTCGACAACCGGATCTGACACCCACGCAGCGTGTTTCCAGGCCAAAACTTATTGTGAACGAGAAAGACCCACGAGCCAACCTCCTCCCCTACCTAGCCCTCATTGGCGTGCAGTTCTTTTTCGGTACCGGGCCGGTTGTCGGAAAGATCGTTTTGAAACAGATCCCGGCGGTCGGACTCGTTGGGTTCCGGATCGGGATAACCGCACTGGTTCTTGTCGCGATTCAGGCGGCCCGCAAAAGGTTCTGGCTGGCGGAAAAGTCGGATTATGGGAAGCTTGCGGTTCTCAGCCTCTTTGGCGTAACACTCAATCAGCTTTTCTTCGTTCTCGGACTCTCGTTCACGACCGCCTCGAACACGGCCCTGCTCGCGGTAACGATACCCGTATTCGCATTGGCGGCGGGAGCCGTCGCGGGGATCGAGAAGATCCAGGCGATAAAAGTCTTCGGAATTCTTTTAGCGGCAGGCGGAGTCGTTCTTATTATCGATCCCCGAAAAGCTTCCTTTACGTCCGAAACCACCCTCGGCGATCTGCTCATCATCGCAAACTCACTCTGCTACGGCATCTATGTCGCGACCTCGAAAACGATCGTCTCGCGCAACGGCGCGTTTCGCTCGATGATGTGGATCTTCATATTTGCGGCGATCATCTGCGTGCCGCTCGGGACGTATGCGATGTCGTCGGTCGATCTGCATGCGGTCGAGCCGTCGATCTGGCTGCTTGTCGCGTACTCCGCGATCGGCGTTACCGTGGCCCCTTATCTGCTTACGGCATGGGCGATCGCCCGAGTAAATGCATCCACGGTCGCTGTCTTCATTTACCTTTACCCGATCATTGCTTTCATCCTCGCGGTGATATTTCTTGGCGAACACATCGACCTCAAGTTTATCGGGGCCGCGGCCCTCATCTTTTCCGGCGTGTATCTCGTCCTAAAACGAAGACAAACGCCGCCGCTTACGACCGAAGCCGAGCCGTGAAGCAGTCGACAAAATTTGCAACCATTGGTAACCTTTTGCGTACTTAATGCGTCAAAGAAGCTAGTTCAATGCCGACACAGATCACGCAACGCGAGTCCAACGGGAGGACCTATCTGCAGGTCGAGGGCGATATGCTCGTCGATGACGCGCTGCTGCTCGAACGGCTTGCAAGCGATATCCATGAGGACTCCGGTGCCCATGTGACTGTCGATCTCGCCGATCTCGACTTCCTCGACAGCGACTCCGCCCCGATCTTGAAACGCCTCGAAACCCGATCCGGCGTCTCGATCGAAGGCCTCGAAATTTTCCTCCAATCCGCCATCGACGCCGCCGAACGCAACGCCGCCTAGCGGACGGACTGCGGGCGCCACCTCCGCCACTGTGCACAAGCCCGCGCGTAAGCAAGGGCGTAATCAGGAGTTGGCCGCCCAGGCGGAAACACGAGCGGTAGCGAGTGTGCCCTTTATCCTCACATCCAACCCCAAGCTCGCCTTCGCG
>JBEBGW010000339.1:0-4787 GCA_040081025.1 Pyrinomonadaceae bacterium | reverse complement strand
GGGCTCGCCCGCGGCACGGCGTTTTTCGAGCGCTTCGAGTTCCTTGTATATTTTCGCATTGTAGGCATCGCGAGATTCAGGTGTCTTGAGGACCTCGTGGGCTTGAGCCATCACGGTAAACGCTGTTTGAATGCGCTTAAGCTTCGCTTCGGACTCGCGATGGTGCCGGTCAGGATGGAACATCTTCGCGAGCGAGAAATATGCGTTCTTCACCGCAGGGGAGTCAGCCGTGTTGTCGACGCCGAGAGCGTCGTAATGCGTTTCCGCCGTTTCGATCTGTTTAAGATATTGATCGACCGTGAGCGAGATCTCGGGAAGTTTCGCTTTTTCGGGCTCGGGAGCAGGAATATCTTCCGCGGGGACATCCGGACGCTGAATAGCGGATGAACTGACACCGACCGCATCGCGTACCTTTGAGAGCCGGAGATGACCCATCGCTTTGACCTTTGCCGGTGTAAAAGCCGCATTCCAATCGCGGCGAACAAGCAGACCGCCGAGCCATAATACGTACAGAGCTTGCAGAATACCGCCCTCCGGCAGATTACATTGCCGCCGTATCTCGTCTATCGAATAGGCCTCCGAACCGAAGCGGTCAAGCACGAATGCTTCGTGGGCTTGGAGTTCGACGCCGGCTGGGAGCTCGGGAACCGGAACAAAGGTCTCGGTTACACTCCTGAAACGTGTGTAGATACGTTCGGCAGATGCACATCGGGCGTAGTCGATCAAAATGGCCTGACAATCGATCGGGTACTTGAGTTCGGCTTTCGCGCGGATGAGCGGGTCGAACTTCCACTCGCCGTCGGGCCATGTGAGAACTTCGACGATGATGTCGTTCATCTGAGCGGTGAATGCTTCATCGATTGTCGTCTGATCGACGGTCCCGGTAGAAACCAGGTTCGCGGCGAATTCCGTATCGTTCGCGAAATTCGGATAACGGCCGATGGCCTTCGTATCGATAGCGTTCGCGCGCAGAAGAATATTAAACAAGCGCAGCGATTTAGAGTTCGAAACGACATAAACGATGCTCCCGTCGCGGAAATAGACCATCGCCTTCCGGTCTCCGGCGCTAAGGCGCAGCGAACCGTCGAGCCCGGAGTGCAGGATCTCGATGATCAGTTCCGCAAAAGGATAGGCGGACAAGTTTCCGTATATTTCTAGGTCGTTCAGGGCCGTCATCGGAAAGGAATGCAGCGGACGCTTTATGTGAGGGCGAAGAACTCGCTGATAGAATGATAGCAGATTGGCGAGCGAACTTTACAGCACTTTTTACTCTCTACATTCCCGGGCATTTAGACCGGAAATTCAGCATTTGACAGGCACAAGCCAAATTGCGAAAGTTGACCAGATTCATTCGAATAACGTGGAAAAAACAATTGAAATTCGCGAATGCACGACGCTCGCCGAGCTTGCCGAATGTGTGGATCTGCAGCGAGAGGTGTTCGCTTTGCCTGAGGTCGAGCTTTCGCCCGTTCGCCATTTCGTGGTAACTCGAAACGCAGGCGGTTTTACTCTTGGAGCCTATGACGGCGATCGTCTGGCGGGCTACGTGCTGAGTGTTCCGGCGTTTCTACGCGGCGAAAAGGCTTTCTATTCGCATATGACCGGTGTTCGGAAGGAATATCAGAGCACGGGAATCGGCCGCCGTCTGAAATGGGCACAGCGCGAACGGGCGCTTGAACTCGACGTGAAGGTCATCAAGTGGACCTTCGAACCGGTGAAGGCGAGGAATGGATATTTCAACCTCGAAAAACTCGGTGCGATCGTGACGGAATACGAACGTAATTTCTACGGGACGGACTATGCAGTTTCGCCCGAGAGCGGAAAGCAGATCGGCTTGCAGAGTGATCGATTGTTCGCCGAGTGGCACCTTGAGAGCGACAAAGTTCGCGCCCTTGCGGCGAACGAGCCCTGGTCCGAGACGCGAACACCCGAGGCCGAGGTCCTGACGATCAACGATTGGTCTGAATTGGTCGAAAGAGATCCTGCGGCGGGCCTTGAACTGCAGCTTCGGGTTCGCTCTGATTTCGAGGCGGCGATCGCTCGCGGGTTACACGCGGCAGCGTTCAAACGCGACGATGTCGAGCCAAAATATCTGATGTATTCGAGATAGTTTCCGTACAGCTTCCAGTTTTTGTGTTTCAGATCGACCAAGACATTCGAAGGGCGAAGACGCTGCCGTCGGAGTTTTACACCGATGAGGTTTTTTTTGACGCGTCTAAGGAAAAGATCTTTGCGCGGACGTGGCAGTTTGCGGGTCGGGTAGCGGATCTCTCGATACTAACGCCGCTGAGCTTACTGCCGGGCGTTTTGGATGAACCGCTGTTGATATCAAAGACTGACGGGGTCTTACGTTGCATGTCGAATGTTTGTACTCACCGCGGGAAGATCTTGATCGAAGAGCCGTGCAACGCGAACCTGATCCGGTGTGGCTATCACGGCCGGCGATTCTCCCTGGATGGAATGTTTCTCTCGATGCCGGAGTTTGAAGGCGTCGAGAACTTTCCGAGTGACGTAGACAACCTGACATCGGTCGCGATCGGCGAGGCCGGAAGTTTTGCGTTCGCGTCGCTCGATCCGGTCGCGGGGCTTTCGGAATTCGTTTCAGATGATGCGATGACCCCGTTGGGATCGGGTGAGCTGAAGCTGAGTTCGAAGCGCGAATATCGCGTGAAGGCTCATTGGGCGCTCTATTGCGAGAACTACCTCGAAGGGTTCCACATCCCATTCGTTCATAAATCGCTCAACGAGATCGTCGATTACGGAACTTATTCGACCGAACTGTTTCGTTATTCGAGTATGCAGATCGGATACGACGCGGATGGAAATGTCGCCGGTCGATACCTGTTCGTTTTCCCGAACATGATGTTCAATTTCTATCCGTGGGGAGTGTCGGTGAACGTAGTGCGGCCTGTGTCGAGAGCGGAAACGGTAGTGGATTTTCTCACCTACGTTTCCGATGAATCCCTTGTCGGCGAAGGCGCGGGAGCAGACCTTCATCGAGTCGAGCTGGAGGACGAAGCCGTTGTCGAGAGCGTGCAGCTTGGGATACGTTCGCGTTATTATTCTCACGGCCGATATTCGGCAACGCGAGAGCAGGGAACGCATCATTTTCATCGTTTGATCTCGGAGTTTTTGAGTTGATATTTGGTCAATATTTCTTTGGAGGAGAATTCTTGTGAGGGGGCCCATCCTAACCGTTTGTTTTCTTTTATTCTTGAGCGTTGCGGCTGTCGCACAGACGGCCGACCAGTACTTTACTACCGGCCTCGGTCATTACAATAAGAAGGAATACGATCAGGCGATCACCAGTTTCTCGTCGGCCATCACACTTAGTCCAACCATGGTTGGTGCGTGGTACAACCGTGCGCAATCGTATCAATACAAGGGTGATCTGGCCTCAGCGATCACGGACTATACGCAAACCATCAAACTCAAGCCCGACAATACGGATGCTTTCTTCCAGCGGGCGTTGGCGTACAGCAAGAGCAAAAACTATGATGCGGCGATTGCCGATCTTTCACAAGTGTTGAAATTTCTTCCCGGCGATGCTCAGGCGTTCCACAATCGTGGTCTTGTTTACGTCGACAAGGGCATGCCGGACGTGGCTCTCGCGGATTATAACGAGGCGATCAGGCTAAACCCCGCATACACGAAAGCGTTCGTGAATCGGGGCAGCGTCTATTTCAGGAAAAAGAATTACCCTCTCGCCATAGCCGATTTTTCGAAGGCAGTGAGCCTGGATCCAAGCTTGCCCGAAGCCCGTTACAATTTGGGACAGGCGAACTATTTTAGCGGAAACTACGACGCTGCTATCGTCAGCTATACGGAGGTTCTACGGCTAGTACCAACAAGATCAGATGCCTATATGCAGAGAGGATTGTCTCAGCAAAAAAAGAAGAATCTCGATGCGGCGATCGCCGACTACACGGCCGGGATCAAGATCGCGCCGCAGGGCGCCGACCTCTATCACAACCGCGGGAATACCTACAACGAAAAGGGATTGACCGACCTTGCGCTGGCGGATCTCAACGAAGCGATTCGCTTGAAGCCGGGAGCCTCAAGAAGCCTGCTGGCACGCGGAAACGTCTATTTCCGTACGAAGAAACTCGACCTTGCCCTCGCGGATTTTAGCGCGGCGATCAAGGCGGATCCGACCTATTTCGATGCCTGGGCGAACCGGGCGGTGGTTCATAACGGCAACGCTCAGTATGATCTTGCGATCGCTGATCTTACACAGGCGATCAAGATCGCTCCGGCTAACCCCAAAGGCTACAAGGACAGAAGCATTTCGTACTATCAGAAGAGGAACTTTGATCTTGCCATTGCCGACCTGAATGAACTTATCCGCCTCGATCCGAAGACGGGACAAAACTATTCAATGCGTGCCGAGGTGTACGAGAAGAACGCCCAGAACGCCCTCGCGGTCGCCGATTATAAAACCGCACAACGGCTGGACCCGGACAATAGGTTTGCGAAGGCTGGCCTCGCCCGTCTGGGGGTCGCACCGTAAGCATGACAAAAGTAGACGCCGCAAAGCCGGAGATCGACAAGCTTCGCAAAGACATCGAGCGGCACAACGAGCTTTATTATCAAAAGGCCGAGCCGGAGATATCGGACTACGAGTTCGATATGCTGCTGGAGCGGCTTCGTGCCCTTGAGAATGAGAATCCAGAGCTGATCACGCCGGACAGTCCGACGCAGCGGGTCGGCGGAAAGGCGGACTCGCTGCGGCCATTCACCCATACCGTGCCGCTGATGTCGCTCGACCATTCGTACGATCTCGACGA
>JBEBGW010000047.1:0-17746 GCA_040081025.1 Pyrinomonadaceae bacterium | reverse complement strand
AAATATTTGCTGCCGAGGGTGAGGAGTATGAGGACAATATTCGGTGCGTTTCCAACCCGATTTCATTTCACGCTCCCGGGCGATCGCAATTGCATGAGCTTGCCTTTGCCTGTCGATCTCAATTGCTTGCATCGCTGATCAGAACCGTTTCGGGTATCTTGTACCGCTCGGCGACGAACTTCACCGCATCCGGGGCGGACCAACCGTTATCCGTAACCAGATCCCGATAAACCGCATTCGCGATCTCATTGACGTCCAGCAATGGCTCGCCATCCTTCCCGCTCAGCCGACGATGATTCGTATAGATACCGCCAACTTCCTTCGCGGCCTGCTCGAGAATGCTATGAACCAAAATTTCATTGATGCGTGGGGAACGCTTTGCGCGGTTCAGGCTCTCTTGAAGCTCCTGAAGACGAACGGCTTGATTGGCTACGGGGATTGCCTCGATCTGGGCAAGAAACTCTTTGCGGCATTGATCAAACAGGTCTTTCCACTTCTGATGAGCATCGGCTCGCTCCGGATCGTACTTAAAAACCCTTTGCCGGGTCATTTGGATTCCGAAGACATCGTTTACAAGCGTGGCTATATCTGTCGGCGATTTGAACTTCGCAAACTGCTTGACGATAAAGACTTTAACTTCGTTTCTTAGCGCTGCCATCGAATTTTAAACGAGTAAACGAGGGTAAACTGTGGTCCTCACTTGCACGAACCACACACTTTCAACACATCAGCCTCGCCGATCAAGGGCGTTTTCTTCGCCGCGGCAATCAAACGAGCAGTCTCACCAGCACCTGCCTTTGCACCATATCTGCGGACAATGCCAACAAATTCCTCAACATCATGCCCGACGATCGAATACACCGGCGAACCATCCTTCTTGAACTTCGGGCCTCCAAACTCATCAAGCTTCTGACCGCAGTGATAAAGCTCATGCTCGATCAGGGAACAGAACGCAATGTCAGGACAAACGGCAGCGTAATTCGCATCGATCGTGATCACGAAATCCGGTGTCAGATCTCCGAACCATGAACGCAGCTGTAATTCGTATCTCGCCTTCTCCCATTTACCAGCAACGGTCGGCGGTTTCGGGATCTCAGCCATTCCTACGATCGTCTTGTCCCGGCGCGAGTTCGGAACATTGGTCCACATAAACCCAATGATCGCGTTGAACAGATGGGCATGATCTTCGTTGTAGAGTTTCGAGTCCTGTTCGAGAAAGGTATCCTGCACGAATTCATTGATCTCGGGGGCAGGACAGAAATCCGCTTCAGCAAGTTGATCGAGCAACTTCGCCGGCGGATGAGGTCTCTTTGTTCGAGATAATGCGGTTGCGGCTTTCGCGGCCATACAACCTAGAAGCTAATTGGCACTCGGCGGTTTTATCAAGGGATGTTAATCCATAGAGCATCCGCAACCACCCCAATCAGTTTTGGGTAATGTCGGATCCTCATCAAGAATTCGTTTTCGCAGATCCTGAAAGGTTAGCGCCTTCGCCATTCCGCCTCGGCGATCTTTCAGCACGGAGAAATCGCCTTCGATACCTCGACTGTTCAGATGAATGCGGGTTTGCTGTTCTTCCCATTCCCAATCGAGAAATTGCTCTGGATCTGTCTTGTACAGGTGGATAAAGTGGGTGATTCCGGCTCGAATACATCGGCGACCGCAGTTATTGTGCGGAAAACCATCGACATACGCTCGAGGCAGTTTTCCGTAAAGGATCTTGAGTTCGTCAAGCATTTTGCACTTATCCCAAACCGGCTTCCATTCGAGCATTGGAGCTTCCCACTGCCATTGAGGTTTACTTTCGCGCAAGGCTTCGAGACGATTGCCTTCCGTCCAGTCGAGCCCGACATACGATATGTCGGGCTCGCCGAACAAACTGCCGATCGGCGTCATGTTGGCCGCGAACCACTCATCCAAAGGCTCACGTTTCAAGCGGATCGAACATATCGGCGCTCGGTTGTTCGCGATCAAACCTTCGCTACGGAACAAGGCCCAGGGCGTAATTTCACGAGAAATACGAGTGATCGGAATGCCAAAATGATCAGCCGCCCAATCGTTGAACTCGTATAAATCAACGTCTTCGATAAGCGTATCCGCGAACAACAAAACCATGTCCGAGGTGCCGAATCGTTCGGCTACACGATGAGCCGCCCAAAATGAACATGCTCCACCGCTTAGATTTACAACGTGTTTAGGCATTTTCGTGCCGGCATCGCCGCCAGGCTCCTTCGATCTTCACGAGACCGTCATCGTTGCACTTATCGCAGAACCTGAAATCAACCGGCGTTTCCGCGACGATCCGTTTGTACGCCCGTTCCACATCGTGCATGTCGATCGGGAATGACGACTCATGATCGCGGATGGCCCGTAAAAATGCTGGTTGCAGCATATCGATCGGGACAATTCCGTAAAGCAGTCGGGCCCAGACCTCAGCGCGTTTCCCTTTCTGGTTCGTGGTCAGGTTCTGCGCCGACGCTTCGGCCGCGTCACTGACTACGAGCAGGGCTTCGTCCAAGAAGTCGTCGGGCACTGCTTCGCTGTCGAGCAGCATCAACGACTCGGAAGTCTTCGGCTGCAGCCCGGTCTCGCTGTTCGTCAAAACTGAGTTTGGTTTTTCCATTTCCATTCGATTGCTCATCCCGGATCTCGTCGTAGCGATCGCATAATTTCCCTACCGACTTCGGCCGATAATCGTTTTCGAGCCAGTATTTCAGGGCCTGCCGCCAGATTTCCTGATCGGATACGCGGTCAAGGATGGTTTCCTGCAGGAAGATCGGCGGACTGAAGTCCGGGAACGCGGCGAAGTACATGTGCAGCAACACGTTGTCCTTAACCGGCGGCAGTCGATTATCGGTGAATGTTCCCGCGGTTTGTTGCGATGAATCCGGTTCAAGATCGGGTTCGGGATCGAATACCGGTTCAGCATCGATCACTTGTTCAAATTCGGGATCAAGTTCGACAACGGTTTCCGGGGTCGCGTGCGCGTGCGTGCCCTCTCTTCTCTTTTCCTGATTTACGGTTAAAGATTCGGGTGACACAGCTATGTCACAGTTGGCGTCCGAAATGTCATAGTCGGACTCTCCAAATGTCACAGTTGACTTCTTCGAACCATGACTTATTGTCACCGTTGACCCTGACAAGATGTCATGGTTATCACCCTCCAACTCTGACATCTTGTCATCGTTAGGGGCATCCGACTCTGTAATCTTGTCACTGTTGGGGGCTTTCAACCGTGACACAATGTCATCGTTAACACCGGGCATTACAACAACATAATCATTCGATTTTCGACCCTTCGACCGGACAACAAGAAGCTCGCCGGACTGCTCAAGATGATGGATGATCCTGATCACCTGCCGGGCGGTTATCCTGCATTCCGTGGCAAGCATGTTGTAGCTCGGGAATGCGTTCGTACCATCCGCATGGGAATGGTTCGCGATCATCAATAGCACCACGAACGCCGATCCCTTATGGACCGAATTTGTTATGACCCAGGATTGTGCTTGTACACTCATTGATTTATACGTAATGTCGCTCTTCAGCAAGGTCTTCAAAACGTGCGTAATACTTCAGGAATGCCGCTTTCACGGTATCTGTTGGGCCGTTCCGCTGCTTGGCAACGATCAATTCAGCAGTGCCCGCATTTTCGCTCGTTTTGTCGTAATAGTCCTCGCGGTATATGAAAACGACCACATCCGCATCCTGTTCGATCGAGCCCGACTCGCGAAGATCCGACATCATCGGTTTCGGCGGTCTGCGGCCTTCCGGTGCCCTCGATAATTGCGAAAGAGCAATCACCGGCACCCCAAATTCTTTTGCGATCGCTTTCAGATCGCGTGATATCTTCGAAACTTCCTGCACGCGGTTCTCCGTTCGGCCGGAACCGCTCATCAGCTGCAAATAGTCGACCGCCACGTAATCCAGCCTCTTTTCCCGGCCCGCGAGCCTTCGCAGCTTTGCCCGCATCTCCATGGTCGATATCGCCGGCGTGTCATCGATAAACAGACGACTCTTGAACTTCCGGTTGTACCGGTAATCCGACACCAGATCCTGAAATTGCTTCGACAGCATCTGACCTTGGCGATAGTTCTGAATGTTTGCCCTGCCCTCGGAACAGATCAGCCTGGCAATCACCTGTTCCTCGCTCATTTCGAGCGAGAAGACGGCGCCGACACGATCTTCTGTCTCTTCCTCGGTCACCGCCTCGAGCGATGTCTGCAGAAGCAAGCCGGTCTTACCCATGGATGGCCGTGCGGCGATGATTATCAGATCATCCTTCTGCCACCCGCCGGTCAGATTGTCGAGAGCTTTAAGGCCCGTCTTTAACCCGACCACCTTTCGCTCACCCGCCATGATCTCTTCGGCCTTGATGATCGACGTATGCCCAAGCTCCTGAATGCTCTTGAACTCACGCTTCGGGTCGACACGTACCAGGTCGAATATCCTTTGCTCGGCTCGGTCGATAACAATCGCTGTTTCTTCTTCCTCTTCCAGAGCTTCGCTTTGGATCTCACTGCAAGCCCGAATCAGATCCCGTCGACGCTTTTTATCAAGCACCAGGTCGATCAGCCGTTCCATCCCTTTTTCAGAGACGCCGGGCAATCCGTATGTAATATTCGTGATCGCAGCAACCCCGCCGATCGATTCGACCGATCCATCTTTCTTTAATTCCTCACCGATGAAGATGGGGTCGATAGTTTCCGATCGTTCGAATAAGGCCAGCATCGCCGCATATACCCTGCGAAGCATAGGCGAGTACAGGTCCACCGGCTGTAAGCGTTCAGCGGCCTGAGCGATCATGTCCGGATAGATAAGAATGCCGCCGATTATCTCCCGTTCGCTTTCCTCGCTTGACGGCAACGGGCGCTCTAAGAATTGCTCCCGCCGAGCTTCCGGAAACACCGAACGAGGCTCGGGCCTGCGGCTTTCACGCTTCTCTTCTTCGACCAAGAAATCAGGTTGGGCTGATGGCATTAGTTAAGATTTCCGGCTTCCTCTCTAACGAAAACTCCATGCTTCATCGGCTGACCCGCTGGCCGCGGTATCGGCATTGCCTTCTGAACCTCTTCCCATGATCTCGATAGATTCATAGCCATACGGTGTTCTTCCTTAACCCGCTTCTCCAATTCCTCGATCCGCTGTTGTTTTTCTATGCAACCAGTACAATTTTTCATTGGTATTTACTCTCCGAGACCAATGGAACCACAAGTAAAATCTTTATTGTTGAGAACCAATTTCAGCCGGTCGCTGCGTTATTCGCCGCAAATACTGCAACTTACTAACACCATCGCCTTTCGCCAAATTCACACACGTTCCCCACGAACAGCCGCTGTCAGCGGACAACACGGGGAACCATACGTCGTCTTCGTGATGTCGCCCACAGGATTCACCAAGCCCCTCAGCCTTACATAATTCGTAGCCTTCATAGCAATTCGATCCAAATTCGTCTTCGATCACTTCATAAACCATTTCTAGTTGGGTATCTCGCCATTTGTCGCTATCGAAGTCCCACGAAGAATCTACGAAAACAACGTAGAACCACGGACGAGTATTGAGCGGCGTGAAGTAGATGATCTTGTTCCCGTCGCCTAATTGTTCACTGACCACCGCCGGCTGGACGGTATGCTCCTGACCCCAATGCCGAATGATCTCCGGCTTGGAAAAATGCTCTCGAAATTTCTGCTTGATTCGCTCGTACATCTACCCTCCGGAACCAATAGAACCACAAACAAAATGTTTATTGTTGAGACGCGCCGAGTACCTTCAGCACTTTCGCAAAGCGTTCATCTGACCAGTTCTTTCGACCGTTTTCGAGGTCGGATAGATACCCGATCGACCAACCAAGGGACTCCGATACGACTTTGAGTGTGAGCTTTTGTTCCTTTCGCATGCCCTTGACCCATGCACCGGCGGATCTATGAAACGTCTCCGATACTTTTCCGCTGCCGTTGCAGCGTGAGCATGTTGCCGTAAAATTGAAATCAGAGAGTTTCATATCGCTTTACCCGCCCGGATGATGTTCAGCAGAACAATGTCGGTGAAAGATCTAAGAGTTTCACACTCACAGAACTCCTGAATGTGATCGGCAGACGATGCACCACAAAAGCGTATGGGGTCGTCTCGGAACAGAAGCAAGGCATTCACTGCCTCAAGGAACGCCCTCTCCGCAGCGTCCTTGTTCGAAATCAGAAATTGAACCCTCTCCGTCATTGACCGGCCTAGAGTTCCGCAATCTTCGGGATCAAGATCCATAAGGGAATCGATCTCCTGACACTCCAAACCCTCCGCAAGCGAACGGAACCGATCATCCGAGCGTTGATGGCGGGCAAGTTCGGAGAGAACAGCATCGATCGCTTTCTGGGCGTTTGATACGCCCATCAAGTCACGAACGATACCCAATTCCTTTTTAGCTTCATCAAGTGTCATTTTTCTCAACTCCCCGCGAACGAATCGATATACTCAAACTCGATCCGGTTAACGATCGTCTCCGGCTTGCACTTCGGGCTATTTGCTCGACAGAAGAAAGTGACAAACGCAGAAGGCATCCCCATCACCTGCGAATGCGTTTCGAATCCTTCTGCAATTACATCCTCGAACGTGATCGCATCCAGCCGCTCGCTCCGAACACTGACCACACGGATCTTGGCAAGATAAATCGGCCGCTCGCCTTTTTTGAATCCCATCGCTCTATTGACGGCATTGAGTTCGGTACCTTCCTTCAAAAACCACCAACCAAGCCGCCGAGTAACAGTCTTCGACCGATCGGCTATCTGCGGTTGCGTGAGAGCAAAACTCATGTTTCTGGGCATAATTCACTCGAAATCGTATTCGTCAGATGTTTCTTCGCCGGTGTCCTCCCAAGGAGCCTGGCCGAATGCATAAAACAGACCGCATTTACTGCAACGCCAACCGTAATATTCTTCGACCCACTCGCAAGCGAAGGTGTCGCAGTAGGAACCAGCTTCGTACCCGAGGTCACCCATCAGTTCCACACTCTCCCCAACTGATTCCGGACCGTGATCAATGCCTGGTCGCGATCGAAAACCATTTCCCTTTCACGGATCTCAAAGACGAACCCGGTAACGACCGCTTCACCGCGGAAGATAAAACCGTTCGTGACGTGGATCTTCATTCCGTCCGCGATCATGCATCCCGAGATCTTCGCGTGGGCAAGAATGTCCCGTGCCGTGCCGAGCAAGATCTCAAAAGCAAACTCCGGAGTCATATCTGCCTTCTTCACTGAATCCACCGGACGATACAGAAGCTCGCCAGGCTTGGCGTAGAGCAAGATATGCCGCATCAGCCTGATGTTCGGATCGATCTCTATTTGTCCTGACGGTTTGTTCATTTTCTATGCCGTATAAATCAGTTCCCGGTTCTTCTTCACGGTCGAGTTATTAGTGTTCGCATTCGTTGTTGCGAGTAATTTGAACGGTAGGTATTTAGCCCTATCGCCCTCACACGCGATCACCTGCCCGCGCCGCCCTCGTATCCATTCGGCAAGGTTGTCGTAGTCGAGCGAGCCAAACGGATACCGGTCTCCGTTTCCGGGCCGCTCCTGGCTCATCTTGTAAGGCGGATCAATGAAGTATGTCGCCTCCGAATTCGCGATCTCGTAATACGAGGCTCGAACGATTTTCCAATGCTTGATCTTGTAAAGGTTTGTGGCGATCCGTTCGCGATCCCGATTCCATGAGTTCTGTCCGTGGCCGACTTTCCGCGGTTTTGCCTTTCCGCGGCATAGATGAAACCCGATCAGGTAGCGTTCGGCAGTCGAGAGTAACTTGTAGTTGTCGAGATGAACTTTGCTAGGCACATCGGGCAATGCTCGAACGTCTTTTTCCGAAGCTTCGATGAGATAATTCCAAACCTCAAATACATGCTCGGAAAGATCGACCAGCAATACATCCTTCTCCCAATACTTCAATGAGTACCGAGCCGACCCCGCAAATGGTTCGATAATGCGATCACACTTCGGCTCTGGGTAAAGATGGACGATTTTCGATTTACTGCCGTAATAACTGAACATCGTTTTATTTAAGTAACGCCGTACACAAGGCCTTTGCCGTCCGAAGAGGCACAGCATTTCCGATCTGCTTTACTTTGTTCTCGCGATTGCCGGTGAACTCATAATCCGGCGGAAAGCTCATAGCGGCCGCAAGTTCCGCGGGCTGCAGCATTCGAAACCGCACGAAGATCACCAGGTTCAAATTCGGAAGGTAAAGGCCATATTCACCATGGTTCGGAGTGAACGAAGTCTGCACCAACCCAAACCGGTCCTTGGCGGTCACGGTAGCGAGTGGAGCGTCGACGGATTCGGCTCCTTTCTCGTTCCCGTAAAACTTCACGATATAGGCTTCACAAAGGCCTATCCGATTGTTGGTCGTAACGGTCGGTGCCGGTTCGTTGATGTTCCGCGTGCGCGGTTCCTGTCCCTCGCGCTCACCGAAGAATGGAACGATAAAAGGCTCGGCGAGATATTGATGCTGTTTCTTGGTCTGGGTGAACGTTGGATCGTCAACGCTTCGGGCATCGCTCTGACCTTTCATGTTGACGATGTAGGGTTTTGCTTCGACAAAACCAAACATCCCCTTTCCATTGATCGTGACGAGCGGATTGTCCAGATCCTTGCACATCGACCCATCTTTGTTCGATGTATTCGCCATGTTGAAGACGAACGGTTCGACCACGGCTTGATGGTCGCGGGTTAGGACAGTCCGCATCGGTTCATCGACACCTTTTGCGTCCAGTTCCGGCCCGCCGGCAGAGATCACGAACGGCTCGACGATTGCATGCTTCGGAGTGCCCAAGACCGAACCAAGTGGTTCATTGATATCACGTGGCGGGTTGGTATTGCCGCCATGTGCAACCGAGACCGTAAATGGCTCGACAACCGCGATTGCACCTTTCCCCGACACAGTTGGAAGCGGC
This sequence comes from Pyrinomonadaceae bacterium, assembly GCA_040081025.1. Lineage (GTDB taxonomy): Bacteria > Acidobacteriota > Blastocatellia > Pyrinomonadales > Pyrinomonadaceae > OLB17. The sequence continues at coordinate 8,812 of JBEBGW010000047.1, read as the reverse complement.
TGCTCGACCTCGCGTGCAACGGATCCCGATTGCTGGCCCAGGACAAAGGCCTCCGCCTCTACAACGCCGTGATGATTTCTATTTGCGAGGACAGTGCCCAATGGCTCGTCGATCGACTTTGACCGATATTCTGCTTCATCCGCGCCGCCGAAGTTCTTGATAAGAAATGGTTCGACTTCGACTAACCCCTGATGATTTCCGGTGTTCTGGGTGAATGTCGGCTCGTCGATCGATCTATCCCGCCGATCCTTGTTTTTGAGATTCACCAGATATGGTTCGGCTATGCCTATGCCTCGACTGGTCGTAGTAACGGTGGGGACGGGCTCAGATACGTCGCGCGGGCCGTTGGATGTATGCTGCGGCACGATAAACGGTTTGAGACTGTACTTTTCAAGTCCGGCAAAGATTCGCCGCATCGTATTCGGAGACAGATCTTTCTTACGGCCGAAGATGGATTTGCCTTCAAGCGACCAGTCGATGATCTCTCGAGCAGAAACCCACGGTTCGAGCTTCTTTTCTCCGAACAGATCCGGCTGCGTTGCCATTTTCGCGAGTTCCTTTCGCGAAGCGTGAGTTCTTTCGGGCCAGACGATCTTCTTCCCGTTCCGTCGAGCAATGATGAAAAGCCGCTCGCGCGTGGTCGGATCGCCATAGTCGGCACAATTCAACACCCGATACTCGACGTTGTAATTGATCTTTAGAAACTCAATGAAAAGCTTGAAGTATTTTCCCTTGTGCCGCTTGTCCGGTTTGTCATCGGCATTCAACGGCCCCCACTCGACGAATTCCTTCACATTCTCGATCAGGATGTTCTCGATGTAGAGTTTCTCGACCCAACGTTTGAGCAGCCAGGCATCGGCACGTTTCTGGTCCGATCGCGGCTTACCGCCGCGGGCTCGGCTATGATGCGTGCATTCCGGAGACGCTACCAACAATTGCAGCCTTCGCCCAGGAACAATCTTTATCGGATCGACGGCATCGATCGATTGGCAAAAATGCTCTACATCCTCGTGATTCTTCGAATGAGTAGCGATCGCGACATCCCAATGATTGATGGCGGTAAGTTTGATCTCGAAGCCGAGATCAATGACCGCATTGACTAATCCGGTCGAAGTTCCGCCGGCGCCACAGAAGAGATCCACCGCGTTGATGGTCTTCTGCTTCTTCTTCCGAGCCGTCTTGATCGGTGCTGCGTCTAAAGGTGGCATCTACCTCAATCCCTCCGGGAACAGCACATCCGCAACCCTGACATCATCACCACTGATCGCAGCAAGGCCCTTATCGACCAGATCATTCAAAGCACCGCGAACGCGGCCGGAATTGATGTCTTTCCCTATCTTCTTGCCGAGTTCGGTCAAGGTAAGAGATAACGGATACTCCTTGATCAGAGCCCGAAGAAACGACAGTTCATTTCCCTTGAGTCGGCCGAACCAAAGGTTATGGATATCGGCGCGTGAATGGATGTTCGGGATCTCCGCTTCTGAGTGACCGGCGGGCGTCAGACTGATATTCAGATCGTTATCGATCACTGCGTAACCCATCGAATGCGTCTGGTTAAATCCCCCGCGGATGCGGCCCGAATTGTGATATTTACCGATCACGGCTCCGACCTGGGCGATCGATGGGTTTGGTAATCCGATCGAATGAAGCAACGCAGCGCCGTCGAGGATCGATCGATGTAAGGGTGATAGTTCGCCGGGCGTAACCGAAGCAGGAATACTTTTAATCATATTCCGCTCGGATTTTTGAGGAAGAGGCTTCGGGCTCGCGTTTACCACCGAAGGCGAAGCTTTCGCCGGAACCTTTGCCGGTTCTTTCTCGATCGCCGCACGGATCACCGTGCTGATGACTTCAACCTTTTCTTTGACGTCGGCGACGAATCTCTTTGCCTGGTACTCGACCTGATCGGCGGAACGTTCGAGGTTTTCCAAACGGCTGAGAATGATCGTTTCGAGGTCCTTGGGAAACACTTCGACCGTGACGGTCTCGGTTATAGTTTCGGGCGCCGCCGGTATCGCTGCGGCAGCCGCGATCTGGGTTTTCAGCTTCGCAATTTCCGCCTTGAGAATCTTGGGATCCTCAGCCGTCGCTTTCTCGATGGTTTCGGCCATGCGAGTGCGGTATTTTTCAAGGTCGGGCTTCTGAGCCTTCCCTGGAGCGACGACATCACCATGCTCTGGCGTCTTCGACGAATCGAATGTTGTCCGAAGCCTGATCTGTATCGAACCTTCGTACTCGAGCCAACCCGGACTCACGAGCAACGCCTTTCCTTGAGGAAGTGTGCGAAGCTCGCTCACGAGCTGCTTATGCTGCTCCTTTGGCACATGCTCGCCGAACCAGTCGACGACAGCGGCAACAGAGTTAGGACCGACCACACGAAACGAGAACATCGTTTCGGAAAGCTCGGCAACGCTCTTCGACAGTCGAGCGCTCCGCTGCGTCAACAGCATCACTCCAATGCCGAGGTTCCGGCCCTCTTCGCAGACCATCTCGATCGCACCGAGACAAGCAGCCGCATCCTTGTCGCCTGACATGATCGTTTGCGGCGCGTAGCGTGCAGCCTCGTCGATGATCTGCAGGATCGGACGGCGATGCTCCACCTGCCGTTCGTACAGCCTGATCATGTAATCCCGGACGAACCTGATCTTCTGGCCCTTGCTCCATGCTTTGCCGGCGGATGTACGCGAAATGTCGATGATCACTGAGACAGACTCATCTGCGACAAGATCTGCAACCACATCGCCCGCGGTCGGTTCGATCGGAAGATCACCATGAATGCCGCCAAGGATCAGGACTTCGAGCCCGGTCTGCTTCCCCGAAGCTCCGTGCTGAATTCCCCACCAGACGCCCATCGGATCGATCACCGAGAACCGAAGATGATTCGCGTACAGTTCTTCGGCCATCACACTCCCGAAGTTGGTCTTACCCATGTTCGGCGACCCATAAACGACGATCTTTTGCGTCACCGCGGAAAGCGGTATGGATAGATCATTTGAGATCTTCAGCATTCAGCAACCCCCATTTACGGACGCGCGACATCACCGCGGCGTGATCCTGAAACTCGGCATCCTGGAGAACGGCCGTAAATTCCCGCACCGCCCAATAGTTCTCGCCAAAGACGGTATCCACACCGTTCCAGCCTTTCGAAATGATCCTTCTGAAGAGAAACTCGTCTTCCTTATTCTTATGAACCGGTGAACCATCGCGGCCGACCTCTTCATAATTCCTGATGTTCAACGCCATCGCCTCGATATCGCAGGCATCCTCGTCACACTGCTTGATCAGGAAAAGATCTATCCCCCTAGTAAGCCAAAACTTCTCGGCAATTCGCTTATCGATCGCCGCCTGCTCGGTCCTCATGCAGTCGCATTTAAACGGTCTCGGAACGTCCATCGTCGCGATCTCATGGGCATCGTGAAGAAAGCCCCAGAGCATGTTTGGTATCGACCTCGATCGGCGATAGGCCAGCAATCCGACGAAAACAAGATGCGGCAATAGCGTGTACCAAACCGCACCGCCGAATCGACAGATCCTGCCGGCATGGATGGCAATGTCACGGTTGGTTGGCGTGCCCTGGGCTCCACCGACTTTCTGAATGTGAACTCCGCTTGCTGTGATCATTTAGCTCACCAACTCCGCATCGACGCCCAAGGTCTTGAGCGAAGCAATGAACGCCTCTTCATATCCGTCGCCGACCAGGTTGTACAACGCCTGACGCTGTTCCGGCGGCAAAGAGTAGTAGCACCGGCTGCAATGCGAACGCTTCCGAATCTTTCTCGAACCGCACGGCGTACACCGATCGGAACCGAGCGCCTGTACGATGTCGTAGCGATTAAAACTATTCTTTACTGCTGCTTCGGCCATGTGTCCTTTTCACCTCTCGTTTTGATCTCTGCAACGCCATTGGTCGGCACATCATCGGCAATCCGGAAGATGATTCCGCAACCACCATCATCAATTCGACAGGTGTGCGATTTGTGCGGCGGATTCGTCCACGTCGACACCTTGAAGCCAGGGCATTCGCACTCAGAATTGTTCGAACCGTGCCGGGTCTCGCAATATTTGAACCTGCCATCGAAGTCGTATTTATGGCGATCTTCTTCATCGCCGCATTCGCAGATTCCGGGTTCATCAGGCCGATCAATATGCTGTTTTTTGCATTTCGGGCAGTGAATGATCATGTCGATCGGCTTTAGCTCAAGCAGATCCTTTGTCTTGTCGACAAATACATCAGCGAGCGTTTGATAAGAGATCAGCAGATGATGCATCGAATGCGTCATGCCCCGCTTACGCAGTTCTTCAAGTTCTTCATCAGAGATTCGTCGCATTTTCATTTCGTACCTTCCTAACCTTCTTCTGCTCCCGCCACACAAGCCGCTGTACCGGATCGGTACCCGGCTTACACCGCCCGTCATACTTCTTAAAGCCCATCGCCGCGATCGCCGACCGAAGCGAATTCACCTTACGGATACCGTCTCTGACCGCCGCAGCTTTCACCCGAGCCTTAACATTCGTGCCAGTCACGACCCGATAAAGGCATCCTTCCGCCAGCTCATCGCAGATCGGAAGCGAGCAATTCAAACACACGGAATCTTTCGCTTTCATAGCTTCTGGATAGGCAGTCTCAGATATTCGATCGTCACGTTTGCCGCATCCGTCCAGGTTCGAAAGACCTCGACGCGATAACCTACATCCCGCAAGAATTTGCAATAATCTCGCTGCTCTATCGACAGCGTTCCCGACTCAGATTTGAACTCGATGTAGAGACCATAAAATTCGTCATTCGGAACCGGAAGACATGTATCCGGCGGGCCGCTGATCCGCCCGGTCATCTTCAAGATCCCGCGAACGGTCCTTGTCGTATGACTGCCGTTCGGTATCGCAAAGAAACGAGCGAGAATCGGAAATCGCCCCTTGTGCAGATTGATCCACTTAAAAAAGTAGGCTTGGATTTCGTCTTCGCTTCCGATCGGAATGCCTGGAAACTCACCCGTTGGCTTATTGCGTCGGCGCCGCGGGCTCTCCTTCATTTCGGCTTCAAGTTGTTGACGTGACCAGCTCTTTTCCATTTCTTCTCGATCGGCGGGAATCACCAGGACACCCGCCGTCCATACCGACCAACTAGCAACGACTTGCTGATGCTGCATCAGCTAACGCGGGATCCGGCATCCCTTCTGCAACCGCAGCCTCAACCGCCGAGTCCGTCTCTGGAGAGGACAATTCCGCTGTCGGAGCATCACTCGCCACCTCCGAAACTTCATCGGTCGATGTGCTGGTCTCAGCTTCCGACACCTCCGATGTCGAAGCATCGCTTGAACCCTCGGCAGCAGCTTCAACCGGGTCTCGCGCGATGAGTCCGCTCAGACCAAGCACGATGCCGCGGAAGAGATGATCCTTGGCCTGATCTCCACCCGCCAGTTCCTCGTACGGAACCATGCACGGATGTTCCTTAAGCTCGAAGCTCTTCACCGGACCGTATTTCCAACCGGTCTCTTCCTTTTCCTTGAGCCAAGAATCATGGTTGGCGGACGCCGGTAGATCCGGATTGTCGAGCGTGAAATTCACACCCTTGAATGCCGAAACTCTCTGTCCCTCTTCGGCTTCCAACCATGGCTTCTGCGAATGATCTCCAAGCGATTCGCATAAGGCTCTATTCGCCTCGTGGCAGATAATCGCGACCGTTAATACCGACAAAATCTTCTGTTTTGACATGAACTTTTCCTTCTCTCCCTAAAAATTGAGCCGACGAGGGGTTAACTCTTGGCAGGCCCGCCGGCTGGTGAAGCCTGCCAAGAATATGTTTCGAACGAAAAAGATGAATCGAGTGAATTAAGCGAGGATCGGGATTTTCTTGTTCTCGATCTTCTCTGTAAGGAAATCCTTGATGTCCGTCCGGGCCTTATTTCGCCACTTACCGCCGTCCGCCTCGAACAGCGCGACATAAAGACCGTTCCCCTTCTTCAGGCGAAGAATGAACGGCGATTCCGGCTGATTGATCTCGGTGAACGTACGGAATGGTTTGAGAGCAACGGGATTATCCATCTTCTGAACTCCGCGTTCGATCATGCTTTTCACCACGATCTCCTGAGTCACGCCATCGTCACCCTGGGTAAGCTCTTCGTCGGCAACGACCGAACCGAGGTTTTTCAGAACGTTCACCACTTGGCCTTCGTTGACGAACAACGCCTGAAGCTGGATCATCGCCTCTTCATGGGCGACAAAACTTCCGATCAGCCCGATGGTCGGAACGTCTGCTTTCGCGACGAGAGCAGTAAAGCGTCTCTGCTCCACATCCTCGACCGCAGTAAGGACCTCGACCTTTGTGGGCGAGATCACATGAACCACCACTCTCGGCAGAATGTTTTCATCGACCGAGGCATTCAGATAATCGACCAACCCCGTAAGCGAGGAACACTTAAATTCATCCGCATGCGGCTTCGGTGGCGGCAAATACACATTGCGGGTTAAATACTCATCCGGCGCGACCTTGATCACATCCGTTCGCACGGCATCCTGGATCGTTTGTATGATCGCGTTATCTTCTGTTTCAAAGGACTGATTGCCCATTTGTAATTCCTATCTCCTATGACTTAGCTAAATCCTAGTAACCGGTGATACATGTCCGGCGAGCGATATCAGCTCGCCGGGGCTTCCGCCTGTTTAGGGCCGTCCGGCTGAAACATTTCCGTCTGATTCGGCTGGTACGTTTTCGCGATCGGTTCGCCCAATTTGTCCCGACCGAGATAGATCTGCGTATCGTCGTTCTCTTCGTAATTCGCCATTTTCGAAGTCACGTTGTAGCTCAGATCCGCGGCATTCCGGGCCTTGTTTGGTTTGAACTTGATCTTGATGGTCATCTCACGAGCCATCGTCGCTTTCTTGTTCGGGTCCGCGATGTCACGGATGACCTTTGCAAGCTCGCGATTTGCATAACGAACCATGTCGCCGTTATCGATCTCGACCAATTGAAGGTTGTTGTCGTTTGCCATTGCCTATGCCTTTCCTCCTTTATTTATTTCCCTGTAAATCCCTTTTCAGCGAAGGATCACGCTGCGTCATCAGCCAGAATTTGTGCCAATGTTGGGTGCAAAAGAACCGTCCATATAAAACGAAGATCGCTCTTGCTCCACAGTCACAACGATTTACTTCTTGCTCTTCTTTCATGCGCTAACCTCCAATTTCGGAAACTCATTCCATTCGCGGCCGTCGAGCAAACGACCTGCCTTTTTCTTGCCAACCTTTTTTAGCCACTCAAACTTATTGCCTTCGTGAACGGTCTGACCGTGGGAACCCATCGTGATAAGTCCCTTGCCAATCCAATCTCGATCATTCGGCCCATCACTCCACCAGTCGGGTTCCACCGGCATCCATTCGCCCCATTGTTTGAAAAAGAACGAAATACCACCGGCATGGGCATCCGCGCCCTTGATCGCGTCCGGCTTCGCACCGCGCGGAATGCTGATTCCCATACCCTTCGCGGATGTTCGTGTTATCAAACCATCCGGAACCAAACCCCACCGCAACATAGACCGGCAGTCCCGGATACATCGTTTCAACGTCTGCTTTGGTCGTAGCTGCCATTCTTCTTTTTCGCAAGACCAGTCCAAATAACTCGGCGGTGATCACTAACGGCAGATCAATTTCAACTATTCGACAGCTCACCTAATTCTCCAGATCCTCCAAGGGCCGCTTCTCGTACAGAAATTCGATCTCGTCGTCACGATCCAAAATGATGTCGACAAAGCATTCTTCACGCTTCTTCATCACCGTCAGGTGTTCCTGCAAAAGCCGATTCCGGGTCCGCTCCAGCTGCAACATCTGACCGTCGATGCTTTCCAAAGCATGGCCGTAACCGATCAGATAGATCCCGACGACAACACCAAGAATGCAAAGCGTTTTAGCAACTATTTCCAAGAACATCTTCATATCCATTCACCGTTTACCATTCACAATTCACCACTAAATTTGGTCAGCCTCCGGGGGTATGCAGGGAATCACCCTCTGACGGCCCGAAAGCCCACCGTTCTCTTGCGAGCCCCGTCACCTGCCCGCAGAGCAAAAAGCCTTATCTTGGTACTGCCTCGTATTCCGTGAACGTGATGCCTTCGTACATCACGACCTCTTGGCGAAGGATCAACCGCTCGAGCGATCGCACCAGGACGCCAAGATCGTTACAGCCGGTCACCGCTCGAATGATCCCGATCCGCTTTCGTGTCGGCAGTTTTCGCCTCCGATAACGTTCTTTTAGCAACGCTTCCAGCACGGTCTGATCGAACGGAACGAGCGGGATCTGTCGTTCCTCTTCGTCATAGACAGGCGTACGCTTATTCACCTTCCCGGCACGCTGCTCGCCTCTTTCCAGCGCCTGATAAAGACTCAGGCTCGATTCAAGATGCAGTCGAAACGTCGACCATGGGATCTCCATCACTCCGGCGATCTCTCGACGGCTCAAGCCCTGGGCCGCAAGCTCGGTCAGGCGTTTGCGGTCGATAACGATCTTCACTCTCGGGTTGCCTTGTAAATTCAAATTGCTCATATCAAGCCGCCTTCTCGAACATGGGATAGACATTCTCGAAACGTATTCGCTCCTTAGCCGTCGGGTGCGTTTCGAAACGAAGCAGATAATTCAAAAGGTGATGTCGCAGATACACCGGACGTCCATTCGCGGGCTTTCCCTTCGCAAAGCTCGTCGGCGGTATCGCATACGTATGGCCGATCTCGTTCCGCTTCCGGATCTTCGCAAGCGTCTCGGTCGAGATCTTCAAGACCTCGGCAGCTTCTTCTTCTGACCAGCAGATCTGCGTGTTCTCGG
>JBEBGW010000338.1:0-4805 GCA_040081025.1 Pyrinomonadaceae bacterium | reverse complement strand
GCAGTTCCAGCACGAGCACCAGTTGCTCGCACAGCAGTTCGACTCAGTGGAGAAGCAGCGCGACGCCGCGAGAGAGCAGGCCGGCCAGGTCCTGGTCCCCCAGAGCGTCATGGGCAAGGTCGAAGCGCTGGTCGAGGATCTCGGATTCTGTCTGGGTCTGACAGATGCGAGAAAGAATTTGCCGTCGGTTTACGTGGCGGTCTGCGGCAGGCGTGACGCTCATATGCCGCGGAATGTTCAGAAGGATTTCGAAGCGAGCCGGGCTTGGGTGCTCAAGGACGAAGTGATCGCAAGGTCGCGAGTGTATTACGCCAAGCTGGTCAAAGGAAACTCGATGTTTCTCGCGCCGAGGTTGATTCCGGTCTTCAACGCGATCTGGGGTGTACCGAAGAGCAAGGAGAAGGACGAGCTTTCCGAGAATGCACGCAAAGTTCTGAAAGTTCTCCGCAAGGAATGGGAAATGGCGACCGCAGACCTGCGTGCCGAGTGCGGATTTTCAGAGAAAAAGGATCTCACGAATGCGATCGACGAACTCCAAAAGCGGATGAAGGTCGTCCCTCAGGAGGTCGTCTACTTGCCAAAGTTCACATATATTTGGACGCTCGCCGAGGCGCGATTTCCTAATGAGATCGCCGAGAAAATGAAACGCGAGGACGCTGTTCGCGGCCTCGCTAAATGCTACCTCGAGATGTGTGGAATTACCTTGCTTGGCGATCTGTCGCGGACCTTCGGATTCTACCGCTGGGAGTCGGGCCAGGCCAATCACCAACTTGTAGATGAAGGATATGCAACGCGGCTCGTCACTGGGGTTTACCGCGTTGCAAATCTGTAGAAGCCGCTAAGGAAGCGGCGCGAATTCAAGCCCCGTGATCGAATCGTCAAGGTTCAGAACCTGCGGCTGAAACACATATCGCCTTGATTCGACCGCGATCACATAAGAACTGCCAGTCGGGACGTCCTTAAACGCGAACATTCCGAATGTGTTGGTCCGGGCCGTTCGGAGAGTTCCGTCGAATGATGTGATCGTAACGATCGCATTCGACAAGCCGCGACCCGCCGATGCAAACACGCGTCCGGATATTGATGCCGGAGCCGCGCTGAGAGCCGGGTTCAAAGCCCCCTGCGTCACGGCGATCTCGCAGATCGGGCCAAACGTATACGTAGCCGCCGTCTGAGTCGTGTTACCGGTCTCATCGACGTAGCGGGCTCGCGTCCCGTTCCCCGAAGCCGGAGTCGCCGTAACCGGAATGCGTTGACCGGCGGAGGTAGGCGTCACGGTCACGTCATACGTCATCGTTACCGTCGCGCCTGCCGCTACCGAACCCGGGTTCCAGACGACGTTGCCCGTCCCTCCAAGAGCTGGTTGGCTAACGATGCTTCCCTGCGAGATCGAGCCAACGCTGGCGAATACGGCTCCCGAGCCCGGTACATTCGCAGTGATGGGGTTTGCCGCCGTGAATGTAACAGGAAAAGCTGTCGGATTGACGAACCTGACAATGACTCGCATCGTGCCGGATTGGCCAACACCGATCGGGTTCGGCCCGCTCATCTGTATGTAGTTCTGTGAGAGATGCGGTTTGGCTGGAGCCGCGCCCGAATCGTTCGGCAGATAGATCCTGAAAGAGTTTGCTGCCGGGTTTGCCGCCGGCGGATTGGCCGCAGCCGCGTAATTGCCCATGTACCAATCGGTATAATTAGAATTTTGGCCGCCAGAAATGTACGACGTGATCGACAAGTTCGCGGACCAAATACCGTATTCAGCCGAAGTTTGATCGGAAGTCCAGCCGGTAATGTTTCCGCGGCTCCAGGCATTGTCGCTCGAAAGGCTTGCGCTTGCGAACGATTGTGAAAACGTCGATGTTCGGCTTGAGTAGCTCATCGATCCGACCGTTCCGCTATTGCCGTCATAGTCGAAATCGTTCTTCGAACAGGAACATCCCGAAGTTATGTACGGAAATAGCGTGTAACTTCGCGAACTTGTACCGCTCGCGGGGTTGTTTACGCCGAGCGGAAGCATTCCTGCCGCGTACATGTTAAGTTCAACGCCGCCAGCTCCGGGAGTGCCGTCGTGAGCCCTTACACCGAGTGCGTTGATATCGTCACCACCGGAACCGGACATATCTACGCGGAGTTCCCAATGGCCGGGTGTGATCGCTCCGCCGCTTCCGTCGTTGATCGACAGATTATCGATGTCAAAGAATTCGCCCGCGGTCCAAGTGGTTCCGGCAGTGCGAAAGCGGATCCGGGTGTTGCTTGCAATGTAGGCCGAAATATCATATTGCCGCGAACCCGAACTGTCGTTTGTGAACGTTTCCAGGGTCGTCCATGCACCTCCGCCGTTGTTTGACACTTCGACCGCCACTTGATCAGCGTTATCGAGGTTGCCGGTCGTATCAAAGGTAAAGTCAAGAAAAGCTCGAGAAACGTTGAGTCCCGATGAGGCGAGATCGACCTCCCGTGCGAGCGAGTTTCCATTGCCGGACACTCTCAGTTCGCTCCCGGCGATCTGTACATTTCCCGAACCGGCTCCCGCCCCGCCCGCATCCGTCTCGATCCAGTTTCCGGTGAAGTTGTCTGTACCGTCATTATTCGTAAAACCGACAGTCCCAAAGTTATCGGCAACGCTTCTTCCGTTCCCTCGAAAGATCGAAAGCCACGCGTTGTCGGAAAGAGCTGGGTTTGTTGTATCGCCCGTCGTGAACGCGACCGGACGAACCGTTCCCGCCGGATCTCGAAGCGAATACGTAACCGATGAATCGAAGCCGCTTCGGGCCCGATCTCGTCCGGCCGCTGCTTCGGCGGCTCCACCGAGACCGATATCCGCGTCGAATATGTCGAGGTTGAGTTCAGCGGTAGATGGGGGAACCTCTATAAAGAAGCTGTAATAAGTCGAAAGTCCACCGGATGCGGACACGTAATCGCCGTTCGAGGTTGCGGCGCCGCCGCCTGTGAATGTGAATAGGTTGGTCGACCCGGAGGTCGCTTGTGGTTGGATCTCGATCTTTGGTTCAACCGGTTTTCTAAGGCCCTTTTGGCCCTGTGCGAATGTGGTCAAGGGAAGAAACGAGAGAACGAGGGAAAAATGCACGAGAAGGGCTAAAGCCCCGTCAAAGCGTTTTAATTTCATTGTGTTGTGGGCGCGGAGTGCGCAAAAGGGGTAGGCGCCGGTTGGCAAGGGAGGAGGGCCGTTTTCAGTATTGCTCGCTCCGGCGGGACGTGTCAACAAGTTTTTACACCATTATGACGCGGATGGTACGGTCTGCGGCGAAACCCAAATGATTCTCGATCCGTACAAAATCAATACAGAATTCTTATTTATCAGGAGTTTGAACAAGGATGTTTCAGAAAAAGAATCTCGCTTTCTTGGTTCTAGCGTCATTTTTGATCCAGGGACTCGCGATCGGCCAGACCGGGACAGCAGCCGCGCCGTCTGAAGATTGGGTCGGAAAGATCAAAGATGAGGGTATGAATCGTTCGCAGGCGATGGCGACTATTCGTTATCTCACCGACGTCATCGGTCCAAGACTAACCAACTCACCGGGACAGAAGCGAGCGAATCAGTGGACCAAGCAGCAGCTTGAAAAATGGGGGTTGACCAATGGCGCCGTTGATCCTTGGGGGACCTTCGGCCGCGGCTGGGAAGTTAAGAGCTTCTACGCGACGGTCAAAGCGGGTGAGCAGACCACGGCGTTTCGCGCGTATCCGAAAGCCTGGTCACCGTCGACTCCCGGACCAGTGACGGCTGACGTCATCTATGTTGACGCGAACGACGAGGCCGGCCTTGAGAAGTACAAGGGCAAACTCAAAGGAGCGATCGTGCTTACGGTGCCAGATCGACCGGTACAGGATATCTTCAAGCCGACCGCTACTCGCCAGACGGATGCCGCTCTCAGCGAGATGGAGAATGCCAAGCTGCAAATCGGTCCGCCGCAGGGCCCGCAGGTTACACCGAATGCGCAGCAGATCGCCGCAATGCAGTTCGGCCAACGTAAGAACCGCTTTTACTTCGAAGAGGGTGCGGGAGTTCTTATCGATTCGGGTTTCGGCGTAGACGCGGGAGCGATCCGCGTAATGGGTGCGAGCCTTCCGCCGACTGCCCCTGGCGCGACATTGGCACCGGGTATTCGAACCGCATCAAAGGAAGCTCCGGCAACCATTCCGCAGCTTGTCGCCGAGGTCGAGCAGTACAACCGCCTCGTCCGCCTCGCCAAACAGGGCGTGCCGGTGAAGATGACCGTCGACCTGCAGGTCAATTGGACCGAAGAAGATCTTCAGGCGTACAACACGATCGCCGAGATCCCCGGCACCGATCCAAAGCTGAAGGACGAAGTTGTCATGGTGGGCGCTCACCTCGATTCTTGGCACGGCGGAACCGGTGCTACCGACAACGGTGCTGGTTCGACGGTAGCGATGGAGGCGGTTCGCATAATCCAAGCGGCAGGACTTAAGCCGCGACGTACCATTCGCATCGGGTTGTGGACAGGTGAAGAGCAGGGCTTGCTCGGCTCGCGTGGATATGTAACCAAGACCTTCGCACAACGCGGCGACGGCACGACTCGGCCCGGCCCTGAACAGGCACAGCTTCCGCTTACGTTGAAACCGGCGCACGAAAAGTTTGCAGCTTACTACAATCTCGACAACGGAACAGGCCAGATACGCGGCATCTACTTACAAGGAAATGAACAGCTTCGGGCGATCTTCAAAGCGTGGCTTGATCCGTTCAAGGAATGGGGTGCGAACACCGTAACGATCAACAACACCGGCGGAACCGATCACCTCGCGTTTGACGCCGTCGGCCTTCCGGG
>JBEBGW010000046.1:0-17758 GCA_040081025.1 Pyrinomonadaceae bacterium | reverse complement strand
GCCCGAAAACCGCGGCCTTGCGTTTGGCTTCAACCGGGCCGCCGATCACCTTGGCGCCGTCGTAGGGCCGGTGCTCGCGTTCATTCTGCTTTCGTATCTCGCGGCCGATCCGCAGAATCCGACGACACGCGAATATCAGCAGGTTTTTCTCTACGCGTCGATCCCGGTCGCGATCGGACTTTTCGTGATCGTGTTCTTCGTCCGCGAAGAGAAGCGCACCGTTTCCGAGATCGAGCGGATGCCGATCAAGTTTTCGTTGTCGCAGTTCGACGGAAACTTCAAACGGCTGCTCTTCGTCGTCGCGCTCTTCACGCTGTCCAATTCAACCGATGCATTCCTGCTCCTTCGTGCCGAGCAAGCGGGGATCGCCCCCGCGATGCTGCCGCTACTGTGGATGGTGCTGCATTTTAGCAAGGTATTTTTCTCGCTGGTCGGCGGAGATCTTTCGGACAAAGTCGGGCGGCGCTCGATGATCGTGACCGGCTGGCTGATCTATGCGGGTGTCTACGTTGCGTTTGCGTTTGTCGATGCCGCGTGGCAGGCGTGGGCTCTGTTCATCATTTATGGAGCATATTTCGGCCTTACCGAAGGCGTTGAAAAAGCGTTCGTCGCGGACCTCGTCGACGACGAAAAACGCGGTACCGCCTACGGTTTCTACAACCTCTTCTACGGCATCACCGTCTTCCCCGCGTCACTCCTCTTCGGCCTCCTCTGGAACCAATTCGGAGCCCCGACCGCCTTTGTCACCAGCGCCTGCATCTCACTCATTTCGGCTATATTGCTGATCTCTATCAATCCAACTAAGCAGGCGCGTGAGAATTAGAAGCTGAGAGTATTTTTTGCACGCGGCCGACTTGACCATCGGTTAGGCGAACCTTGATCCCGTGCGGATGGGTCGATGAATTTGTAAGGATGTCTTTCACAACACCGATCGTTTCGCGACCTGTGCGCTGGTCTTGCTTCAAAACGATCGCGACGCGAAGTCCGGGAGAAATATTTGTTCTTTCGCGATGCGGCATAACTTATTTACCGGGTGCTTTTCGCGTTCGCGTTGCGAAAAGATTCAACTCAAATCCCTGCGTTTCCTTTAGCCGTCGGAGGAACTCACGTCTACTGATCTCCTTCGCTCCAAGTACACGCATGTGTGCGGTCATTACCTGGGCGTCGAGCCAGGTTGAGCCGCGGGATTTCAGGTGGTCGATCAAATAGAGCAGCGCGAGCTTCGAGGTGTTTGGAGCCTTGTGAAACATCGACTCCCCGCAGAAGACGCCATTAGCATCCACGCCGTAGAGGCCGCCGACGATCTCGCCCTCAGCGTCCCAAACCTCAACGCTGTGAGCCACCCCCGCCTCATGAAGTCTCGCGTATGCATCGACAAATTCTTGCGTGATCCACGTGCCCTTTTGGCCGGTCCGAGGCGCGTGCGAGCACTCAGTTATGACCCGGGTAAAGTCCTGATCGATCGTGAATGTGTACCGCGATCTCTTCTGTTCCTTCTCGAGGCTTTTCGGAATGTGCAGGTCCTTGAACCGTAGGATCGCGCGCGGATCGGGGCAGTACCACGGCAGCGGAACGCCTTCCATGTGCCAAGGAAAGATCCCGCGTCTGTATGCCTTCTGAAGATTCTCCAGCGTCAGTTCATCGCCGAACGAAACCACATCGCGAGCGTAGTAAAAGTAGTCTTCAATAAGGACCCACTCGGGATATTCGTGCTTTGCGGGATCGGGGAAGGACACGAGCATATTCTACCGCAGACGGTCGGAGAGAACGATTCAAACAGGATATACAGGATGAACAGGATAATCGACGGATCGAGGAAACCATCGTGTTTATCCTGTACATCCTGTAAGAATTCCTACTGAATCTTCAGACTGTCTTCAACTTCCACTTCCCGCGCTTGAACAGCAGAGCCGCCGAAATAGCGAGCAGCGAGAACGCCAGCGTGATCGCCCAAAAAACGCCTTGCGGACCCCAGTTGAAATGGTTCGCAAGGATGTATGCGAGCGGGATCTCGAACAGCCAGAACACAATGAAGTTCAGGTACGTCGGCGTCCACGTATCACCGGCGCCGTTGAACGACGTCTCCATAACCATCCCGAGGCCGTAAAATGCGTAGCCGTAACCGACGATGCGTAAGCAAGCGCGTCCGATCGCCGCAACCTCCGGATCCTGCGTGAAGATCCCGATCACAAGATCCGGGAAGATCACGAAGAACAAACCTGCAAGCCCGAGCAGGACGGCGTTGATCGCACCGGCAAGCCATACGGAACGCTCGGCACGATCTGGCTGACCGGCACCGAGGTTCTGACCGACCAGCGTTGCCGACGCATTAGCCAACCCTACGGCCGGAAGCAGCACAAACAGGATGACCCGCAGCCCGATCTGATAACCCGCAAGTGCGGCCGTACCAAAGCCCGCGAGAATGGTGACCAGGCCACTCCAGCTCGCCGTAGCGATCAGGAACTGCAAGACGGCGGTGCTCGATAAGCGAACGAGGCTGACGAGCAATTTCGGATCGAACTTCCAGTGAGCAGCGCTCACGTGAAGCCGCCCATTCTTACGGCCGAACAGCGCCCACGCGGCAAAGATCACGCCCGCACCTCGGCCGCAAACTGTAGCGACGGCGGCGCCTGTCACGCCGAGTTCGGGAAACGGTCCGATGCCGAAGATAAACATTGGACAGAACAGGATGTTCAAACCGTTGGCGATCAGCAGCACTCGAAACGCGATCGCGGCGTCGCCTGCACCTCGAAAGATACCGTTCAGCAAAAACAGGAAAACGATCACCACGTTTGAGCCGAGCATGATCCGCATGAACGGCGTTCCGAGCGCGATAACTTCGGGTTCGGCTCGCAAAAGCCCTAATAGAGTCGGCGCAAAGATGATCCCGGCCGCGCCCATCACGACCGAAACGATCAGGCCGAGATACACCGCGTGAGTCGCGGTCCGAGCGGCTCCGTCAAGATCTTTCTCGCCGACCCGCCTAGCAACCGTCGCCGTCGCACCGATGCTCAATCCGATGCCCACCGCATAGATCAGTGCCAGTATCGATTCCGTCAGTCCCACGACCGCTATGGACGACGCTCCGAGCCTCGACACGAAGAAGGTATCGACGATCGCGAAGAGTGCTTCCATCGACATCTCAAGGATCATCGGGATCGCAAGGATGATGAGCGCAGGCAATATCGGCCCGGTCGTGAAGTCACGCGTCGTGCCGACGAACGCTTCACGCAGAACAGTTAAAAACGAATTGTCCGCCGCTGTTTGCGGCGCATCTTGCCCGTCAAACGACATATATGAAAACCTCAAGAATAAATGAAAACCGATTGTGCAAGATGTTGCACCTAACAAGGCATCCCAAAACATCTGCCGAAAGCAGTGTCAGGAAAACGAAAGAGCGGCTGAATTAGACAAGTTCCTTACGCATGATTCTCAAGACCTTAGCATAACTTGCTAGCGGAAGTGAACCTTTACGACAAAATTTCCGCAAAAGTTCACACCCTCGTGATCGTGGACAACGCCACTGACCGTGATCTCGTCCGATGTTTGTCCGGAAATAGTTACGTCTTGCGTCTTTAGGTGATATGCGAAAACCAGGTACGTTCGTGCTCTTTAGCCTTTTCGCTCTCCTCGCCTTTCTTTCGATAGAAACTGATGCTCAAACTCGGGCGATCCGCCGGCTCGGCGATGTGCTCTCGATCTATGTCGATCGTGATTCGTTCGACATTGCCGATGCCCCGTGCCGCAAGATGGTCAACGGAGTTTGGCAGCTGTGCAGCGGTGTCAAGAAGAAGCGCGCAAAGTTTCTCGACGCTCTGGAACGCTGGATCGGCAAGTACGGCATCAATGTCGCGAAAGACGCAGCTTCGGCGGATGCGGTTCTGAAAGGCCTGATCGATATGGAGATGCCGAGCGACCCTCCGATAAGCATTCAAAACCGGAAGCGGGGTGACATTCTCGAGAACCAGCCGCTTGAAGACTGGAACGTCGAGGCGTGGCTCGAGAGCGGCAGCGGGAGCACGCTTTGGAGAAGCGGAAGGGTCGACGCGCCCATGCCGGGCTACGGCTGGTCGACGATCGACAAGATCAAAGGGAAAGAACTGGCGAAAGAGATCGAATATTCGATCAGGAAAGATCGTTGAATCATCGGGTAAAATATCCGGGACGGTGGCGAAGCCTTAATGTTGGCCGCGATGGAACTTCTACTTTGATCGTCCGCCACGCGCGTCCTGTGGACTCTGCCTCAGGCGAGAATCCGAGGGTATAAACCGTCCCGACCCCTTTCAGGACACGGTCATAGATGCCTTCGAGGTCGTCGAGCTTCTTTGCTGTGTACACTGTGCCGCCGCTCTGCTCCGCTATGTAATTCAGGGTTCGTTGGGAATTGTCGCGAATGCGGTTGTCACCTTTGTCGAACGTATCCAGGAAGATCGGGAAGATCGTAG
Organism: Pyrinomonadaceae bacterium; assembly: GCA_040081025.1. Classification (GTDB taxonomy): domain Bacteria; phylum Acidobacteriota; class Blastocatellia; order Pyrinomonadales; family Pyrinomonadaceae; genus OLB17. The sequence goes on along the minus strand of JBEBGW010000046.1, from coordinate 13,313 downwards.
TATTCGAATTTTGAATCGATTCGATAAGGTCGGCAAAGGAGATACTGTTCGCTAGACGCGGGTAAAAGTCGAGCAGATTATCGGCCCCGTCAGACATCAGCACGACCGCTCGTCGCCGTCCCTTGTCCGACTTGTCGTCAAGCATATTCATTGAAAATTCAAGCGACTGCCAGATCGCCGAAGCTCCGTTGCCATCGATCTTCTTGATGCGCTGCAGCAATATGGCCTGATCTGTTTCGAGCCCCGAAACGACGGTTTGGCTGTCGTTGAAAGTGATCACTGCGACCCGATCGCCGGGCCGCTTCATCTCGACAAATCGCCGCGTAGATTTCTTGATCAAGCCGACCTTGTCAGATGTCGAGCCGGAGAGATCAAGAAGCAAAACGATATCGAAGGGTGTTTCAGCCTTTGAGAAAGTTTCGATCTCTACGGGCTGGCCGTTGTCCAAGAGCTTGAAATCACCTTTCCCCAGCGTAACCGACGTACCGTCCGCCGCATCGGGGATATTGACGTCGATCGAGACGAACGCCGTCTCAAGCTTGATCACCGGACCTTCGCCCTCGAGACCGAGCGAATCGTCGCCGGTTCCGGCCGAGTCCGATGACACCCTTCGAGCCGCAAACGAACCGACCGGCTCGGAAACCGCCCGGATCAAAGGCAAGCCGTTTGCGATCTCGAGAGCCCGCTCATACTGTCGCAGCGGCTCGAGCTTCATCAACTCCCGACGCTTATCGACTTCGTTTGCGATCTCGATCGGTGCTTGAACAAGAAAGCCGTCGCGCACGGCAACCTGCGTCCCGTACAACTGCTTTCGTCCGATAGCGACCCGAAGCCGGTCGACGTATGCAGCGAGTGTATCGCTGCCCGCGAGCTCACCTTTCTCAAACGAGGCCGCGACCAGAGGATAAAGTTCGAGCTGCATTTTGATGGTCAGCGTTCGTCCGATCAGGTAAAGGAACGAGTTCATTCCATCTTCGCCGACCGCTGCTCGAGTCGGCCAGGGCTCGGTGTTCAGCATCGAGCAAAGACGCTTTGTCGAAGCTATCTGAGCTTCGCTAAACAACGATTTTGCTTTCTCGCCGTCTTTTCCTGGGATACGCGATTGCTGAATGAGTGCGACGATCGAGTTTGCGGATTTGAGGAACTCTTCGTGAAGTGGAACGCTTGCTTCCTTGGGCCCGGTCGCATTCAGGATCTGCGTTCTCAGTATGTCGAGACGCCCGGCAACCAAACACGCCTCTTGTTGACCGCTCACGATGGTCGGAAAAGCAGCAAATAAGAGGAATGCTAGAAATCTCGCGGTTCGCATCAAAGTTTCATTACGCGTGTTGAAATTATATTCTATAAGTTAGAAGTACGATGAAAATAGCAGTCGCAATGAGCGGAGGCGTCGATAGTTCGGCGGCGGCCGCATTATTAAAGGAACAGGGGCACGAACTTGTCGGCTTCACGATGCAGCTGTGGAATCAGCGCCGCGGAATCAGTGTGGACGAGAACGGCGATCCGCTGCCTTCGCGTTGCTGTTCTCTCGACGATGTTTACGACGCCCGCCGCGTCGCCGACAGCCTCGACATTCCCTTTTACGTACTCAATCTCGAAAAAGATTTCGAGCGCGATGTCGTCGAACCCTTTGTTCAAAGCTACCTATCGGGTGAAACGCCGATCCCGTGCGTTGCCTGTAATTCGCGTCTGAAGTTCGCCTCGCTCGACCGAATGGCGCTGTCGCTTGGCTGCGAAAAGGTCGCGACGGGTCATTATGCTCGCGTCGAATACGATGATGTCGCGAACCGCTATCGTCTGTTTCGCGGGCGCAATCATTGGAAGGATCAGAGCTATTTCCTGTGGGAGCTCAACCAGGAACAGCTTTCGAGGTCTTACTTTCCGCTCGGCGAGATGCTGAAAAGCGAGGTCCGCGACATCGCCCGTGACGCGAATCTTTACACCGCCGACAAACAGGAATCGCAGGAGATCTGTTTCGTGCCGGATGGTAAATATTCCGAGTTTATCGACCGCTATCTTGACCACGAAGGACGCAGCGACGAAATGCCCGAAGCCGGGGAGATCGTCAGCACTGGCGGTGAAGTGATCGGTTCGCACACCGGCATCCATCGCTACACCATCGGCCAGCGCCGCGGCCTCGGGATAGCGCACGAGAAGCCGCTCTATGTCGTGCAGATCGAGCGGGCCAAGAACCAGATCATAGTCGGCGAGATGGACGAGCTTGAGGAGATTCAGTTCACCGCGAAGGGGATCAACTGGGTCGCGTTCGACGAACCAACAGAGCCGGTCCGAGCTCTCGTGAAGATCCGCTACCGCCACGATCCTGCGATCGCCACGATCTACGCCCTGCCCGATGCCCACGCCCGCGTCGTCTTCGACGAACCCCAACGTGCCATCACCCCAGGGCAAGCCACCATCTTTTACGACCCCGAGACGGCCGAAGAAGTTGTCGGCGGCGGCTGGATTGTGAGAGGCTAGTACTATATGGCAACCGCAAAGAAACGACCCAGCAAAGCGGCGAAGGCGGCGAAGAAGATACTCGAAGAGTCAAAGCTGCTGAACACCAAGAACGATAGCGATTTGCAGAGCGGCTCCGAATTCAAGGCCTCGGTTGTAACACCGCGAACAAACAAAGCCGCCAACAAACCCCGTCCCGACAAGAAACGCGGGTAAAATCTTATCGGTTGAAAGTACGATCGTTGTATGATACAGTGTCCTATAAATAAGACACCATGCTCCTGCTCGCCGATACAATCTCCCGCCTTCGTATTCCTTGGAACAGGCGTCCGCTGATCGAGGCTGATTTTCACAGGCTCTGCCGCAAGCACAACGTAACCGTGACCGAGATGCCGCTCAAAGTGAGCGGTTTTTATTACTGTGCGATGGGCCGGCACTTCATTGCCATCGACAGCCGACTCTCGCCGCAGAAGAAATTGTTCGTGATGTTTCACGAATTCGCACATTACCTGCTCCACGCTCCGTCGGGCACGGCGACCGCTAATTACCACGGCGTCGGCAAGCGAACGCGAGCTGAATTCGAAGCGGATTCGTTCGCGCTCTGCGCGTTAATGCCGATCGTGTGGGTCGAATCCGATCGTTTTGCCGAACTCGCGTCGGACGCAGGTTACGATGAAGAGATGACCCGCGATCGCCTCGCCGTTTTCGAACACCACAGCCTGTAAGTCCTTGACCTGCCTCGTAATATCGCGTAATTTCCATATACACGTTACGTGCTCAGGCCCGCAACTCTGCCGGGCAGAGCGTCGAGAATCACAAACTAGAATCGAACGGAGGGAACTCGGGCCGTATGGCATCGAACTTGGTTCACATTACGCGTCGCGGCTTTGGCGAGACGATGCGGAAAGATGGCTGGTGGATTCAGTCGCTGGTCGTGTTTCTCGGCTTTTCGGCGTTCATCGTCTATTCGACGTGGGCGGCGTTTCAGGGCGCGCATTACACGTTTGGGCCGTACCTTTCGCCGATGTATTCGCCGTTGATCTGGGAAGCCGCCGGACAACCGCTCTCGACGCATTCCTGGCTGGGTTCGTGGCCGTCCTGGATGCCGAATCTTCCGCTGCCGATCACGCCCGCATTTCTGATCCTTTGGGCTCCCGGCGGATTTCGGTTCACCTGTTATTACTATCGCGGCGCCTATTACAAATCCTTCTGGGCCGATCCGCCCGCGTGTGCCGTCGGCGAACCGCGACACGAGTATCGCGGCGAAAAAAAGTTTCCGCTGATCTTCCAGAACATCCACCGATATTTTCTGTACGTCGCGATCGTCTTCATCGGCATCCTCGCGTACGACGCGATCGCCGCAACGCAATTTTCGGATGGCTTCGGGATCGGTGTTGGGACGCTTGTGCTGACGATGAACGTCATCCTGCTCGGCGGATACACCTTCGGCTGTCATTCGCTGCGGCATTTGGTCGGGGGCGGGTGCGACGTTCTCTCAGACAAGCCGGTGCGGCAAGGATTGTGGAACTGGGTCAGCAAGCTGAACAAGCGTCATATGCTGTTCGCGTGGATGAGTTTGTTCTGGGTGGGATTTTCGGACTTCTACGTTCGGATGTGTTCGATGGGAGTGTTTACGGACTACCGGCTCTTTTAGATCTGTTACAGAACACAAAAGAAAACAACTAACCGCAGATGCACGCAGATAAACACAGATATCGCATCAGAGACATTATTTGATCTGCGTCTATCCGCGTTCATCTGCGGTAAAGAATTCCGCGAACTCGGTGGTTAACAACTCTTAATGGTTGAATATCAAACATTCGAACACGACGTTCTCGTCATCGGTGCCGGTGGAGCGGGGTTGCGTGCGGCGATCGAGGCGAGCGCGGCGGGCGTTAGCGTCGGGCTAATTTGTAAGTCGCTGCTTGGCAAGGCGCACACGGTAATGGCTGAGGGCGGGATGGCGGCGGCGATGGGTCACAACGACGATCGCGACAATTGGAAGGTCCATTTCTCCGACACGATGCGCGGCGGCCAGTATGTGAACAATTGGCGCATGGCAGAACTGCACGCGAAAGAAGCGCCGGATCGTGTCCGCGAACTCGAAGGCTGGGGAGCAGTCTTCGACCGGACCAAGGATGGCCGCATCAATCAGCGAAATTTCGGCGGACATCGCTATCCGCGACTCGCACACGTCGGCGACCGTACCGGACTCGAACTCATCCGCACGCTTCAGGACCACGGTATCCATCAGGGCATCGACGTCCACATGGAAGTCACGGTAATCTCGCTGCTCAAGGACGGCGATCGCGTCGTCGGCGTTTTTGCATACGAACGCGAGCACGGGCGATTCCGCGTGTTCAAGGCAAAGGCCGTCATCCTCGCGACCGGCGGCGTCGGTCGCGCTTACAAGATCACATCGAACTCCTGGGAAGGGACCGGCGACGGCCACGCGCTTGCGTATCACGCGGGTGCTGAACTGATCGACATGGAGTTCATCCAGTTTCACCCGACCGGAATGGTCTGGCCGCCGAGCGTGCGCGGCATCCTCGTCACGGAAGGCGTGCGCGGCGAAGGCGGTATCCTGCGCAACAGCGAAGGAAAGCGGTTCATGTTCGACGACATTCCCGCGAATTATAAGGAGCAAACCGCCGACAACGAGGAAGAAGGCTGGCGATACGTGACCGGCGACAAGAACGCGCGGCGGCCGCCGGAGCTACTGACGCGTGACCACGTCGCGCGCTGCATCAATCGTGAAGTGAAGGCGGGCCGCGGCACTCCGCACGGCGGGGTCTATCTCGACATCGCGTGGATCAAGGAGAAGATCAAGGACGCGCCCGAACACATCAAACGCAAGCTTCCCAGCATGTATCACCAGTTCATGCAGCTCGCGAATCTGGATATCACGACCACGCCGATGGAGGTCGGGCCGACGACGCATTACATCATGGGCGGCATTCGTGTCGACGCGGATACGCAGGCTTCGACACTGCCGGGATTGTACGCTGCGGGCGAATGTGCGAGCGGTATTAACGGTGCGAATCGACTCGGCGGAAACTCGCTGTCGGACCTGATCGTGTTCGGTAAACGTGCGGGCGAACACGCCGCGCAGTTTGCGAAAGAGAACGGCCACGGTTCGATAGACTCTGCGTTGATCGAATCCGAAGCAAAACGAGCGCTCGAACCGTTCAACCGGGAAGGTGGTGAAAATCCTTTCGTCATCCAAAACGATCTTCAGGACATGATGCAGAAACTCGTCGGCATCGTGCGGCTTGAAGACGAGATGAAAGAGGCTCTCGACGGTCTCGACAAATTAAAGGAACGAACCTCGAAGTCATCGGTCACGGGCAACATCGACTTCAACCCCGGCTGGCATACCGCGCTCGATCTGCGAAATCTGCTGACCGTTAGCGAGGCGATCACCCGCTCCGCCATCGAACGCAAAGAAAGCCGCGGCGGACAGTTCCGCGACGATTACCCGGACAAAGATCCCGCGTTCGCGAAGTTTAACGTGGCCGTAAAAGAGGTCGACGGCCAAATGCAGATCTCCCATGAACCGATTCCCGAAATGCCGGCAGAATTGAAAGCTGTGATCGAGGAGATGGGTTGAGAATATGGAACCGCAGATGAACGCAGATGAACACAGACTTAATAAGTTTTCCTATCTGCGTCTATCCGCGTTCATTTGCGGTTAATTCCTATGGCATCAGCAACATTTACAATCAGACGCGGCGGACGCGAGGGCGGGGAGATGGTCGAGTATCAGACCGAAGTAACTGAGGGTATGGTCGTGCTCGACGCGGTGCATCAGATCCAGGCGGAGACCGCGCCCGATCTCGCATGCCGGTGGAACTGCAAGGCCGGCAAGTGCGGATCGTGTTCGGCGGAGATCAACGGCAAGCCGAAGCTGATGTGCATGACGCGGCTCGATACGATCGACGTCACGCAGCCTGTCACCATCGAACCGATGCGAGCCTTCCCGGCCGTCAAAGATCTCATCGCCGACATCTCGTGGAATTACGAGGTCAAAAAACGCATCAAAAAGTTCAAACCGCGGCCGCCCGACGCCGAGGACGGTACATGGCGGATGCAGCAATCCGACATCGACCGCGTGCAGGAATTTCGTAAGTGCATCGAGTGCTACCTCTGCCAGGACGTCTGCCACGTCCTGCGCGATCACGTAAAGCACGACGAGTTCATCGGCCCGCGATTTTTGGTTTATTCGGCCGCTCTCGAGATGCACCCGCTCGACACCGAGAACCGCGTCGACGAGCTAAAAGATGAGTTCGGCATCGGCTATTGCAACATCACCAAGTGTTGCACAAAGGTATGCCCCGAACACATCACCATCACCGACAACGCTATCATTCCGCTCAAAGAACGCGTTGTGGATGAACACTATGATCCATTGAAGAAGCTTGTGAAGCTATTCCGAAAGAAATGAAGTTTTCGAGGGAAATCTGGGCGGAAAAACGCAGACGTGGGATCGGTCGCTATTTGCTTATCGATGGAATACTGCTCATGGGCGGGCCGTTTGCAGTGGTTATGCAGATCGTAGGAGTCTTTGTTTTTCGCGACGAAGGACAGACGATCGGGCAGTATTTTACCTCCCCGCAAACGTGGTTCACATTTCTTTTGCACGGCGTATTGTTCGGGGGAATAATGGGATTCCTCAATTGGTATCGTAGCGAAGTCGCCTTCAAGGCCGCAGAAACAGGAGGAAAGCTCTAGGGATATGTTCGAACTCAAACCAATATCGACCGAAGCAATCCCCGCGGCGCTTGATAAGGCGAATCGTTATCGCTTGCTGAACGAACCGAGTGCAGCCGAGAGCATCTATCTCGATATCCTCGCCGTCGAGCCCGACAACCAAGAGGCGATCAAGAATCTCGTCCTCGCCATGAGCGATCGATTCGGTAAGGACTACGCGGTAGGCGACACGCACATCAATGAATACGTCGCCAAACTCCGCGACGAATATCAGCGTGCTTACTACACCGGCATCGTCTACGAACGCCGTGCTAAGGCGACGCTCGCCAAGGGCGGCTTGCAGGCGTACGAGCTGTTCGTACAGGCGATGGAATGGTTTGAAAAAGCCGACTCGATGGCCGGCGACGGCAACGAAGAATCGAAACTTCGCTGGAATGGATGTGCCCGCATCATCAATCGCAACAAACTTCAGCCACATGTCATGGGTGCCAGCGACACGCTCGAATAGCGTGTGCTAAACTTTTGGCGTCCACAGATTTCATTGGTATATCTTTCTAGAACCAGGAGAAAAAACATGGCGGGGAAATTTGAGATCAAAACCGGAAAGACCGGAAAGTTCAGCTTCAATCTGAAGGCTTCGAACGGACAAGTCATCCTCTCGAGCGAGAGTTACGATTCGCGCAAAGGTGCCGAAGGCGGCATCGCGTCGGTGCAGAAGAACGCAGGCAACGACGCGCGTTTTGAGCGGAAGACGGCGAAAGACGGATCAGCTTTCTTTGTCCTGAAAGCATCGAACGGCGAACCGATCGGAAAGAGCGAGATGTATAAGACAAAAGCCTCGATGGAAAGCGGTATCAAGTCGGTCGGCAAAAATGCCCAGGACGCGCCCATCACGGACGCGAAGTAAGACGACCCTAAACATTTCAGTAAGGAAGGCGGGCTTGTTCCCCGCCTCATTTTTTTAGCCATGACCACGAAACGCACACGCCTCGGCATCGAGGTCCTAAAAGAAGAAAACCTCACAATGCTCGCTGGCCAGCGGATCGGGCTCGTATGCAATCCGGCATCGGTCTTTCCGGACTTTCGCCACGACGCCGACATCTTTTTTGAGCATCCCGACATTAACCTGACCGCGCTCTTCGGACCGCAGCACGGCATTCGCGGCGACGTGCAATACAACATGATCGAGACGCCGCACGTCCGCGATTCGCGTACCGGCCTGATGGTCTATTCCCTTTACAGCGAGACGCGTGTGCCGACCGAGGAGATGTGCGAAGAGATCGATACCTTTGTCGTCGACCTGCAGGACGTCGGCTGCCGCATCTACACCTACACGTACACGATGGCCTACTGCATGATGGCCGCGGCGAAGTATGGCAAGCGCGTCATCGTCTGCGACCGGCCGAATCCGATCAATGGCATCACCGTAGAAGGCAACGTCACTGAGAAAGAATTCACCTCGTTCGTCGGCCAGTTTGAGCTGCCGACGCGCCCGGGAATGACGATCGGGGAGATGGCGAAGATGTTCAACGAACATTGGAACATCGGCTGCGATCTAGAGGTCATTGAAATGACGGGATGGAGCCGCGAGATGTGGCATGAGGACACGGGCCTGCCGTGGGTGCTGCCGTCGCCCAACATCCCAACCATCGATACCTGCGCCGTATTCCCTGCGACGGTACACCTCGAAGGGACCGAACTCTCCGAAGGCCGCGGTACGACGATGCCGTTCGAACTCAACGGCGCTTCATACATCGATCCCTACGCCTGGGCCGCCGAGCTTCGCAAGTTCGACTTTCCCGGCGTCGCCTTCCGCGAAGCCTGGTTCCAGCCATGGTTTTCAGAGTTCGCCGGCGAAACCTGCGGCGGCATCCAGCTCCACGTTACCGACCGCGCTGCCTTCACCCCAGTCATCGTTGGGATCGCCATGGTCAAGACCGCCTACGACCTCTACCCCAACCACTTCCAATGGCGCCAAAACGAATACGAATACGAGTTCGGAAAGAATCCTTTCGATGTTGTTTGTGGGACCGACAAGATTCGCCAGGCTATTGAAATCGGCGTTCATCTCCAGGAGATCCAGGATTCTTGGCAAGAGGAGCTCGGGTCGTTTACGGAAATGCGCCGCCTGTATTTACTGTATTAGTGAAGTTGCCTCAAGGAAAGTCCTCTAGTAACGCCGATTTTTATTGACGTTTCCGGCGTCAGCATTCTATACTCGCCTCACTTACCTGACGTCCCAGACGTAATCTACATAGGTTTTCGAAAGGCTGAGCAAGGAGTGGATGATTTATGCACGTCTCTTTCCTGAGAGCGGTTTCCGTTTGTATCCTCACGCTCGCGATGATTCTTTTCGCATCAATTCCGGTTTCTGCTCAAACAGAAGGAACCTTTGACCTTAGTTTCAACTCAGCGGGGTACCGATACCAAGATTACGGTGGCGCTCTTGACGAGGCAATGGCGGTGGCGGTCCAGCCTGACGGCAAGATCATTTCGGCCGGATATGCGGAGGGTATCAGCGGAACCGGCACTGACTTTGCGCTGGCGCGATACAACGCGGACGGTTCGGTCGACGTATCGTTTGGGGCTGGCGGAAGGGTCACAACGGCGATCGGCCCTGGATCGAACGCGGATGTTGCCTACGCTGTTGCGATTCAGACGGACGGAAAGATCGTAGCGGCGGGACAGGCGGACGGAATCGGAGGTTCGGGAACGGATTTCGCGGTCGTCAGATACAACGCGGACGGATCGCTAGATCTTTCTTTTGGCGTGGGTGGTAAGGTGACGACGCCGATCGGGCCAGGCTCTGTGACGGATATTGCCAACGCTCTGGCGATCCAGACCGACGGAACAATCGTCGCTGCGGGCTATGTCGACGACATGGGCAGTTCGGGCTCCGATTATGCCGTCGTTAAATACAGCACGGACGGCTCGTTGGAACCCCTTTTCGGAATCGGCGGTAAGGTCACTACGCCGATAGGCGCAGACGCCGTCGGCGATTTTGCTCGGGCGGTTGTCATCCAACCTGACGGCAAGATCGTCGCCGCCGGATATACCGAAGACGCTAGCGGTGATTCGATCGGCTTTTCCGTTGTCCGGTATAACAGCGACGGAACTCTCGATTCGTCCTTTGAAGGCGATGGCAAAGTGATATCGACGATCGGATCGAGCACAACTTTTGACATTGCCACCGCGGTTGCGATGCAGTCCGACGGGAAGATCGTAGCGGTCGGATTTACCGAGGATGAATTCTTAGGGGCTGACTTCGCGGTGGTTCGATACAACGCCGACGGGACACCCGATGCGACCTTTGATACGGATGGAATTGCAACAACGGCTATCGGACCGGGTGCAAACTTCGACATCGGCCAGGCTGTAGTGATCCAGCCCGATGGAAAGATCATTGCCGCGGGATTTACCGACGACTTTGGCGGAGGTCTAGGAACGGATCTCGCCCTTGTTCGGTATAACGCGAACGGCTCGCTCGATAACGCTTTTAATACTGACGGCAAGGCGACGATCGATCTCGGCGGCACGGAGTTCATTCGAGGTGTGGCCATTTATTCGGGCAACCGGATCGCCGTGGCCGGTGGCGGTGGCTCTGATTTTCTCACCGCTCGGATCTGGCTTACGACTTTAACGACTGCCGCCGACGTGACTATATCCGGCCGCGTTACAGACGAAACCGGACGTGCGATTCGCGGAGCGGTACTCACCCTGGCCGACGAAAAAGGCGTCACTCGGGCGGTACTCTCGAACACTTTCGGCTACTACAGGTTCACGCGGGTCGGGTCGGAGAATACCTATGTTCTCCGAGCCGATGCGCGGCGTTATGCCTTCGCTGATCCGGTCAGGATCATCGATGCGCGTTCGGATCTTAGCAGTGTCGATTTCGTCGCCCAAACCTTGCGGAGCGTTCCGGTGTTAAAGGGGAAGTTTACGTCTGAAGTTAAGTGAGTTTGTCTTTCTGCATTAGTTCTTCTAGAACTCTCTCGCCCCGCGGAGACAGACGATATCCGACGTCTAAGCTCTCGGTGAGGCCGAGTGTCTTGAGCTTTCGCACCCATGGTTTGAACTCCGCTTGTGAGAGGCCGAGGTAGTTTGCGAGCAGGCCGGAGTAGGTAGCCGGCATAGACTGGATGACCTCTAAGTAAGACTGCGTCCAGCTCCCTCGTTTGCTGGTGCGGTCCATCTTGTCGAGCTTGGCGATGATCTCGGCGAGTTCGTTTTCGGAAAGATCGTCGCTCGAGCGCAGAGCGATACGCGGATCTTCGCCGACCCATCGAACTCCTATTCGGTAGATCGGGTCTTCGCGGTAGTTGAGGTGTTCGATCAGAACTGCGCGATCAGGGTATCCTGCACTACGAGCATCGGCATCGGTGATGTCGGCTTCATCGATTACCTCGACCGATTCGATCCCGACCACGCCGCCTTGCGTCATCTGCGTTCCCCCGGCCTTCGCACCCGGCCGCGACCAGCGCCGAAAAAGGACGGTGATCTCTCCCGTCCTTATCTTTTCGACTACTTCGTCTTTGATCAGCATCGGAACGCGGACGCCCCGTCCGCAACTGGCCACCCGCTTACGCAGGCGGTTCTGACTAGAACCAACTGCCCTTTTTCTTCGACCCGCCAAAAATGCTTCCAAGCACGCCGCGGACGATCGTATTGCCGATTTGCCTGCCGATCGAACTCGAGGCCGAGCGTGCGACGCTTTTCGTGATCGATTCGACCATTGTGTCCGGAGCACGGGCGGCGGCGCGCTCGGCTTTTTCGGCTTCTTTCTGGGCATTGGCTTCGGCCTTTGCCTGCTCTTCGGCGGCTACTTGAGCGTTCCTTTCTTCGGTCTTCGCGACGAGGAGTTCGAAAGCGGATTCGCGGTCGACCGCGGTGTCATAGGCACCGGCGACGAGCGATCCCGCGATCAGTGCGGCACGCTGCTCGGCGGTGATCGGGCCGATGTGGCCGACCGGCGGAACGACAAATGCACGATCCACGATTGTCGGAATTCCTTTTTCATCCAGGCACGAGATCAGCACTTCGCCGACGCCGAGTTCCGTGATCGTCTTTTCGGTATCCACATCCGGATTCTCGCGGAACGAACTCGCCGCCGCACGAACGCCCTTCTGTTCCTGAGGCGTATACGCGCGGAGCGCGTGCTGTACGCGGTTGCCGAGTTGGGCAAGAACTTTCTCGGGAATATCCGCCGGGTTCTGCGTGACGAAATACACTCCGACGCCTTTCGACCGGATAAGGCGAACGACCTGTTCGACCTTGTCGATCAGCGCTTGCGGAGCGTCCGAGAAAAGCAGATGGGCTTCGTCAAAGAAGAACACGAGCTTGGGTTTCTCAAGGTCGCCCGCCTCGGGCAGATTCTCGAACAGCTCGCTGAGCAGCCAGAGCAAGAACGTTGAGTAAAGCTTCGGAGCATTGATAAGCTGATCGGCCGCGAGCAGATTCAGCACGCCCTTACCGCTTATCGTCTGCATGAAGTCGCCGAGCTCGACCGCCGGCTCGCCAAAAAAGATCTCGCCGCCCTGCTGTTCCAATTGAAGCAACCCGCGTTGGATCGCTCCGACCGACGCTGTCGAGACGTTGCCATACTGGGTTGTTAGATCCTTAGCGTTCTCGCCGACAAAGCGCATCAGCGACTGCAGGTCTTTCAGATCCAGAAGCAGCAGTCCGTTGTCATCAGCATATTTGAACGCGATCGCCAACACGCCTTCCTGCGTCTCGTTCAGATCGAGCAGACGCCCGAGCAGCAGCGGACCCATTTCCGAGACCGTAGAGCGGAGCGGATGCCCCTGCTTGCCGAACACGTCCCAGAGCGTCGCAGGAAAACCCGTGAACGCCGGCGTGATCCCGAGCTGAGTGTTACGAGCGTCGATCTTCGGGTTGCCGCCGCCGGGTTGCGTGACGCCCGAAAGATCACCCTTGATGTCCGCCATGAAAACAGGAACACCACGATCGCTAAAACCCTCGGCCAGCTTCTGCAGCGTAACCGTTTTGCCGGTACCGGTCGCACCTGTGATCACTCCGTGTCTGTTCGCCATTTGCGGAAGCAGGAAAAACTGTCCGGTTTCGGTCGCGTCTCGTTTTGCTACAAGAATTGGATCTGACATACGCTAATAATATCTTCGCCCGCGAAT
>JBEBGW010000337.1:0-4822 GCA_040081025.1 Pyrinomonadaceae bacterium | reverse complement strand
CGCGAAGATGTCGTTTGCAGCCGCTCGGACAGCTATGCTAACTTTCGCTGTCGATCCAACCCCCAACTTATGAAAAGAGCATTCATCGTAGTCCTCGTGGTCGTTTCCCTTGTCGGCATGATAAGCGCTCAGCGCAAGTCGATCTCATCGGTCGTCGACAAGATGCAGAAGATCGACGGATACATGCCGGTCTATTTCAACCCGGACGACGGCAAGGTTTATCTCGAGATCACGCGGGTGAACACGGAGTTTCTGTATCTGGTGAGTCTGCCGACCGGCGTCGGGTCGAACCCGATCGGGCTCGACCGTGCGCAGCTTGGGCCGACTCGCGTTGTGCAGTTCGAACGCTCCGGCAACAAGCTTTTACTGGTGCAGCCAAACTACGACTTCCGCGCGACGGGTGACGCGAAGCAGAAGAAGTCGGTTGAGGAATCGTTCGCTCGTTCTGTGATCTGGGGATTCAAGATCGAGGCGAATGACGGCGATCGGCTACTGGTTGATGCGACGAACTTCTTAGTCCGCGATGCACACGGCGTCGGCGACACATTGAACCGATCGCGTCAGGGCACCTACAGCTTCGACGAAAGCCGAAGCGCGATCTACCTGCCCAATACCAAAGGCTTCCCGAAAAATACCGAGGTCGAGGCGACCGTCACGCTCACGTCAAACTCCGAACCCGGCAATCTAGTAGATCAGGTAACGCCGACGGGCAAGCACGTTACGGTTCGTCAGCGGCATTCCTTCGTCGAACTTCCGGACGATGGATACAAACCTCGCAAGTTCGATCCGCGCACCGGTGCGATCCCGATCCGCTTTTACGATTACGGCACCGACATCAACGAAGACCTCGAAAAGCGTTGGATCATTCGCCATCGGCTGCAGAAGAAAGACCCGAGCGCTGCCCTGAGCGAGGCGGTCAAGCCGATCATCTACTATGTCGACAACGGCGCGCCAAAGGCGATCCAGGACGCGCTGATCAAAGGGGCGGAGTGGTGGAATCAGGCGTACGAGGCGGCTGGCTTTCGCAACGCGTTCCAGGTAAAAGTCTTGCCGCCCGATGCCGACCCGATGGACGTGCGATACAACGTCATCAATTGGGTGCATCGCGCGACTCGCGGCTGGTCGATCGGTTCGAGCGTGGTCGATCCGCGTACGGGCGAGATCTTGAAGGGCGATGTCACGCTCGACTCGCAGCGGGCCCGACAGGATTTTCTCCTCGGTGCGGGAATGTCTTCGCAATATAGTTCGGACATCGCCTGTGAGCTCGGAATGATGCCCGACGTCGCGCACCTGGCGCCCGACGCTGAGGAGATCACCGCGATGTCATACGCACGCATCCGCCAACTCTCTGCACACGAGGTCGGCCACACGCTCGGCTTCTCGCACAACTTCGCGGCAAGCACATACAACCGCGGATCGGTGATGGATTACCCGGCTCCGATGGTCGAGATAAAGAACGGCAAGCTCGACTTTTCGAACGCATACGCCATCGGCATCGGCACTTTCGATAAGTTCGCGACAACCTATTCTTATGCGCAGTTCGCTCCTGGAAAAGACGAGAACGCAGAGCTTGAAAAGATCGTCCGCGACGGCATCTTCGCTGGAATGCTCTACATCTCCGACAGCGACGCGCGTCCGGCCGGAGCGGCACATCCGCTCGCGAACCTATGGGATAACGGTCCTGATCCGATCGCAATGCTCAAACACGAAATGCAGGTCCGCCGCATTGGCCTGGATCAGTTTGGCATCCGCAACATCCCCGAAGGCACACCGATGTCCGAGCTCGAGCGGACCTTCCTGCCGCTTTATCTTCACCATCGATATCAGCTCACTGCAGCGACGAAGGTAATTGGCGGCGTGAACTATTCGTATGCGGTGCGTGGAACGAGTAGTCCGAATCCGACGACCGTCGCCGAGCCAATCTCTGCCGCACGTCAACGTGAAGCCCTCACAGCGATCCTCACGACGCTCGATGCGAGGGAGCTCTCAATACCCGAGAACATTCTTCGCATTATTCCGCCAACGGCGTACGGATACGGCTCGGGCCGCTCGGAGAATTTCGCCAAGCGTACCTCGCCGATGTTCGATCCGATCGGAGCGGCTGAGATCGCCGCGGATTTTACGATCGGCGGATTGCTTGAACCAAACCGTGCTGCCCGGACGATCAACCAAAACGCACGCAACAAAACGAGCCCGCACTTTCGCGACGTAGTCGATGCGTTGATGAATACGACATGGCGGTCGCCGGTTTCGACCGACGCGAATCTTGCCCTGATCCAACGAACAGTGCAGAGCGTTGCGGTTCAAAGGCTGATGGATCTTGCGTCGAACACGAACGCGAGTTATGAAGTCCGGACGGTAGCGAATGAGGTACTGAGATCGCTCGCCACCTCGCTAAAACGCATCGTCGCGACCGGCGATACAGCGGCTCACTATCGATCGACCGTCGACGAGATCGAACGGTTCCTCGCTCGTCCCGCCGAACCGCGCAAGCCGTCGACTCCGCTTGCAACTCCGCCCGGTGACCCGATCGGAAATTAGGCGAACTTCGCGAGATATGTCTCGACGAGGTTCGGAGAAAGATCATCCGAAATAAGGCCGATGTAGTTGTCGGGCCGCAGGATGACGAAGAATGAATGGCTGCATCCGAACGCATTCTTTACTGCTTCATCGAGCGGGTAGAAGTGAGAATCGATACGGCCGCTCCATTTCTGCAATAGATCATCCGCCAGCGGCGGGATCTCAATCTTGCCGTCCCAGAAGATAACGAGATGAAAGGTTGGAGAGCGCAGGTCGTCGTAGATGTTCTGCCCGTCGACCTCGAACCAAGGCATTCGATCCCCTGCCTTTGCCTTGAACCGCCCGATGGTTTCGCTCAGGGAACTTTCGCGATAGTTGATTCCGATCTGCGATACGACAGGAAACACAAACTCCCGCACCCATTCAATACCAAGCGCAAAGTTCGCCACGCGCGGAAACACGTGCTTCCTTAAAAATGACGTCAGCCAGTCGTCGCTCGCCGCGAAGTCGAACAGGCGATCGGTTGTGGTTAGCAAGCGGCGCGCATTTGGTAACCGCTCTTCGTCATAGGTGTCTAAGAGTGATGTCGGTGCTTCATGCTTTAATACCTCAGCGAGCTTCCACGCCAAGTTATATCCGTCCTGAATTCCGGTGTTCATTCCTTGTGCTCCGGCCGGTGTGTGAATGTGCGCAGAGTCGCCCGCGAGAAAACATCGCTCCGAAGAAAACTTTTCGACGGCACGCGAGTGAACTTTGTAGACCGAGAACCAGTTCACGTGTGTAATGTCGAACTTTAGCGACGTGTCCTGCGCCACCTGCCGCTCGATCTCATCGAATAGGATATCGCCTTCATCCTTGTCATGGCCTTCCGGAAAAGTTCCGACTATTCGCCAGCGTCTGTCACCGCCTTTCATCGGAAAGAACGCGGTCAGCGTGTTCTCGCCGAGATTTCCGTAGAAGGCCTCTTGAGTAAAATCCCAGTCGATATCGACATCGGCGACATAAAATAGCCGTTCGAATGTTGAACCCTCGAACTTCAGCCCAAGCCCTTTCCGCACCGCGCTGTGAGCACCATCACATCCGACCAGATATTTGACCGAGACATTTTCGTCACCGGCGGACGAACTGATCGTCGCGCTGACACCATCTTCTCCGTGCGTAAATCCGGTCATCTCGGTCTGCCATCGCACGCTGCCGCCGACTCTTTTGAGATCTTCATGAACGATACGTTCGTGGACTCCTTGTTCAAGGACAAGGAGAAATGGATACGGGCTCATACCGGCTCCGAAAGATCCGAAATCGATTTCCGCCTTTACTTCGCCACCACTGACGAGTCGGGCCTTGTCGGCTATTCGCCCTTCCGTGACAAGGCTCTGAGCGATCCCGATCTGCTCATAGATCTCCAGCGTACGCGCCTGTACGCCGATCGCTTTCGAATGCGGAGTCGTGCCCTCGCGTTTATCGATAATGATGTGGCCGACGCCAAAACGGGTTAGTTGTCTGGCCAACGCCAATCCGGTCGGGCCCGCTCCTACGATCAAGACATCCGTTTGCATACAGGAATAGTATTCCTATACTTTGAATCTGAAAACCTCGCTCTCCATTCAAGCTCATATGAAATTAATAAATCGGCTCGTTGTCTCGTTCTCGTTTGTTTTCCTGGCCGCGGTATCGGTTCTTCGTGCCGACACTCTCGACGACAAGATCCAGGCGATCATGTCCGAGCGGCACATTCCCGGAGCGGCTGTCGCCGTCGTTCAGAACGGCAAGGTAGTGCGGATGAACGGTTACGGCGTCGCGACGCTTGAGTTTAGCGTGCCTGTCACGACGGAAACCGTGTTCGAGATCGGTTCGGTTTCTAAGCAGATGACGGCCGCCGGAATAATGCTGCTTGTTCAAGACGGCAAGGTATTGCTGGATGAGAAGATCTCGAAGTACCTTCCGAATACACCGGAGACCTGGAAAGATGTGAGCGTACGTCATCTGCTCACGCATACATCGGGCGTGAAGAGTTACTCATCGCTCGACGGGTTTTCACTCTCAGAGCGAATGACCATTAACGACTTCATCAAGAAACTTTCGCCTCATCCGCTCGAGTTCACACCCGGTGAGAAGAACATTTATTCGAATAGCGGATTCAATCTTCTTGCATACATTATCGAAACGCAGAGCGGAAAAAAGTATATGGATTTTATGCGTGAGCGGATTTTCATTCCGCTTGGAATGACGAAGACCGGCGACCGCGATCCGCAGTTTTTGATCCCTTTGCGCGCAAATGGATACGAATGGCGACAAGATCGTT
>JBEBGW010000336.1:0-4832 GCA_040081025.1 Pyrinomonadaceae bacterium | reverse complement strand
GGCCAATAGTCGTGTCCCGCACTCGATGCTGTTCGCCGGGCCGGAGGGTGTCGGCAAGAAGCTTTTTGCATTCGAACTCGCCAAGATCTTACTGTGCAAAACGGGCGGTTGCGGCACGTGTTCGATCTGCACACGTATCGGTGTATTCAACATTCCCAAACCGGAAAAGGGCGAAGATTGCGACGTAGTATTTCTAAGCGATCACCCCGATGTCGGGATGGTCGTTCCGTACAAACGCAACCTCCGCGTAGGTGCGATCCGCGAGCTAGAACGCGAGGCCCATTTTCGCCCATTCGAGGCCGATAAACGCATCTTCATCATCAACGACGCCGACAAGATGAACGATTCGTCGGCCAACGCTTTGCTGAAAACGCTCGAAGAACCGCCTGCAACAACCTACTTGATCCTCGTTACATCACGGCCTGATGCCCTGCTGCAAACGATCCGCTCTCGCTGCCAGAACATACGCTTTGCACCGGTCGCCGCGACCGCGATCGAAGAACTCCTCGTCTCTACCGGCAAATTCTTACCCGACGATGCCTCGCTCGCCGCTCGCGTTTCCGGAGGCAGTGTTGGCAAGGCCTTGGCATTGGGCATGGAATCGTTCAGGGAGACACGGGAGTCGATGGTCGAGGTGATCCGGGCTGGGTCGATCTCGGGCAATATCTCGTCGATGCTGCTAACAAGCGAGCTGATGAACGACGCGAAGAACAAAGATCGATACGAAGATACGATCGCGATCCTCGAATCGCTCACCCGTGACATCTTCGCTCTGTCCAAAGGAGCCGATAGACCCACGATAGAAAACGCGGACATCGCCGACAGCCTGCTAAAGCTCGGCACCGAAGCGACCACAGCAAAGATCGAACGATGGATCGCCGATCTTGAGGAACTGCAGTTCAACTATCTCGTCAACATCAACCGAAAGGTCGCGACGGATGGTCTGTTTGTTGGCATGACAGCCTGATCCTTTTTGTACCGAAATTTATTTTGGGAACCTTTAATGCCCAACGGTGTCTAAGCGACAAGGCGTTTTTTCGCCAATCCATTCAAAGAGGAACAAGATCATGACCAGATTGCTAGTCGCGGCAACGATATCGATTCTTTTCTCCGCAGGCGCTTTCGCGCAGGAGAGTCGGAAACCGATCAATGGCGGAATTGTTAACGGAAAGGCCCAGAGCATCCCGAAACCGGAATATCCGTTCGACCTGAAAGCGAGCGGTATTCAGGGCATTGTAAAAGTCGGCGTAACGATCGATGAAGCGGGCGATGTGATCTCGGCCGAAATGGTTGCGGATCCCGATCGTGGTCCGGAGGCTGAGGCCGCTTACCAGCTCCTATTTCCATACGCAAAGGATGCTGCGTTGAAAGCAAAGTTTGCTCCGACGCGTCTAAGCGGGGTTCCGGTCCAAGTGCAAGGCATAATTGTCTATAACTTCGTGCACAGTTCTGATGACGCTGTCGCTGAGAAAATGCCGGACGTCGGGGCGGTCAATGGCGGCGTTCTCAATGGGAAAGCTCTTTCCCTGCCTAAGCCTGTATATCCTCCTGCAGCGAAGGCTGTACGCGCCCGTGGAGCGGTAAGCGTGAGGATCGTCATCGACGAAGAAGGGCGTGTCATAGCAGCCACGGCCGTTTCCGGACATCCGCTCCTGCGTGCCGCATCGGTCGAGGCAGCACGGGGGGCGACCTTCTCGCCGACGAAGCTTTCGGGCGAGCCAGTCAAGGTTTCGGGGGTCATGGTTTATAACTTTGTGTCTCCTGACCCAACGGAGCAATAAGTAATATACTGTTCGATGTGACGGAGAATTTCGCCTCATCGCCCAGGATCAGTGGGACATCAGAACGATGGTGGGCGGCCGGCGGCGCCGCCACGATGACCGTCGGAGTAGCGGCCGTGTGGTACCTCGAACCGGTCTCTTCCGGGATCTTCCCCGCTTGCCCGCTGTATTCGATGACCGGATTTGCATGTCCTGGATGCGGCATGACGCGAGGATTCCATGCGCTATTTCACGGCGATATCATTACCGCACTCGACTTCAACGCTCTTATCCCACTCGTGGCGGTCTTCTTCGGCTATTGGTTTCTGTCGCTGGTATTGACCGCCGCCCGTGGACGTGGGTTCGGCTTTGGCAAGATGAGTGCCGGGCTGGTCGGTACGACTTTCGTTTTGCTGTTGATCTTCGGAATTGTCAGGAATATTCCCGCCTATCCGTTCACGATCCTGTTCCCTTAGGTGATCTGGACGAGGGGTTTTTCAGCGCCGAGTGATTTTGCGGCTGAGCCTTCCTTTCGCAGGATCTCGACCTCTTTTACGAATTCCTCGACGATATCCTCGCCCGACACGCGACGCATCGGCACGCCGTCTTTAAAGATCATCCCGACATTTCGGCCGAATGTGATTCCCAACTGCGAATCGTGAGCTTCGCCCGGACCGTTGACTGCACAGCCCATGATCGAGAGATGCAGCGGTTCTTCGACGTGAGCTAGGCGTCGTTCGACCTCGGTGACGATCTCCACGAAGTTGTCGATGTCCAAACGCCCGCAAGTCGGGCAGGCAACGACCGTTACACCACGCTTACGCAATTCCAGCGATCTTAATATCTCCCACCCGACGCGGACCTCTTCATGCGGTTCCGCCGCGAGTGAAACACGTATTGTGTCGCCAACCCCTTCGTGGAGAAGCGTTCCAAGGCCGATCGCGGACTTGATCGTCCCGCCGAATGGTGTTCCGGCCTCGGTTACACCAAGGTGAAGCGGATAATCGACCTTTTCAGCCATCAGCCGATACGCTGCAACCATGCGGTTGACATCGCTCGCCTTAAGGGAAATGACCGTATTGCCGAAGCCCAGGTCCTCCAATATGCGTACGTGACGCATGCCCGATTCGACCATCGCTTCGGGAGTGGCTGAACCGTATTTCTTCAATAGGTCCTTCTCGAGCGAACCGCCGTTAACCCCGATGCGGATGGGCACCTTCTGGGCCTCGGCGGCACGCACGACCTCGCGCACTCGGTCGATCGAACCAATGTTGCCGGGATTAATTCGGAGTTTATCGATGCCAGCGTCGAGAGCTTTTAGGGCAAGCTTATAGTGAAAGTGGATGTCCGCGACGATCGGTACGTCTGTCCGCTTACGGATCTCGTACATCGCTGCTGCAGCGTCATCGTCGGGCACGGCGATACGCACGATCTCGCACCCGGCCTCTACCATTTGCTCGATCTGCCGAACTGTGGCGTCGACGTCTGTCGTGTCGGTCTTCGTCATCGACTGGACCGAAACCGGAGCGCCGCCGCCTATCTGGATGTCGCGAACTTTAACCGGACGCGAAACTCGTTTCATATAAATGGTTTAGAGTTCAAGCTTTAGCTTGTTCTTCTGTGACCGACGATCAACTGATCGCGGGAAACACAAGCTGAAGCTTGAACTCTGAACTTAGAACAATCTCGAAATATCGAGGAACAATGTAAACACCATCAGCAATAGGATGATCCCGAGTCCGGCGTACTGGATGTATTCGCGGACTGCCATCGAAAGGGTCGCGCCAAACCACGACAGCACCTTTTCAATTCCCAGCACCAATATCTGGCCGCCATCGAGCAGCGGGATCGGCAGCAGATTGAAAATGCCGAGGTTCAGACTGATGACTGCAAGGATAGCGAAAAGTCCTGCAAATCCGGCATCTTTAACCACGTTTGAGATGATCTGTACGATGCCGACCGGACCCGCGAGCCCCGCGTCGCGAACGGAACGCTCGCCTGAGAACATCTGACCGAAAACACGTCCCGTCAACCGAAGGATCCGCATATTCGACTCATACGCGAAGGCGGCAGCACCCCCAGTTCCGACCGGAACCCGAGCAGTAACCGTCGCGGCGCCGAATCCGGCTCCGATCATATAAGTACCGCTATCGTTCGGTTTCGCCTGCGTTGTCAGTTCCAGCCGCTCGCCGTTTCGTTCGATGGTGAACCTGCCCGCTGCGTCTTTGTTCTCGCGGATCTGCATAGTCAGTTCTTGACTATTTTTAACCGTCTGGCCGTTGAACGCGATCACCTTATCGCCCGGCTGAAACCCTGCTTGAGCCGCGGGCCCGTCGGCGACCACTGTTCCCGCCACGACCGGTTCAACGCCGACGTCGGGTCGCATTCCGATGTTGCCGATCTTATTACCATCAATAGTTTCTTCTTTCGGGATTACCGTCAGCGGCATCTTGTTGCCGCCGCGGTCGACCGTCATCTGGATCGCCCGTCCCGGCGAGATCAGCGACTCATCACGAACCGCTTCCCACGTCGGATTCTCGACACCGTTCATCGCGATGATGCGGTCGCCGGCCTGAATTCCAGCAGTCTGAGCCGCACCGCCCTGGTCGGTAATTCCCACGATCGGGGCCGGCATCGACGGAACGCCGTACATCAAAGCACCGATGAAAGGAATCGCCAACGCGAGCACGATATTCATGAACGGCCCGCCAACCATCACGAGAAACTTCTGCCATCTTGGACGAAGTTCGTAAAGCTCCGAGTCCGGTACAACGTGCTTGGCATGCTTTTCCTCGTCGATCTCACCAATATTACGCTGCTCTAAGAAGGCATCGACCTTATCTTCTGAACTGCCACCCTCTAGAGATGCAGTCGCCTCATCGCCGTAAAGCTTGACGTACGCGCCGAGCGGGATCGCCGAGATCCGATAGTCGGTATGTCCGACCTTGAAACCCCAAACCCGCGGCCCGAGGCCGAAGAACGAATATGCTTCAACCCGCATTCCGAGGATCTTCGCGACAATAAAATGTCCGAACTCGTGAATGTTGATCGCGACGCCGAGGACGAATATCT
>JBEBGW010000335.1:0-4837 GCA_040081025.1 Pyrinomonadaceae bacterium | reverse complement strand
CAGCGCGATCGCCGATGCCAAAAACAGCACTTCCGGCCCGAACACGATAAGTTTGTATAACGCGGCCGCGAAGATGAAGGACATCAACGCGATCAGACCGGCGATCGAAAGCGCTCCTTTTCCCAATGTCTCAAGGATCCGTTTGCGTCCCCGCAGAGCAGAGTTTTCTTCGGAGGGTAGAATTTCCGCCACGACCCTCGCGATCCCACCCAGCTTCAAACCGCAGACGCGACAATAGCTTTGGTCAGCCGCATTTTCTTTCCCGCCGTTGGGACAAAACATATCAATCAAATAAGAGCCGACCCTAAATCTCGACCTTCGGGGACTTCGTAATTTCGGGTTCGACGCGATTGTACACCTTTTCCCACGGATCACTTCTCGCTTGTGCTGCGCTGAAATCGGTAGAACGTGACCCGCAGCTCGGACGCAGGTTCAATTATTGGGGACCAAGTGCGGCTAAGGTTGTGTGCGAAGTTCTCATCGGCGTTGATGGGGTCGACGCTACGGCAGCGTTATTGAATAAAAACGGCGTCGAGATTGCTCAGATCTCGACGCCAAGTCTCGCTTCAGGAGTACAGGAGGAGTGAACGATATTCTTTAGGCGTAGGCTGGAGCCATCGCTCTTTTAATGCCGTATTCCGCTGCGTTTCGTGCAAGCGACTTCTTCAACTGTCCCCGGGCTCGCGAAAGACGCGACATGACCGTTCCGATCGGGATCTCGAGGATCGCGGCAACTTCTTTGTAATCGAACTCGTGAACGTCTGCCAGGAGAACGACCGAACGGTAATGGTCCGGCAGCTTGTTGAGTGCCGCGATGATCTCGGTATCCGTCAGGTGTTCCGGGATTGGTGCGGTAAACTTTGTATTCGCGAACACCAGTTCATCAGCTTCCTGGATGTACTTCGCCTGGGTGTACTTCTTCCGTCGATGGTGGTCGAACTTATTGAACAAGATCTTGTAGAGCCACGCGCGGCAATTCGTGCCCAGCTCATATTTGTCGAACGACTTCCAAGCCTGCATATACGTTTCCTGAACTAGGTCGTCGGCTTCCGTAGTGTCTCGAGTCAGACGGACGGCGGTTCGGTAGAGGTCGTTGATGTGTGCCATCGTCTCGGCTTCGAAGATCTCTGGGGTGGTCTGTGTCATGATCGCTGCTCCTGATTTATCGAAAAATGATTGCCTACAACCGTTTGTCGAATCAGAAGCAGAATCCTTACAAAAATTTTTCAGACTTTATTCGGCCTCGGAAATCGTGGGAGCCCGAAGCGTCAGAAACTGAACCGGATCCTTGGTAAAGATAAGGTCCAGCGTCCAATCCAAGGCGACCCGGAGTTTCTTTTCGAATCGGGGAAGCTTCATCAGATAGATCGTTCGCCACAGCCACCACGCGATGAATCCGGAGAAGTTATAGCCGAAGATCTGTGCCACGCCCGTACGGCGGCCGAGTGCCGCAAGCTGACCGATCGTTTCGAAGGCGAAGGCCTTGCGCTTTCCGCCACGGATGACGGCTCGAATGTTGTGAGCAAGGACCTTGCCTTGTCGCAGGGCATGCTGAGCCGTCGGCGGGTATGTTTTTCCCGTCTTCGGATCGGCAATAGAGGCACAGTCGCCAAGAGCCCAAACACCCGGATAGCCGTTCACCTGCATAAACTCATCCGCGCAGAGCCGGCCGCGGTCCTTATCGCACGGCAGCTCGTCGAGCATCGGGTTAGGAGCGGTGCCCGCGGTCCAGATAAGTGTGTTCGTGATGACCCTCTCGCCGTTGCTCAGCACGACCTCGGTACCATTGACTTCGCTGACCTTGGTGTTCAGAAATATCTCAACACCACGCGATCGCAGCTTCGCCTCCGAATACTTACCGAGCTTGTCGTTGAGTTCCGGCAGCAGCGTGGTTCCAGCGTGAACGAGGATCACGCGGATCATATCTTCGGATAGATGCGGATAGAACCTGAGCGCCTCTCGCAGGAAATCGTTGATGCCGGCAATGGTCTCAACGCCCGCAAAACCGCCCCCCGCGACGATGAAGTTCAACAAAGGTTCGCGAATCTTTGGGCAGCATTCGAAGTCGGCTTCCTCAAGATTCGAGATCATATGATTTCGCAGGAAGATCGCGTCGCCGAGCGTTTTCATCGTCAATGCATTTTCCTCAAGCCCCTTGTTACCGTAAAAGTTGGTTATCGAACCGAGGCCGACGACAAGATGATCGAATTCGAGTTGATGGTGGTGATGTTCGTTTCCGTGCGAAACGTGGACGACGCGACTATCGAGGTCGATGCTCTCGACGTCGCCGTGAAATATTCGAACCCGCTTCAACAGTTTCCGGACCGGACTGACGATGTGAGTGATGTCGAGATCGCTTGCTGCCACCTCGTGAAGCATCGGTGTAAACAAAAAGAAATTCTCGCGATTTACCAGGGTCACCTCGATGTCCGCATCCTTGGCCAAGCCTTTTTCAAGATTGAGTGCCGTATAAAGTCCGCCAAAACCGCTGCCGAGTATCAGGATTCTTGTCTTGTTCATAGTTAGTTCTCTGTGCGTGAACAGGACAATTGCCTCCTCGCAGGGGGATATTCCATCTGAGGCAGTCGCAAAAAAACCTGGAATAAAGGCTGTCGGGCCTCTGATTAAAATGATGTATTGAAAGATTTTCTTATCCGAAAGGATCGGAGTTGCAGGATGCCAAAGCTCAAAATTTCTACAGAAACCTTTCCGGCGGTGTTTCATGCTGATGTGACCGCCATTCTCGGCGTCGATCGGCCGCAAATGAACAATAACCGCGAGACCGCTGAATATTCCCGATTCAAGGCACAACTCAAGCGGGCAGTTGATTCCGTCGAAGCACCGGAGTATCTTATCGACGCTATCAAGACCGCGATCCGGAGTTAATATGATCCGCCAGCAGACTGCCCGTCTTGCTGCGGGCGAGAAAGATCGAATGGATAACACGGCCCAGCCAAAGGTCGAATGGAACATTGACCCGGCCGCGTGGGTGGACGATCACGGCGATTACCTTTTCCGGTATGCGCTGGTCCGCCTGCGGGACGAGGTGCGTGCTGAGGACGTCGTGCAGGAAACCCTGCTTGCGGCACTGCAGCACCTCAGTTCGTACAGCGGTCGGGCAACGGAGCGCACCTGGCTGACGGCGATTCTCAAACACAAGATCGTCGACCAGATAAGAAAGTCGTGTAAGGAAGTTCCGTTCGAACCTTCCGACACAGACCTCTCTGAGTTCGATCCGTTGTTCGAGCGGTCGGACGAATTCCAAGGCCACTGGAGCGATACGCTTAGCCCCCGAATTTGGCATCGTTCGCCGGAGGATGCGGTACAGCAGGACGAATTCTTCGGAGTCCTGCAGCGATGCATGGGTAAACTCCCCGAACGTGTTGCCCACGTCTTCACGCTTCGCGAGATGAATGAACTCGACACGGAAGAAATTTGCTCGCTGCTGGAATTATCAACAAGCAACTTCTGGGTGATGATGCATCGGGCCAGGATGTCGCTGCGAAGGTGTATCGAGATCAATTGGTTTATGAAGGCGAAATGAGCGAGCTGACGACCTATCAAAAAGTGACGAAGTTCTTTCGACGGACGATCCTCCGGACGTTTCCGTCGTGCAAGGAGATCGTTCACATCATCTCGGCGTCCCTTGATCGCCCGCTCACACTTCGCGAAAAGTTTCTGATGAAGATGCATCTCGCCGCGTGCAAGCCCTGTGTCCGGTACCTTGATCAGTCAGAGTTTGTCAGCGAGGCGGTCAAGATCATGGACGAAACCGAAAAGATGGACCTGTTTGCAGGTTCACTTTCGGACGCTGCTCGCGCCAGGATCAAAAACGCGCTGACCGCAGCCACATCATAAACGAATGGACTCGACGATCATTGGGAAGCTCAAATGGCAGCTAATACTCTTCCTCGCGCGGAGGCTGCCGGACTGTAAAACGCTCACCCCGACCCTCAGCGAATCGATCGATCGCAAACTTTCTCTAAAAGAGCGTATCGTCGTTCGACTGCATCTTTTCACATGTGAAGCCTGCGTTCGTTACCTAGAACAGATCCGCCTCCTCCACGACCTGATCCACGATCACCGATCTGAACAGGTAATGTCTTCGCTGAATGAAACCGCGAAAGAGCGGATGAAAGCCGCTCTCGCATCTATCAATTAACCTAGTCAACAAGGGAATAAACGCTCCGTACACGCGGATATTAGTTCACGTGAATGGAACGCTCGCAACGGTGAAGGCCCATTGGCCCGAGTACTTGATGGAGGCTTTCGGCCTCGGCATCTTCATGGTCTCGGCCAGTGCTTTCGGCGTACTACTTTTTCATCCCGATTCGAATGTCGCCGGTGTCGAGCAACCAATTCGGATCCTGCTCATGGGTGTCGCGATGGGCTCAACCGCGATCGCGATCTTCAAGTCGCCTTGGGGTAAACGCTCGGGAGCCCACATCAATCCAGTTGTAACCCTGACGTTCTTTCGACTGAGAAAGATCGCTGGGATTGACGCGACCTTCTATTCGATCGCCCAGGTCGCTGGAGCTGTCGGCGGCGTGCTTGTTTCGTGGATAATTCTCGGCGACCGGCTAAGTGCTAGTGAGGTCAATTTTGTAGCGACTGTACCGGGTACGTGGGGCCTCGCGGCTGCTTTTGCGGGAGAGTTTGTCATTGCCTTCGTGATGATGACGATGGTCCTCAACCTGGGCAATCATAAGACTCTAAATCGACTTACTCCGTATGTCGCGGGATTGCTGGTCGCACTCTATATCGCGACCGAATCGCCGATATCAGGAATGAGTATGAATCCCGCACGAACGTTCGGATCGGCAGTCTTTTCCAATAC
>JBEBGW010000334.1:0-4841 GCA_040081025.1 Pyrinomonadaceae bacterium | reverse complement strand
TTCGGAAGGTTTGATCGCTCTATCGGGTGGGTTTTCAGGCGGTGTCATGCACCATCTTCGTTATGGTGATGAGGCTTCGGCGGCAAAGTTCGCCGGTGAGATCAGCGAGATCCTTGGCCCCGGAAATTTCTATCTTGAGATACAGGATCACGGCGACGAGGACGAACGGAAAGTTCGACCCATGCTTGTTGAACTATCGAAGAAGCTATCGCTTCCTCTCGTCGCGACGAACGACGCCCATTATTTGACCGCCGCCGATTCACGCGCACACGAGATCCTTCTTTGCATCGGCGAGGGCCGTATGTACTCGGAGTCGCGGCACATATATTCCACGCCCGAGTACTACGTCAAGTCCGCGGAGGAGATGTGGGCGATCTTCGGTAAGGAGCTTCCTGAATCGATAACGAATACGATCCGGATCGCTGAGGAATGCGAACTCGATCTAGGGGCGGGCGGCGATCTGACGCTCCCGACATTTCCGATCCCGGCGGAGTTCGGCGATATCTCGAGCGACGAGTATTTTGAAAAAGTCGTCTGGCAAGGTTTTGAGAAAAGAGAGTCCACGGTTTTTGACCTGATGATCGAGGCGGGCACGCTTCGGAATCCTATTGAAGATTACCGCGCTCGGCTTCAGACCGAGATAGACATCATCAAGGGGATGGGCTTCCCCGGCTACTTTTTGATCGTTTGGGAGTTCATCAAGTACGCCGTAGATCACAAAATCGCGGTCGGAGTTGGGCGCGGATCCGCTGCCGGTTCGCTCGTTGCGTATTGTCTTGAGATCACGGGCATCGATCCGATCCAATACGATCTCCTCTTCGAACGCTTCCTTAATCCCGAGCGTATCTCGATGCCGGATATCGATATCGACTTCTGTATTCGAGGCCGCGGCGATGTCATCAACCACGTTACTGAAGTCTATGGTCGCGAGTCGGTATGCCAGATCATCACCTTCGGAACGATGGCGTCGAAGGCCGCGATCAAGGATGTGGGTCGCGCATTGAATATGCCGTACGGCGATGTCGAGCGAATCGCGAAGCTGATCCCGCCGCCTTTTCGCGGCCGAAATACGAGCATTTCACAGGCTATCGAACGAGTCCCGGAACTTACTGCCGCGATGAAGGCAGATCCGCGTGTTCAGGATCTCGTCGATACTGCCTTGCGCATCGAAGGTTGTGCGCGGCATTCATCGGTGCATGCTGCTGGGGTCGTAATATCGCCAAAGCCGCTCCACGAAATTGTTCCTGTGGCGATGTCGGCAAAGAGCGAATTGACGAGCCAGTATCCGATGGGCGATCTCGAAAAGGTCGGGATGCTCAAGATGGATTTCCTGGGTCTTACAACTTTGACGATCATCGAGGATTGTCTGACCTCTCTGCGCGAAAGAGCCGGCGTCGAGATCGATTGGACGTTGGTTCCGCTCAACGACGAGAAGACTATGAAGTTGTTTTCGGACGGAAAGACCGATGCGGTTTTTCAATTCGAGTCGTCGGGGATGCAGGATATCTGTCGTCAGATGGGGCCGAAGGAGCTTGAAGATCTTTCTGCCTTGAATGCTCTTTATCGTCCGGGCCCTCTTGACGGCGGCATGATCCCTGACTTCATCGCCCGATTCCGCGGAGAGAAGAAGGTTAAATACCTCGTCCCAGAGATGGAAGACATCCTTCGCAATACGTACGGCGTTCTGGTCTATCAGGAGCAGATCATGCAGCTCGCTCAAAGACTCGCCGGATACAGCCTTGGAGAGGCCGATCTGATGCGTCGGGCGATGGGTAAGAAGAAGATCGAGGAGATGCTCCCGCACGAGAAGAAGTTCATCGAGGGGGCGATCGAGCGGAACATTTCGAGGGACAAGGCCAAGGAAATATTCGATCTGATGGCCAAGTTCGCCGACTACGGGTTCAACCGAAGCCACAGTATGGCGTACGCCTATTTGGCATTTCAGACGGGTTATCTCAAGGCACACTATCCAACCTATTTTTATGCGTCGGTCCTGTCGCACGAATCCGACGACGCGGCGAAGATCTACAAATACTCGTCAGAGCTTCGTTCGATGGGGATGAAGCTCTTGCCTCCGGATGTGAACGATAGCGACGAGGGGTTTACGCCGACAGACGACTCCGTAAGATTCGGGCAGGGAGCGATCAAGGGCATTGGTTCGTCAACCGTGCGAGCGATCGTAGAGGCTAGGGAAAGCGGCAAGTTTACTTCCCTTTTCGACTTTGCTTCGCGGATCGATCCGGGATCGATCAATCGTCGAGCTCTTGAGAGTCTGATCACTGCGGGTGCGTTCGATTCGTTGATACCTGCGGATATTTCGCCAAATCAATGGAGGGCGAATCTTTACGCCGCTGTTGAGAACGCGATGTCTGTAAGTCAGCGATCCTGGCAGGATCGCGAACGCGGACAGTCGGATCTTTTCGGTTCATCAAGCAATGAAACCGATCTCGCGAACCGAGACCTTCCAAATGTAAAGCCTTGGACGCAGGCAGAAATGTCGCAGCACGAAAAGGCCGCGGTCGGATTCTTTCTATCGGTACATCCGCTGGATTCCCATCTCGAAACTATTGAGGCGCTCGGGATATCGTTTCTGTCTGAGCGGGGCGAGATAAATCCGAACGACCGGCTCAAGATGGTCGGAGTGGTATCGGGACTTCAGGTGAGATACAGCAAGAAAGGAAACCGGTTCGCTACTTTCCGTTTCGAAGACAAATCGGGCGGCGTCAAATGCCTTGTTTGGGCAGAGGCTTTTGGGCGATTGTCATCGATATTGGCCGACGACGCGCTGTTGATCATCGAAGGAAGGGTTGAAGCCGTCGATGGGCAAGAGATAACCCTGATCGTAGAAGAGGCCAAGGATCTCGCTGACGCGAAACCCAGAAGTGCTCGGACTCTTTCGATCGGATTACCGTCGGAGAGCAGCGAGGACCTCTTAAACGATATTTATGCGACGCTCAGTCAAGCTCAGGGACGCTGCGATGTGGTCCTCAAAATGCCCCTCGATAACAAACATGATGTTACGCTTGAGTCGCAGATCCTTAGAGTTGAAGGTTCAGCTCGCCTCGAACGGCAACTGGTCTCGAAAGGCTGCAGCGTCGAGTGGATGATGTAAAAGTTTATGCCAGAAGCGAATGAGAAAACGCCGATCGAGCGAGTCCGTACGGCTCGTAATCCCGACCGGCCCTATACAAATGACTTGGTGGATACGATATTCTCTGATTTCGTCGAGATTCACGGCGACCGTCGATACGCTGACGATCCGGCAATGGTATGTGGATTTGCCCGGCTCGGTGAGCACGAGGTCTGTATCGTTGGCCAGCAAAAAGGCCGAGATACGAAGGCTCGCCAGATGAGAAATTTTGGGATGCCTAAGCCCGAGGGGTATCGAAAGGCTCTTCGAGTGATGAGGCTAGCAGCAAAGTTTGGACGACCGATAATCTGTTTCATTGATACGCCGGGCGCCTATCCTGGAATTGATGCTGAAGAGCGGGGCCAAGCCGAAGCCATCGCTTTCAATCTTCGAGAAATGGCGGGCATGCGAGTTCCGATAGTAGTGGTCGTGCTAGGCGAGGGCGGTTCCGGTGGCGCACTGGCGATAGGGATCGGCGATAAAGTTTTGATGATGGAGAATGCGATCTATTCGGTTATTTCTCCAGAAGGATGCGCAGCTATCTTATGGAAGGATGCAGCACAGGCTGATCTCGCGGCCGCCGCGTTGAAACTGACGGCGGATAAATTGAGTCAGTTCGGACTGATCGACGGGATCGTCCCGGAGAAGAAGGAATGGAGCATTGACACTGACGCTAGTGACGGCGGTGCTTTGTTTACTCCTGTTACTGAATCGCTTAAGAAAAGCCTTCTCGAAAATGTGAA
This sequence comes from Pyrinomonadaceae bacterium, assembly GCA_040081025.1. Lineage (GTDB taxonomy): Bacteria > Acidobacteriota > Blastocatellia > Pyrinomonadales > Pyrinomonadaceae > OLB17. The sequence continues at coordinate 968 of JBEBGW010000334.1, read as the reverse complement.
AGAGCTGAAAACCAAGACCGGTGATCAGCTCGTTCAGGAACGTTATAAGAAATTTCGAGCGATGGGGCGATGGGCCTGATCGCTCGGAGTTTGTTTAGAAAGGAATATCATCGTCCGCAACTGCCGGGGCCGCAGCAGACGAGGCGGATCCGGCAGTCGGCGAACTCTCATTCGCAGGCCCCGCAAATTGGGGCGTTTCGTTCTCATTCGCGAAGTCGTCGTTCTTGGATCCGCTGCCGAGAAAGTGCATCTCGGTTGCTTGTACAGCTAACGTAAATCGGGTGTTTCCCTCGCGATCCTGCCATTCTTCCTGGCTCAAACGCCCTTCGATATAAACAGGACTTCCCTTCTTCAAATACTTCGACGCATTCTCCGCCTGATTCCGCCACAGGGTCACTCGAAACCAGGTCGGCACATCGTGGTACTCGCCGGATTTATCTTTTTTGCGCTCGTTGGTTGCCATCGAGAAATCACAAACGGCCAAGCCCTGCGGCGTGTATCGAAGTTCGGGGTCGCGGCCGAGATTACCGACCAGGATGATCTTGTTAAATGACATTTCTTTAGGAATTCTCCGTTAGGTTTTGAACGATTGTAGCAAACTTTCGATTAATTCAAAGTTACCGATATAGAAGCCAGTAGCTCGGATGATAAAATCATCGTAAGGCAGTTGGTTTTACACTTTGACGAACACTAAGGGAGTACAAAACGCTAGACGATCACAGTGGGCGGCAGGGCTCTCGCTGCTCGCTATTCTCGTTCACGGAGCTAAGGCTCAAGCACCCGATGATGCGGAGGCATCGTTCGCGAAGTGCTGGGCCATTTCAACTTCGGTCCTTTCGGAGCAAGGCGTTTCCGCTGACGATTCCCAATCTTACTTTGTTTCGAGAGACGGCAAAGTAGTTGCGATCGAGTTGACGTCCGGGAGCGTTGCCTGGACTGCGGACGTCGGAGGGAAACCCCTTTCTGAG
>JBEBGW010000045.1:0-17864 GCA_040081025.1 Pyrinomonadaceae bacterium | reverse complement strand
GCCTAAAACGATCGCTGAAATGGAAAAGGATGCAAGAGCATTTATTCATGCGTTAGGTTATGAAAAAGTTGATCTCATGGGCTTTTCGATGGGTGCTTTCATAATTCAAGAAATATTGCTCCAGGAGCCGGAGCTTGCCCGGAAGGTAATCATGACCGGCACCGGACCCGCCGGAGGCGAGGGAATAAAGGATGTTACGAAAATTACCTATTACGATATGTTACGAGGCTTTCTAACTTTTAGAGATCCGAAGTTCTATCTGTTTTTCAATCAAAACGAAAATGGTAAAAAGTCGGCGAAGGAATTTTTAGCCCGACTGAAAGAACGAACTGAAGGCCGCGATAAGAATATGAGAATAGGATCTTTTAGTAATCAACTCAAAGCCATTCATGCCTGGGGATTACAGGCCCCACAAGATCTATCGGTAATTAAGCAAAATGTATTAATAGCCAATGGCGACAATGATCGGATGGTGCCAAGTATCAATACACATGATCTGGCTAAGCGCATTGCCAATTCTGAGTTGATCGTCTACAAAGACGCCGGACACGGCGGCATATTTCAGTATCACGAAGCGTTCGTTAAGAAGGCTCTCGAGTTTCTAGAGTCATAACATCATGAAAGCATTTATAGTAGATCGTTATAAAAGCAAAGATGGCGGGCGAATCGGCGAGATGCCGGAGCCGGAGCTGCGGGAGAATGACGTATTGGTCAAGATCCATGCCGCCGGTGTAAACCTTCTGGATTCGAAGATCGCCAGCGGTGAGTTCAAGTCTTTTCTACCTTATAGGACCCCGTTCGTTTTGGGTCACGACGTGGCGGGCGTTGTGACGAAAGTCGGAGCCCGCGTGCAGGGATTCAAGGTCGGCGACGAGGTCTACGCGCGGCCGGCGGACCGTCGGATCGGGACGTTTGCGGAACTCATTGCAATCGACGAAAAAGACGTTGCTATCAAGCCGAAGAATCTCACCATGGAAGAAGCGGCTTCCATTCCTTTGGTTGGCCTTACCGCGTGGCAAGCATTGGTCGAAAAAGCGGATCTGAAGAAAGACCAAAAGGTCTTCATTCAAGCGGGTTCGGGTGGGGTTGGAACTTTCGCGATCCAGTTGGCCAAGCATCTGGGTGCAACCGTTGCGACAACAACGAGCGTAGACAATTTCGATCTGGTGAAGAGCCTCGGTGCAGATGTTGTGATCGATTACAAGAAAGACGATTTCGAAAAGATCCTTAGTGATTACGACGTGGTCTTGAATAGCCAGGATGCGACGACGCTCGAAAAATCACTCCGCGTGCTAAAACCCGGCGGAAAACTCATCTCTATCTCCGGTCCGCCCGATCCTGAATTTGCGAAGGAAATCGGATTGCCGTGGTATTTGAAAATGATCATTCGGCTGTTGAGCTTTGGAGTCAGGAGAAAGGCAAAACGTCACAACGTAAGCTATTCATTTCTTTTTATGAGAGCGAGCGGAAGTCAGTTAGGCAAAATCACCTCTCTCATCGATGCGGGAATAATTCGCCCGGTCGTGGATAGAGTCTTTCCATTCGAATCGGTCAAAGAAGCTTTGGCTTATGTCGAAAAAGGACGTGCAAAAGGCAAGGTCGTCATCAAGATGAACTAAATCGGATGGCCCGATCGCCACGCTCGTTTACACTTGCGTTTCTCCCCGGAAACTGCGCGACAAGACCATTCGATTCTCGGATCGAATGGTCTTTCTGTCCGTTTTCGAGCGGCGATCGGAATGACTACTTAATAGGAGCCGATCGATTCGAAAACCTGCAAAACACCTGATAGCTCAACTTTGGATATTTCGCTTTGAGGTACTGATAGCTCTCGATGATGACCATTCCGCTGCCGTCGCCGGAGGGATTGTTGATCGTGAACGTAGTTCCGTCGGGTTGGCCGTTCCCGCGTGCTCCGACGAGGTTGACAACGTGGCTGTCATCCGGCGAACCGGTTGTCATGCTGGAGTTGACGCCCTTGATCTGGAGCATAAGCCGTCCATACTGATCGATGAGCTTCGTAAGTTGCAGACATCTAAACCCCTCACCCTTGTACATCTGCAGGCCGTGCGAGGTGGCAAATTTCTGCATATTCTCGTGCGAATTCTCGATGCCTCCAGTTAAGCCGCCGGGCAAGGTCTCAAAGAGTACGCCGGGCGGTTTTGTAGTGTTTGGCGCGTTTTGCTTTAGTTCCATCGCGGTCGCACCTGCCCAGCACTGGTATTTATTCGGGGCTCTTACGAAAGTCGCCGGAATATCGAAACAGTTGTACGTCTCGGTCCCGAGCAGGGCCGCCCAGGTCTTGGCACCCACGACACCGTCTTTCGAGAGGAACATCGACCTTTGATAGGACTTTACGATGTCCAACGTGTTCGGGCCGAAGGCACCGTCGGGTTTGCAGTAGCGAACATCGTAGTTGCCGTCTTCCCTGAGGATCCATTTGTTCAAGAGTTCCTGCAGTTCGACTACGAAATTTCCTGTCGAGCCATACTGGACTAGCGGTCGCGTCATAAATACTCCTTCGTCTGACTTTTATCGGCCCCGTCAATTATCGATAAGGGCACCCTTCTTATTGGAATGCGTTCAGGTCGGGGGAAAGCTATCATCGGACACCGCATTTCGGATCGATCATTGGCGTTTGGGTGTTTTGAAACACAACATTGGACACCCTTCCTACCGGTCGGGTTACTGCCTGTGGAGCTGGTTCAGGGGCTCGGGGGCGGGGGAGCCCTTACTAACGTGCGGGCCACGGACACACTCCCTACGGTCGTGTTTCTGCCTTTATCGGTTACCGATCTTTCACGAGCTGTATCAACGAACTCAGCACGTTTCCGGTGGGGTCGGTTGAGCTGGATGTTATGGCGCCGTCGAGGCGTCCGCCATCGCGCAGTTTGAGTTTGAGGTGGAGGTTGTAGCGGTGGCGGTTGGCGTCCGGTGTGCCGATGTTGCTCTGGAACGACCCGCGTAAATAACCGTCTTCGAAACGAACTCCGTTAAGAAGGCTGCGATACTGGCCCCGAAGCTGTATCTGAACATCGCCGTCCGGCTGAAAAAACATCTCGACCGGTATCTCTTCGCGCCAAGTGCGGATGGTGCCCTTCCAGTGTCCGAGATATTCGGCGGATGGGAGATAGGGCGAGGTCTCTTCGCGGCGAGAGCCTTGTCGGAAGGAGGTGAGCTCGGCCGCATAGTCGGGTATAAGGACACCGAGAATGTCGTCGGCGATACCTTGAACGTGGCCCGTCGTTATATTTGTGAGTATCGAGATCACGATCCGGCGTTCGGGGACCATGAAAAAGATGCTGGTGCCGTAACCGTTGCTGCCGTGATGGTAGACGAGCTTGTACTTGCCGATGTCGATGCTCTCCCACCCGAGCCCGTACCGCGCCGCTCCGCGAGCGGATGAGCCGCGTTTCATCTCGGCAAGTGACGAATCGGTAAGGATGCTTCGGCCACCCGTCGGACGCGTCCCAAGATGGAACATTCCGAAAAGCAAAAGATCATGAACGGAGCTGTATACATCGGCCGCTCCGGGCGTGTCCGAGAGAACGGCTGCAAGCGGACTTCCATCCGGGTAATATCCCGTCGCCGCCGAACGTCGGGGTAGCTCGCTGTACGAGGACCGCATTGCGAGCGGCTCAAAAACGCTGTCGTCTAGAAACTTGTCGAACGGCTTTCCCGATACACGGCTGACGATATGACTCAGTAACGCGTAGTTGAGATTTGAGTATTCGAAAGCCTCGCCGGCGGGTTTGGTCAGGACGCCGTACCGAGCAACCGTCTCATCCGTCGAGGCGCTGCCAGCGATCTCGTCGCCGATGAGCATCTGGCTATGGCGCGAGAGGCCGGACGTATGATCGAGCAGCCGGCGGACCGTAACGCGGTCGACATCGCCGAAGGAGCTCCGTAGTTGGGCGGGAGCAGCAAGGTATTCGTTTGCCGGCGAATCGAACTTTAGTTTGCCTTGCTCGCCGAGCATCATTAACGCCGTCGCCGTTATCGGTTTAGACGTCGATCCGATGTTGTATGAGGTCCGAGGTGTCGCCCTCACGCGCCGCTCGCGATCGGCAAAACCGAAACCTTCCTCCCAGACGATCTTTCCGTTCTCTGCAACGGCTACCGAGATGGACGGGATCTTCTGTTCGACAAGCAGGCGCTCGATCTTTACGCGAACCGGCTCGAATCGCCCGGTTGGGTCTTGCGACAACGCAGCATCCGCGGCGAGCATAAGCGTACAGGCCGCCAGAAATACGTTTCTAAACGATATTGACACGCCGATGATTGTATCAGTCCGCGGAAAAAGATCTTGTGCCTTGGTCACCTTGCTCCTGATCTACATTGGACACACTCCCTAATGGTCGTGTTTCTGCCTGATCGTATTTCTGCTCAGGGTCCAGAGGCCGTGGGCGGAGAGGATGACGCTGAAGGTGCCGGTTACGGCCATGGCGAGGAGCGTACAGATAAAGAAGTAGGCCCCCGGGGTTTTGGCGAAGTCGCCGCCGACGCCTTTTCCGGAAAAATGCAGGTAAGGGACGACCGCCGCGAGCAGGCCGCCGAGGAGCGTGATGATGCAGCCCGCAAGGCGTCCGCGAAAGAGGAGCGTTCCGCATAGCCAGACTACACAGATCAGCGTGCCGCCGACCACGTCGTTGACGTCGCCCTGTTCGATCCCGACGACGATGTCGTCCGCCAGGTGAAAAATGAACAACGTGATCGACAGCAGCGACGCGATGGTTAAGAGAGTGTTGGGGTTCATTTAGGATTCTGCGAAAGTCCGCTGTGCCCTTTGGGGGATGCGAACTCATGCCGGGAATACGGTTTTTCGGTGAAATGGTTCCGCGGAATCTTGACGGTTGCGATGAAGCCATTCTGCTCCGACGCCGGAGCACACACTCCCTAACGGTCGTGTTTCCGCCTGTGCGGGCTCGGCAACCCGCACGGGCTTTTGGCTCATCAAATGCGGTAACCCCCGTCTTATGCCCACTTTATCTCTCCCGAGATATTGATTTTATTGCTATTGGAGGCTTTGTATGAAGAAAGGGATCTTTTGCGCTTTGCTGGGACTGGTGTTTTCGGCCGCTGCGGTCGGGCAGACGGCGACAACGAACGGGCAGGGCTCTGCGACGTCAGCGACCGCTGTATCGAAACAGAACGGTGCTTTGACGATCGCGTCGGGAACCGAGATCGCGGGCGAGCTGCAGAATTCGTTGAACGTCGAGAAAGCGAAGGTCGGCGACGAGGTCGTTTTGAAGACCAAGAAGGCGATCAAGCAGAACGGCGAGGTCGTGGTGGACAAGGGTGCGAAGCTCATCGGCCGCGTGACCGAGGTAAAAGAGCGTGCGAAGGGCGAGGCGACATCGCGGATCGGCGTCTTGTTTGACACGCTGAAACAGGGCGATATGACGATGCCGGTTCAGGCGTCGATCGTTTCGGTAGTGAACGTTGCGGCCCGTGCTACGGCGGGAAGCACTGATCTTTGGGCGGATTCCGGTACGACGGCATCCGGTGCCACTCGTTCTACTTCGTCCGGTTCATCCGGCAGCGGCGGATTGCTCGGCGGAGTGACCTCGACTGCGGGCGGCGTTGTAAATACGGCGACGAATACGGCCGGCGGGGTTGCGAATACTGCGACGAACACTGTGGGCAGCGTAGCTAATACGACGACATCGGCAGTGGGCTCCACCGTGAATTCGGTCGGACGCATTCAGGTTGCTCAATCGACGGATGCTTCGGCAAGCGGAAGTTCGACGCTCAGCTTAACGGGCGGGAATTTGAAGCTTGAGAAAGGCGCGACGTTCAACGTCGCTTTGAGTTCGAGTGCGAACGCGGGTAATTAGTATCGTACGACCCACCGCTACCGCAGGTGGTACTGACTACGGCCGCCAGCATCTTTGGGTGTCGGCGGTTTTTTTTGTGGGCAAGTTCAACCACCCGCCGCGCTCGTTTTCACTCGCGTTTCTGCCCGATCGCGCGCCGTGGTTGCTTTCGGCGCGCCATTTGTGAAAAATATAGGAGGATGGCCGCTTCGGCAAGTGACAATTGAGAAGGACAGTGGACAATTCGAAGGATCCTCGGTTGTCGCAGAGGATAGGAACTTTCTGTTCGAGGAGAAGCTGTTTGCGGGTTCGGCGGTTTGGGCGTGTGCGGTTTATTCGCTCGTGCCTTTCGTTGGGGTCGTGTTTGTTCCTTTCATTTTTGTATTCGGTATCGGTTCGCTCATCGCGGGAGCCTCACTCCATCGGCAGACGGCGTTTCGGGCGATGTGTGCGGGCGTTTTGATCGCGGCTTTTCAACTGGTTCTTTGGTGGCTACTGTATGCGGCGCCGAAATGGAATGTCGTGAACTGAGCCGCCAGATTGGTATGAAGATCGCAAAGATCGTTAGTTCGAATTCACACATCGCGTATGTCGCACGCGTGCTGGACGGGCGTGATGATGAGGTCGATCCGCCGGCCGACGAGTATAGCTTCGGGAAGTTCGTTTCGATCGACGACGGTGCTGAACGGATAGTCGGGGTGATATCAGATTCGCGACTCGTGAATCCGGAATACCTGAGCCCATCGACCCGGCTCGGGCAGGCGTCGGCTCTCGGCGAACTCAGGCGGGATCTAGTCGAAGACAAACGGACGCTGATCGCGATACTGCTGCTCGGGTCGGTCGCGGATGGCCTGCCCGTTCATTCGATCCCGCTGAAAGTGTTGCCGTCCGGATCGGACGTCGAGTCGATGAGCGGTGAAGCGGCGGCGGAGTTTCATCGAGACACTGATGGCGGCGTTCGGATGGGATATTTTCCGAGCTTGATGTCGCATTCGGGCCCGCTCTCGACCACGCTGGCGCGGACGATCATCGACGGCTTGAAACCTCATTTTTCCGATACCGAACAACAGAAACTCGCCGTGATGGCGGATTCGCTGTCGTGGAAGCAGGCGTTTGGAGATTCCCGATTCTAAACCCAGATTTATCCACGAAAGAAGAAAAGAGAAAGAAGAGAACAAAGACCACCTGAAAGCCTATCTATATGGTCAAGTTTGAAACAATCTACACCGAGAATTGCCTCGACACTTTTCGGCGTTTGCCGGACGACTTTGTCGACATGACGATAACGAGCCCGCCGTACGACGATCTGCGCGAGTACAACGGGTATCACTTTCCGGTCGAGGAGATCGCAGCGGGGCTGTTTGCGAAGACGAAGCCCGGCGGAGTTGTGATCTGGGTCGTGGGCGATCGGACGGTGAATGGCGATGAGACGCTATCGAGCTTCAAGCACGCGTTCGCGTTCAAGGAAGCCGGATTTCGCGTCCACGATACGATGATCTACGCGAAGAATAATCCGATCCCGAGCGACTGCGGGAAGCGTTATCGGCAATGCTTCGAGTATATGTTTTGCTTTGCAAAAGGGGCGCCGAAAACATTCAATCCGCTGACGCAGGCGATCAAGCAGGAGAAGGCCTTCAAGTCGTTTCGCATCACCAAGGTCGGCCGCAACGACCTCGCGCACGATCATATCGCCCCGAAGGAACGTAAAGTCAACAACATCTTTTTCTACAACGTCGGCACCTCGTCCTCCCGCGACAAGATCGCGTTCCAGCATCCTGCCATTTTTCCGGAGCAGCTCGTCGAGGACCAGATCCGCACGTGGACCGACGAAGGCGACCTCGTCTACGACTGCTTCATGGGCAGCGGGACGACTGCGAAAATGGCTTCGATCTTGGAACGTCGCTGGTTCGGGTCCGAGATCTCGGCGGAGTATGTGAAGATCGCGGAGCAGCGGCTTGCGGGCTATCTGGGTGAGAAAGTCGCGGCTTAGCCTACAACTATTTCCTCGTTAAAAGCGTCTATTTGTGTTGTAATTCCAAAACGCTCTTCCTGAAAGATAGCTATGAGATTCACTCACTTGATTGTCGCTATATTTGTGTTCGCTGCCGCTGCGTTCGGTCAGATGAGGCCGCCGGAAAAGGAGACTACGGTCAAGGACGTTAAGCCCGCACCGGCAACGTTAAATGCCCAGTATCAGGGAGGGTTCTTTGGCGTGAGCGACAAGGAATCGGGCAAACTGAAGTTTGATGACGCGAACGAGCGACTGGTCTTTTTCGGCGAGGACGGCAAGGAGCGGTTCGGGATCCCTTACACTTCTGTGCTGATGGTCTATCCTGACGAAAAATCGGTGACAACAACCGCGGGGAATGTGGTGAAATACATCCCGCTGCCGGGAGCGGGCCTCGCCGGGCTTATCAAGGAGAAGCGGCGATACCTGATCCTCAACTACGACGATCCTGACGTCGATGCCAAGGGCACGACGAGTTTCAAGCTGGAGAGCCAACAGCTGTTGGATTCGGTGATCTTTTCGATCGGCACGAAGGCCAAGCTTAAGCAGCGAGGTGAGGCCTATGTCCGCCCGAGGGCAGTGGCGACGGAAACGAATTAGTTCACATCTCCGAACCGGTGCTGCAGGATCGAGGCTATTGAGATCGCAGCAGTGTCGGCTTTTAGAATGCGGCCGCCGAATGTGATCGAGACGATCCCGGCGGCTGTCGCTGTTTCTATTTCGGCATCGTCCCACCCTCCTTCGGGGCCGATAAAGGCGAGTATCTTTTTCGGACCCTCAACTGCATCGAAACTCCCGCCATCGCGTTCGGAGAAATGAATGCGTGTCAGGTCTTCTTCGCCGTTCGTTCGATCGATCAATTCTCGAAAGTCAACGACCTCCTCGATCTGCATCAGCCTTGCCCGGCCGCATTGTTTGGTTGCTTCCATCGCGATGCGTCGCCAACGCGCGGCACGTTTTGACGGATCGGCGGCTTTCACGTCGCAGCGAACGGAAGTCATCGGGATTAATCGGTTGACACCGAGCTCGACTGCTTTTTGAACAACGAGATCGAGTTTGTCACCCTTTAGTAGAACCGCGGCCATGGTGAGGTCGAGAGGTGATTCCGGCGAAGCGGGTGTGACCTCGTTTTGGACCGTTAAAGTCGTCTGACGTTTCTCAATGGCGTCGACGCGGCACTCGAACTCGCGGCCTTCCCCGTCGAATACGTTCGCATCATCGCCGACCCTTAGCCGCAGCACATCGCGCAGATGCCGCGTTTCATCCTCTTCGAGGACGATAGCCGTTCCGTCAAACTGCGATTGTGGTGCATAAAAGCGTCTGGTGGTCATAATTGAATTCTCTTATTTTGTGCTTTTTGTGTTTTCTGAGTTTTTTGTGGGTTCAACGGAAGTAACCACAGAAAAACATAACAGGAAAGAAAAAGCACAGAACAAAACCCGCGTCGGTTCGTCGTTCTGAACCGAGCACGTCGAACGATCATCACGGTCGGAGAACCGCTCCTTGAAATCCCCAGAACGCTGACGCAATGACACCCAAGTTTCGAATGCGTCCGGGGTTTGTAGCCAGACGGTAAGCCATTCGGCGATCTCGGTTTCCTCGGGGCTGCGTGTCAGCTTTTTCTTGGCCTCGATCACCCGTTCGCGGATGAGACGGATGCCGTTCTTATCGCCTTCGGATAGAAACTTCTTTCTAAGATTATCGAGGTTGCGGATGCTTGAAAGCGCCTGCCGAAAAGAACCTACCTTTAGAATGTTGCGAAACTCCGCCGTGTAGGGCTTCGCCTCGTATCGCAGAACGTGGAGTTCCATGATCTCGGAATGCCGAAGTTCCGCTCCTTCGTCGGCGAGCAAGCGGGCGATCCTCATTGGCGATTCGACCGCCGTCTCGCCGAGCACATCGCGAACGATCTCCTCGATCGCCTCGATCTCTGCCGAGCCGATGCTCTCGCAATCGAGCTTTTCCCAGACCTCGATCATCAGGTCGTGCTTGGTCTTCGACTCCCACATCACCCTTTACCAAGCCGCTCGATGATCTCGCTTGATGAATGATCTTTTGGATCGCCGACGATCGCGACGGTGCCTCCATATGCGCGGACGATCTCACGCTCCGGAACCGTTTCGGTCGTGTAGTCGGTTCCTTTGGCGTGAAAATCTGGCTTGAGGGCGAGTAGCAGTTCTTCGACAGTCGGCTCGTCAAAGATCGTGACAAAATCGACGCATCGGAGACCCGATATGATCTCCGCGCGTTCATCCTGCAATGTGTGTGGACGGCCTTCGCCCTTCAATTCGCGAGCCCGCTCGTCGGAGTTAACGCCAACTATCAGCACGTCGGCAAGGTCAGCGGCTCCGAGCAGATATCTAAGATGCCCGACGTGAAACAGGTCGAAGCATCCATTCGCAAGTACGATCTTTGCACCGCGCTCACGCAGGTCGGCGGCCTTGGCGGCTAGCTCGTCGCGGTCGAGAATTGGTGCGGAGTGTCGCTGCATCAGTTTGCGGGAGCGGCCTGCTGAATCCGCGCGTGTTCTTCCAGCGAACTCGAAAGTTCTTCAAGGCTCGCAGTTGCCGTGCCCTTCTTCATTACAACAATGCTTCCCGCGTGGTTCGCAATTCGGGCGGCCTCGGCGAAACTCAACCCGGCCGCGAGTCCGAGCGCGTAGGCTGCGATCACAGTATCGCCCGCACCCGTCACGTCGACCGGCTCGCTCGAGCCAATGGCATCGATCGATACCGGAGGCCGATCCGCCTCGATCAGCAGCATTCCTTTGTTTCCGCGGGTAACGAGCAAGGCATCAAGGCCGAGTGTTTCGCGAAGTTTCTCACAATCGGCGTCAGTAAATCCGCTGCCAAAGATCTGTTCGACCTCGTCCTGATTCGGCGTAGCACTGGTTGCGCCCACAAACTCGCTGAGGCGGAATCGCGAGTCGACGATCAGCGGGATCTTCCTATCGTCCGCTATCTTTCGCGCTTGTTGAAAAAGTTTAGGCGTGACAACGCCGTATCCGTAATCGGAAACTACGATCGCATCCGCTGTCTCACCGGCCGCAGCAAGATGATCGATAAGCGATCTGGTCGTCTCGCTTCCGATCTGGCCCGAATTCTCGTAGTCGATGCGAATCACCTGCTGGCGCGCCGCATAGTGCTGACCCGCAAGAACCCGCAACTTCGTTGTCGTCTGAAAGGCGGAAGATCGAACGATCTGGCCGGTTCCGACGCCTGTGCCTAGCGAATCAAGAAGCATTCCGCCATTCGCATCTTCACCTACGACGCCGATCAACACCGCCTCGCCACCGAGGGCAGCGATATTCGCCGCAGTGTTCGCCGCTGCACCCGGGCGCGTCGCTGTATCATCGTGCCGCAGGATAAATACCGGAGCTTCCCGCGATACGCGGGCGATCGTGCCGTTCAGAAATTGATCGGCCACGAGATCGCCTACGATCACTACTCGCCGGCCGGCAAATCTGTTGGTTTGGTCGGTAGCTGTCACAACGACAATTCTAAAGCAGAAAGGCCGAAGGCAGTTAACGCCTCCGGCCAAAGTTATTTCAAGATGTCTGAGATCAGTGGGTGTCGTAGAATGGGATGGGGTAGTCACCCTCTGCACCCCAGTTCGCACCCGTTAGCTCGCTATTGGAACTCTTCAAGATCCAAAAGACCCCCGTGGACTGACGCCAGATCGCGATATCGGTTTTGTTATCGCCGTCGTAGTCGGCTTGTGCTGTAAAGTCGTCATTGGTAATGCCAAACTCAGTCAAGATCGCTCCCTGGCCGTCGCTGCGATATATAGCCCAAAGGATGTTATCCGTTCCGGTCGCACCTTCGCGGATGATCGCAACGTCGGTCTTTCCGTCGCCATCGTAATCACCCGGAACAGCGAAATCGGTTGTTATTCCCCACGGGACTCCGAAGTACCCTACCTGCGAACCATAGATGTAGAAGGTCGCCGTGCTGGTCAGAGTTGCCCCTGGACGCTGCACTGCGAAGTCGAAGAGACCGTCACCATCGTAATCTCCAGGAGCTACAAAGTCGGTATCGGCTCCCCAGGCTACACCTGTGAATCCACCGCCGCTTTTGAGGATCCACCACGTCATAAGTCCGCCGCTTCGGCGAACGACGGCACGATCGGTTTTCCCGTCACCATCGTAGTCGCGAGCGACCGCTTCATCGCCATCAATACCCCACGTTGTGCCCTCATAGGTAAAGTTCGAACTCTTGAGCAGATGCCATGTTCCGTCAGTATCACGCCAGACTGCGATATCGCCTTTACCGTCTCCATCATAGTCGCCCGGCACCAAGCGATCGTCGTTAGCGACTCCCCAAGGCTGCGCCAGGACAAAATTGCCCGAGCTACCGTACACATACCATGTGGCGTTCTCTGGGCGAAATACTGAGAAATCAGCCTTCTGGTCGCCGTCAAAGTCGAGGGCCTTTCGCAAAGCTACTTGAGCAAAGCTCGAAACGCTGACGATCGAGATCAGGACGGCGCAAACTACTAGACGCACGAAGGGTGCAATAAATCGGCTCATTGGTGGTTTCCTTGAAGCAAAGAGTAAAACTTACGGAATTGCCCGTAAACAATTAACTATACTCGGACACTTTGGACGTTCGCAACCGCAAATACTTTTTCTCGGGCTCTTTATCGGCTGAACACGGACTTAGACGCGTTCAACTGAGAGAAAGTTGGAATCGCCCAACTATTTCGGGAAATTCACAGCGTGCCCCTGACGAATCACGATCGTCTGCCCGCCGACGCTCAGATTTCCAATTCGTGCTAGCTGCATGCTTGGATTCACAAAAATCCTTATTGAGCCTGAGCCGCTCGTAATTCCCGAGCCCTGAATCTTGATCCAGCGCCGGTCGGAGGCAATCGTAAAATCGCAATTCGCTCCGCTCGTCACGCCGATCTCGACATATCCGCCCTTACGGCTGATGATCACGGACGACTGTGTCGGCGTGAGCGAACAAACCGTCGGATTCTGTAAAGCATTGAAAACATTGAGTCTTCCGTTAGTCTTGATCGGTGTTGAATCCCAACCCGTGAGCGTGTCGACGGTGTTCAAGAGTGTCGCCTTGAGCGAAACCATCGACAACGACGGATTGTACGCGGCCAAGAGTGCCGCCGCCCCCGTGACATGAGGAGCAGCCATAGACGTTCCGCTGTTGCCTCCGTATGAACTGTTCGACGTTCGCGTCGTGCTCAAAATCCCCGAGCCGGGTGCCGCGAGATCGACACTGATCGGCCCATAATTCGAAAAACTCGACCTTGCATCGGTGCTCGTCGATGAAGCTACGGTCAAAATGCTCGGCGACGTATACGCAGCTGGATAAGCCGGCGCGGGGACGGTATCGTTATTCCAGCCGTTGTTCCCGGCAGCGAAAACATTCAGGATCCCGGCATTACCCATTGCGTCCAGAGCATCCTTCGTGGCTTGATCGTATCCGCAAGCTTCGTCGCACCCAGCATAACTATTATTTGTGACCCGGATATTTATTCCCCGGTTTTTCATTATCCGGATGTAGTTGTAGGCGTTCACGAGCATCGCGGAGGTCGTTCCGAAGCCGGAATTGTTGTAGATCTTGATCGCCATTATCCGGACATTCCAGTTCACGCCGACTACTCCAAGAGCGTTATTGCCTACGGCTCCAATGGTTCCGCCGGTGTGAGTGCCGTGGCCGTGTTCGTCGAGCGGGTCGGGGTCATTAAAAAAGAAGTCGTAACCGTAATAATCGTCCGGGAACCCGTTGTTGTCGTCATCGATGCCGTTTCCCTGAATCTCGCCCGGGTTCGTCCACATGTTCGCGGCAAGATCTTCGTGGGTGTATCGCATCCCGGTGTCGATGTTTGCTACAACGACCGTCGAACTGCCGGTGCTCAGATCCCACGCGGCCGGTGCCGAGATCTTAGGCAAGCCGTACATGCCGACTGTTCCCCATTGGGGATCGTTTGGCGTTGCGAGTAGATGGTAATAAAAATTCGGTTGGGCGTACTCAACGTCCGGATCGAGCTGAATCGCCGCGGCGGCTTTCTTCGGGTCGATCTCAACGCCGATCCGAACTCGTTGCCAACCGGTATCGCCGAGGTTTTCGACGGTCGATAATCCAAGTCGAGACGCTATCTCGGCAGCCTTGGATTTACCTATCATTCCACGAAACTTGATCAGAAGCTCGTCCTTTACGTACGGCTCGGCCTTCCCTTGCGCAAGAACGCAGAGCGAAAGCAAGCCTATAGCGGCGAATATCCGGAGAGACTTCATAAGTGTTGGCGCTGAGTATATTGCGCCTAACCGACGAGAATCAATTTATTTATTGGAGAAGGGAGGAAGGATGGGGCGGCTAGTGGGGCTCGAACCCACGACCTCCTGAACCACAATCAGGCGTTCTAACCAACTGAACTATAGCCGCCGCAAGAGAATTTCAAATCTTAAGATCTGAAATTTCAGATCATTGGTACCCCCGGCAGGATTCGAACCTGCGACCTACGGCTTAGAAGCACCTCGGTCAATATAACATGCGTAACATACGGTAACAAAATGACAGAAAAAGCGTCACAAAAGTGCGTCGGAGTTTTGTTGACCCTTTTGTAAAAGGGCTTTTTCGTAACATGCGTAACATAGGGTAACAAAGATATTCCGGCATTCTTAGGAGTTCTTAGAGGATAAGGCTATGGCAGGAAAAGAGAGGATCGAGGAAGAAAACGCGTCCGAACCGAAAGAACGAAAGCGATCTCCCGTCCGGTATTGGCGAGTGATGAACGGTTCACTCTACGCACGATTCCAGTACACGGATGCGAATGGCAAGAAGAAGGAGAAGATCCGGCCGATCTCGGATAAACGCACAGCTCGACGCGTGGTCGAGGAAATGCGGCGAGAGCTAACAGATCGCGGACCTGAATCTCTCGAGAACGACCAGATTACCTTTGGGGAGTTTGCACCGCTGTACAAAGACGCGCGGCTCATTCCCGCCGTCTTCGCAAATAAGATAAAGGTAGCGGGCCGAAAGTCGAAGGTCACCGGAGTTTACGATGCCCTGGTTGAATACTTTGGGGTGCGAAAGCTGCGGTCCATCAAACCTCGAGACCTTGAGCTCTTCAAAACGCATCGACTGAACACGGTTACAAGGCGCGGCAAGCCCCGCAACATCGCGACCGTCAACCGAGAGCTGTCGCTCCTCAGGGCGATGCTCAACTATGCGTACCAGAATGACTTCATAGTCCAGAATCCGTTTTCAAAGATCAAGGGTGTCATTGCCACCTCTGCGGAGGTCGAACGCGATCGTATTCTAAACCTACAGGAAGAAGCACGGATGCTCGCAGTTTGCGTTGGCAGGCGCTCACATCTCCGGGCCGTTCTCATCTGTGCTTTGGATACCGCGATGCGTAGCGGCGAAATGCTCAAGATGAAATGGAAGGAGGTCGACCTCGAGACGTATGTGATCGAGATCCCCCAGGAGAACTCAAAGACTGAGAAGTCGCGCGTCGTCGGCATTACCTCGAGGCTCAGGGACGAGCTTGAAGGTATGTGGGAAGACTCATCAAAGGATCCAAGTCATCTGGTATTTGGAGGGATCGATTCGGTGAAAACGTCTTGGAACACTGCATGTCGTTTAGCAGAGGTCAGCGACTTTCGGCTCCACGATTGCCGACACACGGGCACGACCAGAATGATCGCCGCGGGCATCCCGCACATGGAGGTAATGAAGATAACCGGCCACATGCAGATCAAGACCTTCCTGCGGTACCTGAATCTCAAATCTGATTCGATCGTATCTGCAGCGAAGCAACTTGGAGATTTCAATCAGACCAAGACTGGACAGATAACTGACGACAATGGTCATACGATTGTAGGTGAGTACAGATTTGGCGACGTTGAGGTTGTAACGCTGTTCCTCGGACTCGACGAGCAGTACAAGACAAGCACTCGCTTACTCTTCGGGACGAAGGTTGTCGGCGGTGCACTCGATGGACAGTCAAAGACCTATTTCTCATTTGAAGCAGCGACATCGGGGCACGCCCGATTCTGCAGCACGGTACTGCAGCAGGACTCACTCGGAGTCCTGGATGCGGAGATCATTGAATGAAACAGCCCACAGAATAACGCCATCATGTTCGACGGATCAAAGACCGACCTAAGGGACACGAATGGACATCGCGGCGGTTATCAAGAATCGACATGAACCCAAGGAAGGTATCCAATTCGTGGCGGACCTTCGTTGCAGCGTCTCCGGCAGAATGCTTAAGTCTTCCACCTAAGAATCACCGGCTGTGTCCTCGATAAATTCGGGGCTCCATTCAGTGAAAGTGAGCTTTCTTCAAATCGAAGACAGCTTGCGTGGGTAAAGTTCTTTTTTGGCCGATCAAGGCCGTTCCCCCTCGTTTTCGGAAAATAAAAACGGGGTTGTCGGGCGGATAGTTGTGCTACAGTTTCTACATCAGCACTCCTAACTCTCATTAGTATCGTCGACGTAGTATGACTCTCAAGATCGGTATCCTTGTGTCCATCGTGGCCGCATTTGCTTTTTCCACGACCACGCGAAATCCAGTTACGGCCGCGGAGCTAGCTGGGAAAGGAATCGAGAAAGCTCGCGCCGAACATCGAGTTGATCTAAAAAAGCTCGGACTCAGTTTCATTCCTAACAAGGGCCAGTTTCCGAATGAGGTCCTATTCGCGTCTCAGGCCGCTGAGTACGATCTCTTCTTTCTCAAGGATCGGATAATTTTCAATCTCGTTTCACGGGATCCGCAATCCCCCGAATCCGCAGAGAACCCCGCTCAAGGAGCTACGCGTAGAAACAATTTTTCGAACGGCACTGGGAGAAGCGAAGCCGTTGAGCTTTTTATCGCCGGAAAACCATCGGGATCCAGTTTAAACGGCGAGGGTGTCAAACCCGGTCGATTCAATTACCTGAAGGGCGAGGATTCGGAAAGATGGGAACGGGGGCTGGAGACGTTTGCCCGAGTTCGATATTCGGGGATCTTTGAAGGAATCGATCTCGTTTTCTATGGCACGAAGGGCCGCGTCCAATACGATTTCGTCGTTCGCCCGGGAGCGGACCCGTCAAAGATCGGCCTAGTCGCCTCCAAAAACGCAGCGGCAAGGCTCACAGAAAATGGAGATCTCGAACTGAAAATCTCGGTCGGCAAGATCGCCTTGAGCAAGCCTTTTTCATACCAAACAGACGCAACCGGATCTCGCACTTCGGTCGATTCTAACTTCGCAATTGACGGACGTAAGATCTCGTTCCAGCTGGGCGGCTACGATAAAACTCGTGAGCTTGTAATTGATCCTATTCTCAGCTACTCGACTTTCATCGGCGGCGACCATCAGGACATTGGTTACAGCGTTAAGCTTGATGGTGAGGGTAATTCCTACATCATCGGATCGACGCGGTCTTTCAATTTTCCAACGACCACAGGCGCGGTCGTTGTCGCCGATTTCACCGATGTTTTCATAACAAAACTCAGCGCGGATGGATCGCAGATAGTCTATTCAACAGTCACTGGGGGTAATAGTGACGACGCCGGCCTCGACATTGATATAGATTCGAATGGAAATATCTACGGCGTTGGGATTGGAAGCGGCTTTCCGTCCCAAAATCCGCTGAGATATTATTCGTCGATCTGGACAACCTCAGCCGGGATCAACGATTGGCAGCGGGTGTACGGAGTAACCTCGCAGGCATCGGCTTTCGCTGTCTTCCCGCAGGACCCCAACATCGTCTATGCGGGATCTGGACCGGGAGTTTATAAGTCCGCGGATGCAGGTGCAAGCTGGCAACCCGCTCTAAATGGACTCCCCAGCGGGGTTGATGCGATTGCGGTTCATCCAACTATTTCCGATATTGTCGTTGCCGGGCGAACCACGAAAATCTTTCGTTCGATCGATGGCGGCGCCAATTGGAGCACGGTGGACTTTAATTTCGGGATCGATCCTTTCAGAAGTGTCGTAGTTGACCGGCACGATCCGCAGAAGGTTTACGCCTCCAAAAGAGGATTTCTTTTCAGGAGCGCCGATACCGGGTCCACGTGGACTCGGATTACGT
>JBEBGW010000333.1:0-4844 GCA_040081025.1 Pyrinomonadaceae bacterium | reverse complement strand
TGGAGGATCAACGGCTCGGGTCCGATCCTGAACAGAGCTTTCGGGATCAGGGCGCCGTGGCGATCCAAACGCGTGCCTTTTCCGCCGCATAAAACAATGGTTTTCATTCGGCTCTTGTGTCCCGCTCCCAGAGTTTTGCGTACTTTAGAAATACACCGTACGCCGTGAACATCGCGATCATCAGCCCCTGAACGCCATCACGAAAGCCTTGTTTCACAATGTAACAACGCACAAACCCGGCGATCGCACTCGAGAACATCTTCGACGCCGAACTGACGCGGCCCCTGTTGCTGAGGGCCGCAGCGGCAAGCGACGTATAGGAATCGATAGTTCGGTGATATTCGCTCAGATCCTTTTTGGTGTAGTGCAGGATGTGGCCGGAAAGCCGTTCGACCTTGCCGTTGACGCGAGCGGTTTCGTGCGGAGCGACCCCGCCCCAGTACGAAGCTTCTTTCCGATAAAGCCGCATCTGATAGTCGGGATACCAACCTGAATGCTTGATCCAACGGCCCGCGAACCATGTCCGCCGCGGCATCTCGAACCCGTCAGGAAGATCCGTACGTTCTTTCAATGATTCGATCTCTGAACGAAGTTCCGGCGTGACGCGTTCGTCGGCGTCCATCCAAAGGATCCAATCACCGGTCGTCCTAGAATCGGCAAACTCGTGTTTATCCTTATAACCCTTGAATTCGTGGTCGAATATCTTGTCCGTGAACTCGGCGGCGATCTCTTTCGTGCGGTCAGACGAAAATGAGTCGACGATAACGATCTCGTCGACCCATTGAATAGACTCGCAAAGCTCTCGAATGTTCGCTTCTTCGTTATAGACGATGACACTCGCCGATATCTTCACACGGGGATTATTGCAATTTCCCGTCGAAACTTAAAGGAGAGGCTACTTTTGAACGATCGGCGACGTGACGGTTATGTTGTTGAGTTCAAATGTAGTCGAGGTCGCCTTTTGTAGATCTGCGATCGCTTTGTTGTAATCGGTCTCCGCTCGGATCTCCGAGTTTCTCGCGTTCGTTAGTGCGTTTTCACGCTGGAACAGAAGGAACGAGGTCGAGCGGCCCGAATCGAAAAGACGCCGTTCGCCATCGAGCTGGATCTGAGCATTCTCTCGAGCACGGCGTGCGGTGAGGACACGTTGACGGGAAGTCTCTACCGCCTGAACAGCATTACGGACCTCGACGACAACCGACTGCTCTTGAATTCGGGTACGCGTGTCGAGCTGATTCTTGGTGATCTCAGCCCCGGCGAGATTCGCCTTCGCCGTTCGATTCCTGAATGGGAAAGAGATTGTCACGCCGACCGAATAGTTCGGTGCGTCTGATCGGAACAGGTTCCTCAGCGAACGGCTAAAGCCGCCAGAGAGATAATCCGCGGTGCCAGGAACGGTGACGTTTGGAACAACAAAGCTTTGGTTCGGAAACAGCCGCCGCAGTTCGGACAAAAGATATGCGTTGCCGCTTGTTGCGATGGAAACAGGGTCGCTCGCAATCAGCGGGAATGTTGCTGGATCGGTCGATACACTTCCTCTTGAAAGACCATCGAGGGAAAAAGTAGTGTTGAGATCGATCTGCGGCCGCGTCTGGTTTCGGAAATATTTGATATCGATCTGATTGATGTCGCGCTCAGACTTCAGCCGCTGGAGTTCATAGCGGTTATCCATCGCGTCTTTCAGGGCGTTGTCCAAACTGATCGGATCGGAGCTGAAGGCGGGACGCTCGGTCGGAACGAACGGCTGTCCCCACTCGGCCGAGGTAGCATCCTTCAATAAAAGCTGCTTTAGGATGTTTTCGGCCCTCGCAACTTGCTGCGTGGCCAATAGAACGTCCGTCTCACGATTCGCAAGTTCTGTCTCGACCTCGGCCCTTGCAAGCGGGGCTGATGCACCGGCCGCGATCCTGGCTTCGATCTGCCTAAGGTTCTCGCGCGAAAGATCAACGTTTGCCTGTCGGTTTTGCTGATCGCGAAGGGCGAACACAAGGTCCCAGTAAGCATTCTGGACCCGCGCGATCGTATCGATCGTAGTACGGCGGAAATCGGCGTCGGTCTGTTCGAGGCGGCGTCGCGCGATCTTTAAGGCCCTGCGGTTACTGTCGATCGATAAATTCCTTAACAACGGCTGCGTATAGCGGATACCGGTGCTCGAGAGAAAGATCGCACTCGAACCGCTGCCGAGCGAACCATTACTTACCTGCGCCTGGGAGAATGCATTCTCGGTTCGCGTGTTATTGAAAAAAAGCTGGTAATTGCCGCCGCCGGGTCGGATCGATCCGCGGACGTCGGAATTAACGGTGAAATCGTTAGTTGCGGAGCTTCCAGTCGTTGAGTTGCGGTTATAGTTCGGATTTACCGTGAAGACCGGATCGTAGAAGCCCTGAATTGAGCGAATGCTTGTTTCCTGGAGCCTGACATCGTCTCGCGAGATCTCGATATCGTTATTGCTCGCAAGAGCCCGTCGGATCGCCTCGTCGAGGGAAAGCGAGATCGGTTCGGCCGAATAGACGCCGACTCGAGTCGTCAGGGAAGCAGAGGAGCCGATAACCTTCGGGGCGGATGCGGCTGGCAGCAGTTCCTTATCTTCCGTCCGTACGGGATCCGCATTGCGTGCGACCACGCCGGCTTCCTGCCCTTCCACAGCGAAGGGTGCGACCATCATCGCGGCAACAAAATAGAAATATCGAGAGATCGATCTCATTTATATGGCTCCGGGCTCAATCAATTAGTCAGAATTATGGGCCAAAAACTCAAACCCGTTCTACGACCCTACAAACCGCTTTGTTTCAACAATTTGAATTTTCAAGAACTACTCCATCATCGTAGCACTCCGTTGAATTCCGTGCTTTTTTGGAGTATCGTCTGAAATTTAGACATCAGATACGGATCCAGGAGAACCTTCATAAATGGCTATTAAAGTTGGAATTAACGGCTTCGGGCGGATCGGCCGAAACGTGCTTCGATCATGCTTGGGCGACGAATCTATCGATTTCGTCGCGGTTAACGACCTTACGGACACTAAAACACTCGCCCATCTACTCAAATACGACTCGATAATGGGCAATCTCGACAACAAGATCTCCGCGGAAGGCGACACGATCAAGGTGGACGGAGATTCGTTCAAAGTTTTCTCCGAAAAGGATCCTGCCGCAATTGATTGGGAATCAGTCGGTGCCGAGGTCGTGATCGAATCGACGGGGCGATTTACGAATGCGGAGGACGCCAAGAAGCATCTCCGTGGCTCCGTGAAGAAGGTTATTATCTCGGCACCAGCGAAGGGCGAGGATGTGACGATCGTTCTCGGCGTTAACGACGCGATGTACGATCCGGCAAACCATCACATAATCTCCAACGCTTCGTGTACGACGAACTGCCTCGCACCGGTCGCGAAGGTCATCCACGAGAAGTTCGTCATCAAGAACGCCTTGATGAACACGATCCACAGCTACACGAACGATCAACAGCTTCTTGATCTTCCGCACAAGGATCTCAGACGCGCCCGTGCCGCCGCCCTTTCAATGATCCCTACATCGACGGGTGCTGCGAAGGCCGTCGCTTTGGTGATCCCGGAGCTCAAGGGCAAGTTCGACGGGATTTCGGTACGCGTCCCGACTCCGAACGTTTCTCTTGTCGATGTTGTGATCAACGTTGAGAAGGAAACTTCGACCGAAGAAGTGAATCAGGCCCTAAAGGATGCAGCGAGTGGGGAGATGAAGGGAATTCTAGCGTTCTCCGAAGAACCGCTTGTGTCGATCGATTTCCGAGGAAATCCGAATTCGTCGATCGTCGATGCCGAGAATACAAAGGTCATCGGCGGGACCGCGATCAAGATCCTTTCGTGGTACGACAACGAATGGGGCTATTCATGCCGCGTGCGCGATCTCGTCAAGTTTATTGCGGACAAGGGACTGTAAATTTGATTAACCACTGAATACACGAAACACGCTAAATATTTTCGTGTATTTAGCGTGTTTCGCGGTTTATTACTATGAATAAAAGGACGATCAAGGATGTAGACCTTTCGGGTAAGACCGTCTTTATCCGCGTCGATTTCAATGTTCCGATCAAAGACGGCGTGATCGAAGATGACACCCGGATCCTTGGGGCGATTCCGACGATCAAATACGCGATCGAACACGGAGCGAAGATCATACTTGCCTCACATCTCGGGCGGCCGCTGAAAGACAAGAAGAAGGCCGAGGAGAAAGGAACTGAATTCGACCTCGCTTCCTATTCGCTCAAACCAGTGGCAGAGAAGCTAGGCGAATTGATAGGGCAGGCCGTTAAGTTTGAAGGACAGTCGGATACTGATTCTCTCGAGGCAGGCGATGTTCTGATGCTGGAGAATCTTCGACTGAATGCGGGCGAGGAAAAGAATGATCCTGAGTACGCGAAAGAGCTAGCTAAGGGTATTGACGTTTATGTGAACGACGCATTTGGAACCGCCCACCGTGCCCATGCATCGACGGAAGGAATCACGCACTTCGTCGATACGTGTGTTGCGGGATTGTTGATGGAGAAGGAGCTTGAATTCCTCGGGAAGGCATTGAACAATCCGGAGCGGCCATTTGTTGCGATCCTCGGCGGGGCGAAGGTATCGGACAAGATCCCCGTGATCGAATCGCTGATCGATAGAAAAGTAGACAAACTCCTAATCGGCGGAGCGATGGCGTACACGTTTTTTAAGGCCCAGGGATACACCATCGGAAGGTCACTGGTCGAAGACGATATGATGCCGACGGCGCTTGAGGTCGAGAAAAAAGCGAAAGAGGCGGGTGTTGAACTCCTGCTGCCAACGGACCATCAAGTGGTCGATTCCTACGATCCTATCAACTCGCGAA
>JBEBGW010000044.1:0-17872 GCA_040081025.1 Pyrinomonadaceae bacterium | reverse complement strand
CGCTTTGATCGATGCATCGTTCGCGGCATCGTTAACTGCCTGGACGATCGTGTCAGATCCGACCATCTGACCGCCGAAGGTGCCGTCGCTTGAACGGCCCGTCGAGATAGCGCCGGACGCGAAGATGATCGCCACGCGTTCGCCGTTATTAAGGCCGAGCGAATCCGACGGGATGTCGCGGTATTGCGATGTGCGGATCGTGCGGACTTTTTCTCCGTCTTTGTATCCGAGAGCTTTGCGGAATTCTTCGTAAACCTGTTCTTCGTAGAGTGCTCCGTCGATCAGACCCTGTTCCTTTGCCTGCGTGGCGCTGTACGGAGCGTTGTCGATGATGGCGGCGACGTCGGTAACGTTCTTCTTTCGCGAATCGGCGATCGCTCCGGTATATTTCGCCCAGTATTCGTCAAGGACGGCGTTGATCACCTCGCGCTGGCCTTCGCCCATCTCCTTCTTGGTGTATTGATCCGGAGCGTTCTTGTATTTCGGCCCGATCTGGATCACTTCGGCCTCGATGCCGAGTTTGTCGAGCGAGCCTTTGTAAAACATCGCTTCGGCGGCAAATCCGTTGACGTAAAGATCGCCCGGCGGCGGCAGGAATACCTTATCGGCGGCGGTCGCGATGTAGTATTCCTTGTTCATCCCGATCTCCATATAGGCGTAGACCGGTTTGCCCGATTGCTTGAAGTCGGCGATCGCCTCGCGCAGCTCGTAAGCCTTGCCCCAGCCGATGCCGGGGAAGTTGATGTCGAGCATCAATCCGCTCACGCGTTTGTCGACCTTTGCTTTCCTCAATTGCGTCAGTAGGGAACTGAACGATTGCTGCTGCCCTATGCCAAGGGCCTTGCCGAGTTCGTCCTCGGGGACGTAGTCGGGAAGTGCTCCGGACACGCTCAGCACGAGCACCGCGTTTTCAGGAACGCTCGGGCGGCCCATTGTGTCCGCGAGCAGGAACAGTCCGATGATGCCGACCAGAAAAAGGGCGATGATGAGGCCGCCGACGATGAGGAGAACCTTAGTTGTTTTCGAAGTTGCCATTAGTTTTAAGTATAACGGCGAAATCGCCGAATTTACTTGTAGATAATACGAAGAATGGGACGAAAAGTTTAAGTTCTTGAGGGTCGGTGCGGCTTGGCCGCTCTATTTGCGGTGAAGCTCGGTTTCACCCGACGGCGTCATCGATCGATTGCGGCTATGCCGCTGCTTGCCAGGTGTTTCGAGAATGGCGGCAGAGCCGCGGAGCTTGGTGTCGGTAAGACGGAAAAGCAGAGCTTTTCCGCAAATAGGCGGGCGTAGCCCGGCCTATTCAATTTCGCAGACAATGAGGTTGACGATGGTGCCGAGTCTCTTGCGGACCTCGATGACCTTGAGTCCGGCGTCGGCGGCGAGTCTGGCGGTTTCGCGGTTGAAATGGTCGTCGGCGAGGGCGAGTGTCGCGTGATTGAGTAGATCGAATACCGGCCCGAGGATCCCTTCCGGGCGGACATGCTCAAGCAGAATGATCTTGCCTCCGGGTTTTATGACGCGTTTGAGTTCCGTAAAAGCAAGCGTCGGATCGGGGATCGAACAAAAGACAAGGGTAGCGAAAGCGGCATCAAACTCATCGTCACCCAAAGGCAAACTTTGAGCGTCGGCCTGAATCAGATGATTTTCGCGGCGTTTTCCGGCGGCTACCTGAAGCATCCCGATCGAGATCTCGCTTGAAACGGCCCGTTTGCATTGCGGGTAGAACTCGAAGTTTGCCCCCGCACCGCAGCCGATCTCGAGGATGTCGGCATCGCCGGGAAGGAGATCGATCACCTCCTGCCGCCATCGACGAAGGCCAAGCCATTCGAGCGGTGCAAAGGCTCGATCGTAGTTAGAGGCGAATTTGTCGTAAACAGCGGGCACATTCGGATTATGGCAGAGTGTGGACGCGCTGCCCACGTTGCCGGCGGTTTCTCATTGGCTAAGTAAGTCTCTATAATCTAGAGTTTTACGACAACCCACCCGCTGCAGCAGGTGGTACTGACAAGCATTTATGGCGAAGAAAGGTTCGGTCCTGATCTGTGACGACGAAGAGATAATGCGCGACGTGCTGGAGACGATCCTCACGCACGCGGGTTATAGGGTCGACCTTGCCAAGACGGGCGAGGAAGCGATCGA
This sequence comes from Pyrinomonadaceae bacterium, assembly GCA_040081025.1. Taxonomy (GTDB): domain Bacteria; phylum Acidobacteriota; class Blastocatellia; order Pyrinomonadales; family Pyrinomonadaceae; genus OLB17. The sequence goes on along the minus strand of JBEBGW010000044.1, from coordinate 15,730 downwards.
ACTCTATTCGCAGAAGCCCTATGAGGTCGTCCTAATGGACGTCTCGATGCCCGGGATGGGCGGGCTGACCGCGCTCGAGGAGCTGCTGAAGATCGATCCGGACGCCGTGATCATAATGATCACGGCATACGCGACGTTTGATACGGCGATCTCCGCGTGGGAGAAAGGCGCTCACGGTGTGATCCGTAAGCCGTTTCAGAACGACCAGATCCTCGCTTTTGTATCCAAGGGAATTCGCCGCCGCCGTGCAGAAGAAGAGCGACAGACGCTGCGGCAGGTGATGTCGAAATCGGTGTCGCGTGACGCGATCGTCGGCCGATCGGAGAAGATGGAAGACATCTTCCGCCTTGTCGAACGCGTTGCTCCGGCTCGCTCGACTGTGCTGATACAAGGCGAAAGCGGAACCGGTAAGGAGCTTGTCGCAAAGGCGATCCACGAGGCGAGCCCTCGTGCCGACAAGCCATTTGTCGCAGTCAACTGCTCGAATATTCCGTCCGAGCTGTTGGAATCTGAGCTGTTCGGACACACGAGGGGAGCGTTCACTGGTGCGGTCGCGTCGAAGAAGGGGTTGTTCGAGGTTGCGGACACCGGTTCGATATTCCTTGACGAGATCGGCGATCTGCGGCCGGAAATGCAGGTGCGGCTTTTGCGTGTGATCCAGGAACGAGAGTTCACTCCGATCGGGGAAACCTCGCCCACAAAGGTCGATGTTCGCATCATCGCCGCGACCAATGTCGATCTGAAAGAAGCGGTTAAGTCTGGCACGTTCCGAGAAGACCTTTACTTTCGTCTGTCGGTCGTGCCGATCGAACTTCCGCCGCTGCGAACACGCCGCGAAGACATTCTGCCACTCGCTCAGCACTTCATTCGCAAATACAACGAAGAGAACGGCCGCGTCGTTTCGGAGAGCTTCAATGCCGAAGTCCTGTCGCTGCTTGAGAATTACTATTACCCCGGTAACGTTCGCGAGCTTGAGAACATCATCGAACGTGCGGTCGTGATCGCCGCGACAGATGAGATCACGGTCGAGTGCCTCCGCCCGGAAGTCCGCGATCCGGCGCTTGCTTTCGAGATGGTGAAGCGGGCGGAAGGTTCGTCAGCCGAGATCGATATCGCCCGCGGAGTGAACTTTTACGAAGAGGTTAAGCGCTTCGAGATCGACCTCATCCGCCGTGCACTCGACCAGACCGCCGGCCACCAATCCCGCGCCGCCCAACTCCTCGGCCTCAACGCCACAACCCTCAACTCCAAGATCAAGGCCTACAACATCATCCCCAGGGAATAGTTTCAGACATGCACTCGCGGAAAGCATGATCTCATTCAGCATTCAAATCCTTACTTAAAATTCAGAAATTCGTAGTTTTCTTCATTCATTTGTAGGGCCGAACGAAAGGCTAGATAGCTAACTGATTGTATAAACAGTGAGTTATCCATCTTGCGGGGATGGCATTTGGCTTGCCTTACACACCTTGTGAACCCGAAAAAAATTTAGGATTTCAAATCAAACTGACCTTCCCCATTGGTCAAAATCAAACCTGAGGAGTGTTTTATGAAAAGACTGTTATTCGTTTTGGCGCTAATTTCTTCATTCGCCTTTACGATCTTCGGTCAGGGAACTACCGGTGCCCTTACTGGTACGGTTTCCGGACCGGATGGAGTTCTTCCAGGAGCAACGGTTGTCGCACGAGACAACAGTTCCGGTAAAGAGCTTACGACCACGACAAACGAAGAAGGTATCTACCGATTCCCACAGTTGGAATTCGGTACATACACGATTCGTATAACCGCGACGGGATTCAAGACCCTTGTTGCAAACGAACTAAAGATCGACGTTGGCCGTTCGGCAACGCTTAGCCCCACGCTTGAGATTGGGTCCGTCGAGGCGGAAGTTACCGTTACTGCCGGAGCAGATGTCATCACTTCAAACTCTGCCCAGGTGAGCAATACGGTTAGCCCACAGCAGATCTTATCCCTTCCTTTGATCACGCGCAGCCCGCTTTCACTTACGCTGCTGCAGGCAGGTACTTCGTCAAATGGAGCTACCACGATCAATGGAATGCGTACCTCGATGACCAATATCACGAGGGATGGTATCAACATTCAGGATACCTTCATCAGATCTAATGCGACTGATTTTGCTCCGGGTCGCCCATCCGTGGACGACACTGCGGAGTTCACTATCACGACCACGAACCAGGAGGCTGATCAAGGTTACGGATCGTCGCAGATCCGACTCGTTACTCCTCGTGGATCGCAGCATTTTACCGGAGCTTTGTTCGCCTACAATCGTAATTCGGGCTTTGCCGCGAATAACTTTTTCAATAATCGCAGCACGACGCCGGCGATCTCCGAAAAACCGCCTTTCCGCAACCGTAATCAGTACGGCGGTAAGATCGGCGGGCCGCTCTGGTTTCCCCGTTTTGGTGATGGCGGAGGGTCAGCGTTTGTCAAAGACAAAGCAGTCTTCTTCTTCTCGTATGAAGGGATCAAAGATCCCGTAAGTGCGGCTGCGACCCGTACGATCTTGTCCCCAACGGCACAAGCTGGAGCATTTCAGTGGAACCGAACCGTCTCTGGTGCGGCGATCAACACGACGGTTGGAACGTCAACTGTTACATGTCCGGCATGGACGGGTGCTCCGGCTCCTGCTCCGGTTTGCAGCATTTCCAACATTCTTGGATTTGGTATCGGGCGCGGATTAGCGGTGCCGAGCACGATCGACCCGATCATTCAGTCTAGGATCCTTTCGCGATTGCCGACGACCAGCAATTTCACGGGTGGTGACGGCCTAAACACCGCCGGTTATCGGCTCATCCGCCGATCCGATCAGGTGCGCGATCAATATGCGTCGCGTTTCGACTACGATATCAACGATGAGAATTCGGTTCTGTTCATCTATAACTACAATAAAGAGGTCAACCTAAGAACCGACGTTGACACTAGTGGTTTTTCGGCAGTACCGGATGGCGAACAGTCGTCTGACAACAAGCAGTACACCGGGGCTTACCGACGCGTCTTCTCATCGAAGATCGTGAACGAATTCCGCGGCGGGCTGTTCAAGTCTTCGGTGCCGTTCTACCGGTTGAGTGAACCTAATACCTTCAACCTGGCGATCCCGCTCGTTTCAAATCCGGAAAATAACTTCGGAAATCAGGGGCGTGACACCAAGTCGTGGAACTTCCAGTCGAACGGTGACTGGATCGCAGGCAACCACAGCTTTAAGTTCGGCGGACAGCTTCAATTTTTTGAGGTGAATGCCTACAACGATTCACCGAACGGGAGTATCGTCCCGACCGTTTCTGTCGGCATCGGAACGCAAACTCCGCAATTTGCCGCTACTAACTTTACAGGCATCGGTGGGATCAGCACGGCTCAACTGGGCACTGCAAACGCGATGCTCGGCCTCTACGCAGGTCTCGTGAATGCTTCAAACCGGATGTTCAGCGTTCCGGACATTGCGACCGGTTTCCAATCTGTTAGGGTGAATGAGCCGTATGAGCATGCTGCTCACTCGCTGTACGTTGCAGACCGTTGGCAGATCAGTCCGCAGTTGACGCTCTCGCTAGGCGTTCGCTGGGAATATTATCCGCCGCTAACGATCGGGAACGGTGTTGCCCTGGAACCCAATATCCCTGATTCGAATAATGTGCTCCAGTCGATCCTGGCGCAAAACGGCACATATGTGCCGGTTGGTACTAACGCCGGCCGTGAGAATGCATACTACAAACCCCAGTATGACAACTTCGCGCCGAATCTTGGTTTTGCGTGGGCTCCTGCGTTCGAAGACGGTGTCGGCAAATTCATCTTCGGCAGCCGTTCGGTTCTCCGCGGCGGATACAGCCACGCTTTCGGTAACGATTCGATCATCACGTCGATCAGAAATGCGGCAGTTGGTAACCAGGGACTTGCAGCAACAAACTTCTCGGTTCCGAACCAGAACGGAAGGCTTAATCCTGGAACCTATACGCTTCCGACGAACCCGACCTTCATTCCGCCGCCGCGCTCCTACCTGCAGAACAACACAAGTGCTTTCAACTTCTTCGGAACGGTCTTTGCGATCGATCCCGAGGTCGAAGTCACTCGTGTAAAGCAGATGAGCTTTGGCTGGCAGCGTGAGTTCTGGGGCAATACGGCCTTCGAAGCTCGCTATGTTGGAACGAACTCGACCAACATGGTGCGAAGCGTCGACTACAACCAGATCGACATCCGTGCCAATGGCTTCGCAGCCGATTTCATTAAGGCTCAAAATAATGACCGGTTGTGCATTGCGGCTAATGTAGTTCCTGGAACCTGTACCACTGGGGCCGGTTATAACGCCGCCATTGCCGGTAGCCAACAGTTGCCGGTATTCGCTCTGATGGGTGGTAACGCCCTTCTGACGAACGCCACGATCCTGGGTCAGATCCGGGCGGGAACGCCTGCCGACCTGGCTCTGATCTATATCCAGAACAACCTGAATAACCATCCGACTGTTGGTAGTCCGAACCTAGTTCCCTTCGTAAAGTTCTTGGCAAACCCCGCATCGGGCGTTGTCAATATTCTTGAGAATGGAGCTTCGTATTATTACCACTCGGCACAGTTCGAGGTGCGACGACGCTTCTCACAAGGACTGTATTTCCAGGCGAACTACACGTTCTCGAAGAACCTCACGAATGCGGCAGCCAGCAATGGTTCCCAGTCGCTGGTTGAGCCATTCCTCGATAACCTGAATCCGCAATGGGACTACACCCGTGCTGATTTCGATCAGACTCACGCGTTCAATTTCAACGGCGTATACCAATTGCCGTTCGGAAAAGGCAAGCGTTTCCTTACGGGCGGTGGAATTTCTGACAAGTTCTTTGGCGGTTGGGAATTCTCCGGTATCGTGCAGTGGAACGCTGGTGTGCCGATCTCGTTCCTCGATCCACGCGGAACGTTGAACCGTGCTGGCCGCTCAGGACGTCAGACGGCGAATACCAGCCTGACAACTGAACAGATCAAGGGTCTGCTCGGTCACTTTGAGCAGAACGGCAGAATATACTGGATCGACCCGTCGATCCTATGTACGAATGGCGCTGCTACGCTTGGATACGGTCAGGCACCTTGTGCAGGACAGGTGTTCTTCAACGTCGAACCGGGTCAAACCGGCAATCTGGGACGTGCGGTCGTCAATGCTCCGGCGTTCTTCAACATCGACGCTACGTTAATGAAGAACATCCAGTTCAATGAGAAGATGCGTCTGCAGCTTCGCGTCGAAGGGTTCAATTTGCTGAATAACGTGAATTATTTCCCGGGAGCATCACAGCAGAACATCGGCAGCACGACGTTCGGTCAGATCACCAGTGCAAGTGCCGCTCGGCAGTTGCAGTTAGCTGCTCGTTTCGAGTTCTAAGCTAACGGGTCTTTCTATCAACCACTTGGCCCGCCGGCCTTCAAACCGGCGGGCATTTTTGTTCGAGTTTTTGAATAATTTAGGTGACATAGGAAGGCGCTTTCTATAAAATAGAAATGCATCCTATGACACTGACAGGTGAATGGATCGGGCTGCCGACGGAAGAATATTTTGGGACTTAGACCTGAAGTATGTGATCGGATCTCGAACTCTGAGAGTAAAACCTATGAAGTATAAAATTGTTCTACCGATCGTACTGTTTTCGATGTTTGTTATGGTTCCGCTTGCCCATGGGCAGAAATTGACGGCGCAAGGGATAATTGCCAAGCATCTGGATTCGATCGGTACGGCTGAGAAACGCTCGGCATTCAAGTCCATCGTTGTCAGCGGTGAAGTTAACGTTGACTTCATCTCAAGAAAACAACAGCCGACCTCGGGAAGGATCGTTCTTGCGACCGAGGGCAGTAAGATGTTTGTAGGTATGAACCTGAACACCGCCGAATATCCGCAGGAGAGGTTCATCTTTGATGGAGACAAATCGGCTATTGGAATGGTGAGCAGGGGAAGCCGCTCAGTTCTGGGTAACTTTATTCAGTCGAATACGCTAATAATGTCGCACGGTCTACTCTCGGGTACGCTGGGTTCCTCATGGCTGTTCTTGAACTCAGCCGAAAGCAAGGGAAAGATCTCGGCCGCCGGAACTAAGAAGATCGATGGGCGCGAGACGTACGGGATTTCTTATAGCCCTAAGGGTGGAAGCGATGTTGAAATAAAGATGTATTTTGACCAGGAGACCTTTCGGCATGTTCGTACCGAATATTCTGCAACCCGTTCAGCCGCCATGGGTAGGACGATAGATGAGTCGGCCCGGAACCGTGAAACGCGAATGAAACTTATCGAGGACTTCGGTGAATTCAAAGAGTCGGGCGGGTTGATGCTGCCGAGCAAATACAGGATCTTCTATTCATACACGGGTCAAAACGAGACCACCGAACAAGCATGGAACTGCAACATTTCCGAATTTGCGGTCAACCAAAAGCTGGACGCTGGAACATTTGCAACCGGAGAATAGAACAAGAAACACTCTAGAGATGCAGCTGCCGGAATCACATTCCCGGCAGCTTTTTTGTTGCCGGGGCAGGAGCGTGTAAGAATGTCGTTAGCAGACCAAGCGAATCAATGACCCAGATCGCAGAGCACAATTCCCAACTGTCAATTGCTCCTCTGGGACCGGGAGATCTGATCGACCGGGCGGTTCGGTTTTATCGGAAGAATTTCTGGACGTTCATCTTGATGGCGGCACCGCCGGTGACGGTTGGGACGGCTGTTTCTGTGGGGTGGACGTTTCTTTCGCGGACGCTGTTTCCTTCGACGGGTTCCGCAGACCCATTCGACAATCTTGCTTTGATCCTGTTCGGCTGGACGGGAACGTTATTCATTCTTTTCGCTCAGACGGTGGCGATCCTTGCCGTCATGGGTGGAGCGTCCCGAAACTTCGTACGCCATATTCTGTTCGGGGAGCCGATAACTGTTAAAGCGACGTACAAGAACCTGAAGGACCGATTCTGGGCGCTGATCGCTGCATCGCTGATAATTTCTACGCTGATAATTATGGTCGGCGGAGCGATCCTGTATTTTGGGATGATCGTCGGCGGCATCATAGTCTTTCTGATCGCCGCGGTCTTATCGGCAATACCGCCGCTCGCTGTTTTGGTCGGGGTCGTTGGGACGATCGCCGTCATTTTCTTCACGCTTTGGTTGTTCTTCCTGGTTGCGTCGAGATTCGCGTACGTGCCGCAAACGATCACGGTCGAAGGGCTTGGCGTGTTTTCGTCGATCGCGAGGAGCGCGTCGCTCGCTAGCGGCAACGTCCGACGCTTTGCCGCGTTATTCATGTTCACGATCCTCGCGGTTTATTCGGCACTCGCGATCCTGTACATTCCGGTGGGCTGGTACGCGTGGTACGAGGGCGTCGATTTCCTTAACTTTTTCATGGATAATGACCTCATACCCGCGTGGTACGAGATCACGTCGCAGCTTCTGTCGCAGACCAGTGTGATCCTGCTCGCACCGGTCTGGATGGTCGGGCTTTGCCTGCTCTATATTGACGAACGTGTACGGCACGAGGGTTACGACATTGAGCTGATGGCCAACCGTCGACTCGGCGAGATCCCTGACGTGCCGCAAGATTATCTGAACCCGCTCCAACCCGCGTTAGCGATGAGTGTCGAGAAGGCCACTCCGGCGGTGAAAGCGTCATTCACGTCGCTTGATCTCAAATGATGCTTAGATCGTTCTCGACATCGCTGCTGATCCTGCTGTTCGCATCTTTCGCGATCTCGGCGGAACTCGCCGACTATCAGAAGCGGGTTGCTTCGGCCCGGGCAGGAATTCAGGATCTGCTTGCGAATGTCGGTGCCGAAGAAGAGGGCGACGAGCCGGATCGACCGAATGCAGAGGTCTTTACGGAAGTGCGCAAAGGCATCCCTGCGAGCGAGAAACTTACTACGCCAAGCGGCGAGATCGAGACGAACAATCAATGGCTGATCGATAGGTTAAAGGCGGCCGAAGACGAGACCGACCTGACCAAACGCGCCGAGATCCTAAACGAGATCGACGAACGGCTCGCGGGCATTTCGGTGGAGATCGACAACCTTCAGGCGGCGGAGGCGGCCGAGCGGTCGAAGGACGAAGATAAGCGAAAACTTTCGGAGATCCTGAGCCGCCCGGAGTATCAGAAGCCCGTGGTCAAACCGCCCGAGGAAAGCCTCATGGCACGGCTGCTGAAGCAGTTTTTCGAATGGCTGGAAGGGATAATGCCGAAGTGGGGACTGGGAACGGCCCCCGATCTGAGCGGTGCGGTTTCGGTTGCTCAGTATGTTTTGATCGCCCTCATCCTACTGGTTGTAGGCTTCCTCGCTTACAAGTTGGTACCGTTGTTCGCGCCGCGTTTTCGTAGAAAAGACAAGGAAGAAAGGGAGAGTCGCGTCATCCTTGGCGAGACGATCGCTGACGACGTTTCGGCAACAGACCTGTTTAGCGATGCGGAACGGCTCGCTCGCGAGGGCGATCTGCGCGGTGCGATCCGAAAGGGATATGTCGCTCTGCTATGCGAAATGAGTGACCGGAAATTGATAGGGCTAGCCCGGCACAAAACGAATCGCGATTATCTTAGAGATGTCCGCAGCCGCCGCGAGATCTACGTCGAGATGAACGGGCTTACGGGATCGTTCGAACGTCACTGGTACGGCTCGCAGGACGCTCGTCGGGAAGACTGGGAGGAGTTTCGCCGTCGGTGCGGCGATACGATAAAGGCGATATAGATGCGTCAGAAGCTCGGCATCATTCTCGGACTCGCGGTGCTCATCCTGATCCTGATCGGGCTGAATGCGGCGACGTATGTCCAAAAAGAGAAGACGCCGGATAACGAGATCGTTCCGAATCGCTCGTCATTCAATTCCGGAGCGACCGGGACGCAGGCGTTCTACAGTCTCCTTGCGGAGACGGGCCGGAATGTGACGCGATGGCAGTCGCCAATGGATGCTCTGACGACGCAAGCGCCGAAGAATACGCCGTCAACGTTTGTCGTGATCGGGAAGACGCGGCGGCAGTTCGAGGATATCGAGATCAAACAGGTGCTGGAATGGGTGGATAACGGCGGCCGGCTGGTACTGATCGACCGAACACTCGACGAGCGGTTGGCGAAGGCGATCGCGGTTTGGCAGCTGACGCAAAAGACGAACGATCTCGAACTGCTCTACATGACCGACCCGTCTGACGCTCCGCAGATGACGAGTGGAATGCCCGCTTCGAAGCCGGTACAGCCGAGCATATTCACCGCGAACGTGAATGCGATCCAGACGTCCCGGTTCGCCTCGCACATAGAGATCTCAATGAAGGCGCCGGACGTGGTGCAGGTAACGGGACGCGGATACGGCTCCGGATCCGATACGGCCTACGTCGCCAGCCTGCCGACAGCGACTCCACACGATTTTTACGATCCGACTCCGAGCCCTGCGCCCACCGGAGAAAGGTATGAGGTCCGAGGCGATGCTCCGCCACCGCCGCCTGCGGCACCGGCGAAGTCAACACCATCCACTACGATACAAGGCGATGAAGTTGCGGGTGACGCGGCATATTCGGCTCCGGTGGTTCACGTCGTCGGGAATCAGCGGAACGTGCTGGTGGACATCCCATATGGAGCCGGTGAGATCGTCGTTCTGTCCGATCCGTTCATCATATCCAACGCCGGTATTGGGCTTGTTGATAACGCGCAGCTTGCGATCAACGTCATGTCATCGGGTGGAGGCTTGGTCGCGTTCGACGAGTTTCATCAGGGTTACGGAGCTAACCGGAATCAGTTCTTTGCATATTTTTCGGGCACGCCGGTGATCGCGATCTTTGGACAACTCGCGCTGATCGTCATTCTCGTGATGCTGTCGCGAAGCAGGCGCTTTGGCCGCGCGGTTCCGGAAGGCGAACCGGATCGGCGGACGAAGCTCGAGTACGTTGGGGCGATGGCGGAGCTTCAGCAGCGGACGCGGGCGTATGACCTCGCGCTTGAGAACATCTTCGGCGATTTCAAGCGGCGCGTTTCGAACCTTTTTGGCGTGGATGTTCGGCTGACGGAACGGCGCCAACTCGCGAAACTAATAGCAGAACGGATCAAGGGCGATGCCGTCGAAATCGAATCGGTACTCGAGAAGGTTCAGGACATCATTCACGGCGAGGGGACGAACAAGAAGGAAACCGTGGCTCTTACGGCGCGGCTCCGCGAGATCGAAAGCCAGCTTGGTATGGATCGCACCGTGAACCGGCGGACCGTCAGATGACCAATCTAGACCTGATCATCCTGGTTGTCCTATTCTTCCTAACGAGCATCGTCGGCGTCGTTACTGGCAGCAATTCGCTGATCACTGTTCCGGTGATGTTCCAGTTCGGCGTCGATGAGAAGATGGCGATCGCGACGAACATGTTCGGGCTCACGTTCATGGCGATCGGAGGGACGATCCCGTTCATTCGCCAGGGAAAGATCGAGCCTCGAAAGCTGACGCCGCTGATCGTGCTGACGGTTATCGGTTCCGCATTGGGGGCGTTGCTCGTCGGCTACCTAACCAATCAGTCGATCAGGGTGATCGTATCGATCGCGATGATCGCGGTCGTGATATTTACGCTGGTTCGTTCAGGGCCAGAGAAGAGGGCGAGTCTTCCGGTGATCGGTTACGTAGCAGCGTTCCTGCTTGCTATTTACGGCGGCTTGTACAGCGGCGGCTATGTGACCATTCTGACCGCCGCTTTCGTCGCGTTTATGGGCATGGATTACACCGAATCGGTCGGCTCGACCAAGCTCGTGAACGTGTTTTCGTCCGGGGTCGCGACGGTAGTTTTTATGTGGCAAGGTCTTGTAGACTATAGGCTTGGAGCGATCCTTGCCGTCACGATGTTTGCCGGAGCGTATGTCGGAGCTCACTACGCTTCGAAGATGAATGAGGTCTGGCTCACGCGGATATTTCTGGCTACTGTTGTTCTGTTAGCGATCCAAACACTTTACGATCTCGCGGTATGAATGGCCGCAAAAAAGCGCATAAGGCGCAAAATTAGAAATTCGGCTTTTGCTCTTTTGTGCCTTTTTTGCGGCCACTAACCTTAATGTTGAACTACACTCCTCAAACCGTCGCTCACATACTAAACGAACTTCGTAAGACCATAGTCGGGCAGGACGAGGTGATCGAGCAGATCATCGTTGCCGTTCTTGCCGAAGGGCATGCGTTGCTTGAAGGCGTTCCCGGGACGGCTAAGACGCTAACGGTAAAGACCCTCGCGCAAATTCTGGGAGCCGGCTTTTCCCGTATCCAGTTCACGCCGGACTTGATGCCGTCAGATATTACGGGCACGAACGTGTTCAACATGCAGTCGTCGGAGTTTAGTTTAAGACAGGGTCCGATCTTTACCGATATTCTTCTCGCCGACGAGATCAACCGAACGCCGCCGAAGACGCAGGCTGCACTGCTCGAAGCGATGGAAGAGCGGCAGACTACTATCGACGGCGAACGGCATCCGCTCTCGCCCATTTTCACGGTGCTGGCCACCGAGAACCCGATCGAGTATGAGGGGACGTATCCACTACCCGAGGCTCAACTTGACCGTTTTCTGCTGAAGATCATCATCGACTATCCGGCGGTTGAGGATGAGTTGGAGATCGTCGCGCGTTGGGATGCGGGCTTTAACTCGCACCATCTCGAACGTCTTGACATCCAGCCGCTGCCCGATCCGTCTGCGATCCAACAGTGCCGTGCAGAAGTTCGCTCGATGCGGATGGAGCCGGGCGTGCAGAAATATATCGTCGAGATCGTCCGTAAGTCGCGCAACCATCCGACCATCCTTTACGGAGCAAGCCCGCGTGCGTCGATCGCACTGCTGCTCTGCTCAAAAGCCCTCGCCGCCATCCGCGGCCGCGAATTCCCAACGCCCGACGACGTCCGCGACATTGCCATGCCCGTCCTCCGCCACCGCCTAGCGTTAAGGGCGGAAGCCGAACTCGAAGGAGCTACGGCTGATGCTGTTATCTCGGATATTTTGAAGACTGTAGAAGTGCCGCGGTAAACAACTGAATCAGTACCCCGAAAATCTGGATTAGGATTATACTTGGTTCGATGTGTTCGCGAATCACTGTCATTCTACTCTGCATCTTCTCTGCTGGAAGCGTGCTTGGTCAGAATCCGAGCGGCGGTTCAAGCGACTTGGTCAGCCATCTTGACACGAAAGTTTGGAAGCAGTTTGAGCTGAATAACCTGACAGTTCGGCTGCCTGGTAGATTCGAGCTTGTTCAGCGACAGTGTATCCACTATCGGTGCGATGTTTTCAAGTCTGCAGAAACCTCTCTCGTCATCGAAAAAGGCTCTGTACCATACCCCTCAGACCGCATTCGAAAGCTTCCTGATTTCAACGAGGCCACTCTTAAGATCAAGGATTTGACTGCCTTTGTCTTTCACTATTCGGACCGCGGCTCGACTTCATATCATGCAACATTTCCTTCCGACCAGTTCGGGTATCCACTCGTGAATATCGCTTTTCGGTCGAACGACATCGGCCTGCCCGATTTCGCAAAGGTCGTTCTCGGAACAATCACTTTCAAGACCAAGCTTAATGGACCCCAGAGATTCTACGTTCAAAAGGAATGCCCAGTTTCTGTCCAGCCGGTGATGAAACCTATTGAGTTCGAGAAAATTAAGGAAAAGCTGAAAGGGACTGACCCGGATGAATTAGTGAAAGAAATCGAGAGTCGGCGGCTTGAGTTCGACCTCACTACCGAGCGTGAGGCGGAACTGGTCAAGGCCGGGGCAGATCGTTCGGTGATCGCGACGATCAAAAAGCTTGGGGAGCAACTCAATGAGCAGACCAAGGTCTACGATCGATTCACGGCTGGATTTAATTCCCGAGATATCGAAAAACTGAAAGATTCGCTTTCGGCGGGTATGGAGTTTTTGGATCGATGGGGATGCGACCCTCTATGGGATCAGCAGATCAGATTCATTCGACCATGGATTCGTCGACTCGAAGCTCGAATCAGAGATCCTTATACTTAAAAATTTACGCTGCCACCTTCGCCTCTGTTGGGATCCGGCCGATTTGCGGCTGGCGTATTCGCTGGGCGAGCGGGTGTGTTTGCCGGACGGGGAGTTGGGCTGCGAGCCGGAACGGGGGTTCCTGCGGGAGTACTCAAGGTATTAGTGTTTGCATTCGCCGGTGTTCGCGGCGTTGGACTTACGCGCGGTGAAGGGGTCGGTGTGACGGGGACGGTGCATAGCATGATGCCGCTTGGCTGTGGGATGCAGTTGGGGTCATTCATGAACGGGCTTCCGCCAAGGGGGACTTGGATCACCTGGCCACCCTGTTGGATCGGAGCACCTCCGGGGGGCGTATTGCCGTTGAGCCATGGATTGCCTGCGTCGCCCGGTACGCCACCCGTTGGAACCATCGTGTTCGTGTTCGCGTCGTATGAGAATTCGGGCGGGAGGCTCGAAAGATTCTGTTCTTCAACTCCGGTCGCGGGATTGATCGGCTGCACCGGCATTCCGTTCGCATCGGGCTGCAGCGCTGTTGTCGGATCGGTCTGACGCGAATAGGTCATATAGATCAGGCCGATGGTCAGCAGCGAGATCCCGGCGAGTACGACGAACGCGGTCTTCCAGAGATTGTTGGTCCCATCTGAGTCCGCTGTGACGGCGGTCGGTACGGCCGAGGCGTTCGAAAGGTCGTTAACGAACGCATCTACCGTTTGGTAACGAGCGTCCGGGTTCTTTGCCATCGCCTGCAGGATAACGGGTTCGATCCACGCGGGCAGGTCGGTGCGGAACGACGACAGCGGCGGCGGAGGCTCTTCGAGCTGCCGCATCATCATGTCGCTTGCGGTGTCGCCTGTAAACGGTGTCGAGCCTGCTAGAGCCTGATACAGGATCGCACCGAGCGAATAGATGTCGCCGCGATTATCTGCATGCTCGGCTCCAGAGCATTGCTCGGGAGCGAGATACGCAAATCTTGCTGGATCGGCTGAATTGTCGTGTAGGGCGTTGTCCGAACCGAATCCGAATACCTTCATACCAACTCGTCCGGGTTCGGAGCTTGTGACGATCACGCTCGACGGCGCCAGATCTCCGTGGACCAAACCGCCCGCGTGTGCCGCCGAGAGTCCGGCTCCGATCTGCCGTGTGATGTCGATCGCCATCTCGAACGGAAGTTGGCCCTCGCGAGACAATGCCTCTGACAGAGGTTCGCCGGGGGCGGAATCGTAGATTGCGTAAGCAGATCCGGCGGTGTCCGTTCCAAGGTCGTTGAGATTGAGAAGGTTCGGATGGCTGACCTTTGCGGCGGCTTTGGCACGCTCGAGGAACCCCTCACCCCCAAATCCGAGGACGATGGGTTTATCGAGCAGCGTGTTCGTGCCCCGATATAGCGAACCGAATGAGCTTTCGCCAATTAGTTCTTCAACGCGATATTTATCCGCGATCGATTTTCCTAACAAAGTCATCTCATTTTAGAACGTCAACCGGCTCAACGGGTTGCAGTGTTTGTACGCGATCAATCGAGCACTGAGAACTAGAAAGCGGGCGAGAATCGTTAAGAAACCCGCCCGCGGCTAGCTTTTCGGGAACGTTTAGCCGACTGTCGGCTTAACGACGACGAATGCGATGAGCAGCGCGAAGAGGACCAGAGACTCGATAAGCGCGAGAGCGATGATCATAAGCGTCTGAACCTGTCCGGCTGCACCGGGATTGCGGGCAGCACCTTCAGCGGCACGCGAACCAACAAGGCCCTGGCCGATAGCTGCGAGTCCGGCTGCGATACCGAATCCGATTCCGCCGGCGAGTGCACGCGATGAGTTCAGCGTGAAAGCGTTATCAGCGGCGCCGTCTGCTCCGCCCTGAGCCATTGCAGCGACTGCCATCACGGCGATCGCGAGAGTTGCGAATACAACGTATTTCAATTTGGTCATTTTAATAGTCTCCTGTTTATGGTTTGGAGAATCTCGCACACCCGCTCGCTTTTATTATTCCGCCTCGCTTCCGGTATTCGTATGATTTTATACTCCGTAGAGTCATACGCTCCTGCGTGCCGGCTACTGCCTATGTCGAACAGGTTTTCAAAGATTCTCCGGTTCTTGACGCGATAAATCGCGCCCTCGAAACTTTACGGCGCCGCAGCGATCGCGGCCGGACGACCATCGCTAATGTGATGGTCGAAGTCGGCCGGATGATCGGTATCGTGTTGATCGTGCGGCGTGTGTGTCACTTCGCCGAGATAGATCATCGAGAGCAGCGTGAACACGAGCGTCTGCACGAACGCTACGAAAACTCCCAGGCCGGTCAACGCGAGCGGCACAAGAAAGTGCGTGAACGGTGGTGCGAGATTCGTGATCTCGACAAACACCTGCTCGTCCGAATACATATTCGCGAATAGTCGTACGCCGAGGGTGAGCGGGCGGATCAGGTTCGAGATCAGCTCGATGCCGAATATCAACGCCGTCACGATGAACATGAACCACGGCAGTTTCGGGCCCGCCAGGTGCTTCAGGTGAGCGAGCAAGCCGTTTTCGCTGATGCCGCAATAGTTGTAATAGACGAACGACGAGATACCGAGGGCGAATGTCACATTTACCGATGCGGTCGGCGACATGAACATCGGGAACTGGCCCATCAGGTTAGAAACGAGGACTAGGCACGCGAACGTCGCGACGACTGGGAAATACTTCATCCCGTGCGATCCGATCACGCTTTCCGCCATTCCGGCGAGATAAAGATAGCCCGCTTCGAGAGTCATCTGACCCGCTTTCGGATCGTCTTCCGAGACCTTGCCCTTGAT
>JBEBGW010000332.1:0-4858 GCA_040081025.1 Pyrinomonadaceae bacterium | reverse complement strand
AATATCAAGCTCTAAAAGACCTCGCTCGTGAGTTCAACTCGAACTTCTTTTTCGAGACGAACGTCGGTGCCGGCCTGCCCGTGATCAAGACACTCGAGGACCTGATCCGCAGCGGAGACAAGGTCAACCGCATTGAGGCCGTCTTGAGCGGCACACTCAATTTTGTGTTCAACAACTACGACGGTGAACGAAATTTCTCCGATGTCGTCCGCCAGGCTCAGGCCGAGGGCTACACCGAACCCGATCCGCGGCTCGATCTCTCAGGTACGGATGTCGCGCGCAAGATCCTCATTCTTGCCCGCGAAGCCGGATACCCGATGGAGATGGACGACATCTCGAACCTCGCATTCCTGCCTGAGGCATGCCTTGCCGGAACGGTCGAAGATTTCTACGTCGAGATGCTGAAGCAGGAGCCGCACTTTCGCAAGCTGCTCGACGACGCAACAGCGCAAGGCTTGAAACTGAAGTACATCGCATCGCTCGACGCCGGCAAGGCGAGCGTCGGATTACAATCGATCGGGCCCGACCACAACTTCGCGAATCTATCGGGCAAGGACAATGCGGTGCTGTTCTACACCAATCGCTACGCCGACCAACCGCTCGTCATAAAAGGTGCCGGAGCCGGAGCCGACGTCACCGCCGCTGGCGTATTCGCCGATATCATCCGAGCCGCGAGATAAAAGTTCAGTCCTAGTCTTCCTGTTCTGTGGTCTCTTATTCTGTGTTTTTTGTGTTTTCTGTGGTTACTCCTGAAATCAACTACGGAACAAGATGAACTGAAAAGAACTAATGAGAAAAACTATCTATCTTTGCCTATCGATCTGCGTCCTTTTCAGCGGGACCATCGTTGCTCAACGCGACTACACGCCGCCTGCCGGCTCATGGGAGCGCCGAACGCCGCAACAGTCAAAACTCGACCCGGCCAAGCTCAAAGAAGCCATCGACTTCGCTATTGCCAGCGAATCTAAAGCTCCGCGCGATCTGCAGCTTGCTCACTTTCAAACCTTCGGACGCGAACCATACGGCGAGCCGATCGGGCAATTCAAGGACCGCGGAGACGCGACCGGACTGATCATCCGAAACGGTTACATTGTTGCGGAATGGGGTGATCCCAACCGCGTGGATATGACATTCAGCGTGACGAAGAGTTTTCTCTCGACGACCGTCGGCCTGGCGTTCGACCGAAAGCTCATCCGCAGCCTCCAAGACAAGGCCGCTGACTATTCACCGCTGACCCAGGCTTACAAGCCCGGCGACAAGTTTGACGCTCCGGAAAATCTCGGCCGCTCGCCGTTCATCGATCTCTTTGCGACCGAACACAACAAGAAGATCACGTGGGAACATCTGCTTCGCCAGACTAGCGATTGGGAAGGCACACTGTGGGGCAAGCCGGAGTGGGCTGACCGCCCGGATCGGGACAACACTACCTGGCTCACGCGTGCCCGTAAGGAACCCGCCACGGCATACGAATACAACGACGTTCGCGTTAATGTTCTCGCACTTGCCGCATTGAACGTGTGGCGAAAGCCGCTCCCGCAAGTGCTCAAAGAAAACGTGATGGACGAGATCGGGGCCTCGAACACATGGCGTTGGTATGGCTATGAAAATTCGTTCGTCGTCATCGACGGGCAGATCATTCAATCGGTCAGCGGCGGCGGCCATTGGGGCGGTGGAATGTTCATCAACGCTCTCGACATGGCACGATTTGGATTGCTCACGTCGCGCAACGGCAAGTGGGGAAACAAGCAGCTCCTCTCCGCCGAGTTCATTCGTCAGGCTCGTACGCCAACCGGCCCCGAGCCGACTTACGGCTTTATGAACTGGTTCCTCAACACCGACAAAAAGCTCTACGCCAACGCCCCCGCGACCGCCTTCGTCCACGTCGGCAACGGCACCAACATCATTTACGTCGACCCCGACAACGACATCGTCATCGTCGCCCGCTGGATCGAAAACGGAAAGATAAATGAATTCATCGGCAGGGTGATGGCGAGTTTACAGAAGTGACCTACCGCTTGTAACCGGCGGCGAGCAGATCGTTTTGCTTCGGGAAATGAAGCAGCATTCCGAGAATGCCGAGTGTGAACCAGGCGAAGAAGTACTGATAGTCGAACGCGAACGCGAGGCACATCCCGATGAGCGATGACGATTCACAAAGAGCGAGGGCGATGATCATCCCGGACTGAACGAGGGCGGGATTCTGCTCGGCGACGGCACGTTCGAAGAACCGACGTTTAAAGGCAAACGAGAACGCTACACAGGTTATGGCAGCGACGGCGAAACCGAGTATCATCGCCCAACTCTGGCCCCAGATCGGCTGATCGAAACGAAACCGGAACAACTCACCTTTAGTGAAAAAAAGCATCACGAGGAACATTACCTGCGACATCAGGAGAGCGGCCCAGACGACGACGAGGGATTGGTATTGTTGGACAAGGTTCGGTTTCGGTTCGTTCATTTCTTACTCCGTAGCTTCGAGTTCGTCTTCCAGTCTCTGCCGCTCATATAGGTCGGCATACTCGCCGTCCAGCTGCAGCAATTCGTCGTGAGTTCCGCGCTCTATGATGCATCCATCAGCCATAACGCAAATGAGGTCCGCGTCTCGGATCGTCGAAATGCGGTGGGATACGACAAGCGTCGTCCGGTCCTTCCTCACACTTCGCAGATTGTTTAGGATCCGTTCCTCGGTATAGGTATCGACGGCGCTCAGTGAATCATCGAGGATCAATATCCGCGGATCTCGCATGACCGCACGCGCTATCGCCGTCCGCTGCTTCTGCCCGCCCGAGAGCGTGATGCCGCGTTCACCGACGAGCTGTTCATACTTGTTCGGAAACTCGTCGATATCATCCGCCAGGCCTGCGATCTCGGCTGCCTTTTCGACTGTCATGGCGGAACCGCCTGCGTAAGCATGTGGCCGAGCGTCCGAAGTGAGTCCAGCTTGATTCTCGGTTGAGCTCTCGCCGCCCGCTAACGCGGGCGGTTCTGCCTGCACCCCAAATGCGATGTTCGACGCTAAGGTGTCGCTGAACAGAAACGTCTCCTGCGGGACAAAGCCGATCGCACCTCGCAACTGGTCGATCTTGTACTCGCGAACGGGCTGCCCGTCAACAAGCACGTTACCGTTCGGAGCGTCCAGCAGCCGCGGCACGAGGCTTACGAGTGTCGACTTACCGCTGCCGGTCTTTCCGACGAACGCCACGGTCTGACCACGGCCGATCTTGAGGTCGATGTCTTTCAGGACAGGCTTGCCGTTGTAGGCGAATGTCAGATCTCTGAACTCGATCTCGCCCTTTATCGGCGGCTGCCGTCGGGCTTCAGGCGAGTCGGCGATCGTCGGTTCGGTTTCGAGAATGGCGTTGAATCGCTTGAGGCTGGCAGTGCCTCGCTGCCAGAGATTGACGACATAGCCTAGGGCGATCAGGTACCAGATCATCCGCTGCAGATACAGGATGAAAGACGTAAAGTTCCCCGCCGTGATCTCGCCGCGGACAGCCATCGGAACTCCGACGGCGACAATGACCACGAACCCGAGCCCGATGAAGAAAAACAGCATCGGCCGCATCGCCGCAGCAAATTTCACAAGCTGCAGATTCTTCGCTGCGTACTCGCGATTCAGCACCTGAAACTGCTCGATCTCGGCATCTTCCTGTGCATATGCCCGCACAACCCGGACGCCCGAAAGATTCTCCTGAGCCCGTGCCGTAATGTCCGAGAAAAACTCCTGGATCTTCTCGAACCGCTTGTGGATCTGCTCACCCAAAAACTTGACGGTCAGCGAAACGAGCGGCAGCGGGATCAGCATCAGCAGCGTGAGCTTGACCGATATATTGAGGAGTATCGGCAAAACGATCAGGAGCGCAAAAATCGCCTGAAAGCTGTACAAGATCATCGGACCGACGATCTGTCGGACGGCGGCGAGGTCGTTCGTCGCTCGTGCCATCAGGTCGCCGATGCGGTTGTTATGAAAAAATTCGAGCGGCTGATGTACTAGCGACCCGTAGAACGTCTCACGCATATCGAACTCAATATGCCGCGAATCGTTGATCAAAAGTCGGCGCTGAAGGAAGAGGAAAATGCCGCTGCAAAAATTCGCCGCAAGTATTACGAGCGGATAGTAGATGATCTTCGCCCAAGTGATCTCGGCCGCCAGATCGTCGACCGCCATCCCGACGAGATACGGAACCAGCAGCCCGAAACACATCGAAACAAGAATGCACGAAACGCCAAGAGCGATCGGCCAGCGATACGGGCCGAAATAGCGTGCGAATTGTTTCAGTATCTCTTTCAACTTTCTAGTCGGGTATAGGTCGACAGACCGGTCGCGATCAGCTTGCCTTCCTCATTATGAACATCAGCAGAAACAGTAAAGATACGCTTGCCGGGACGAACAACGCGAGCTGTGCAGATGGCCTTCCCCTCGGCATGCGGACGAAGGTAATGGACGGTCAGATCGATCGTCGCGGTCGGTTCGGTATCGGTCAAATACGTCCGAACGGCGAACGCCATCGCCGTGTCGATCAGCGTAGCGGTCACACCTCCGTGCAGTACGCCGCTCGGTTGACGCAAGTCGTCACGCATCTCGATCTCGATAACAGCCTCGTTTGGACGGATGTTTGTAAGCCGCATCCCCATCAACTTTGCGAACGGCAGGTTGTTCAGTTTGTCGGCGGCAAATCGTCGTCGCTCTTCAGAAAATTCCATGGGTCATTGCTGCTTGAACGTTGTCCACGGGACCTTTTGATATCCGATCGGAACACTGAAGATCGCGTCATCAACCTCAAGAGTAAAGTTCCGCATCTCGAATGCAAATCCGCCATCGAGTTCATGCCGAACGACCATCTTTAGCGCGATGTCA
>JBEBGW010000043.1:0-17910 GCA_040081025.1 Pyrinomonadaceae bacterium | reverse complement strand
CCATTCGCGGAAAGCGGGGTCTTCGGCGAGGCTGGGAGCGCGGGCGTCAATGCCTACGGGGCCGCCCCAGTCGCGGCGCATTTCGTCAAAGAAATGTTCGCGTTGCGCTTCGCTCGGTCCCCACGGATAGTCTTCGGCCCAGCGCCGCCGCGCGTAACTGCCGATCATCACCAGTGCCGAAGTCTTTTCGGGATAGGTCGCCGAAAACAGACAACTCAGCGGGCCACCTTCCGAAACGCCACACAACACGGCGCGCTCTGAACCGACGGCGTCCATCACGGCGCGCAGGTCGTCCATGCGTTGTTCCAGCGTTGGCAATTCGTTGAGCGGTACGCGGTCAGACAAGCCGGTACCGCGTTTGTCGAAGAGTATAAGACGAGAGAATGAGGCGAGCCGTTCAAGAAATGATGCGAAAAGATGATGCTTCCAGAAATATTCGAGATGCGAGACCCAGCCCATCACGAAAACGATATCGACAGGCCCGTTACCCAAAACCTGATATGCGATATTCACATCTCCGTTCTGGACGTAATTCGTCTCGGGCCGCAGCGGAGCGACGAACCGCTGCTCTCTGGCCGGTGCGAGTTCCCCCGGGTCGCCATCCGAAAGATAGACTCGTCCGCGGAACGTCTCGACCACGTCTTCTGGGACAGCCGAAACGCCCTCAGCGTTAACCTCGGCTACGAACCGATAGCCGAATTTCGGCACCGTCTCGATGTACTTCGTTCCGCCTGATTCGCCGAGAGTCTTGCGAAGGATCGAGATGTTCTGGGCAAGATTGTTCTCCTCGACGAATGCGTCCTGCCAGACCTCGGCCATCAGCCGCTCTTTGCTCAGGATCTTTCCGGGGTTCTGGACGAGTAGGACGAGGGTGTCGAACGCTTTCGGGGCGAGCGGCAGCAAAGCGTCGTCATCCCGCAACGAGCGTTCCTGAGCATCGAGAACAAACTGTCCGAAAGTGAACCTCATCGCCGTCTAAACGGTTTCCTCAGAAATTCCTCAGAGATTTCTCATCCGTTCCTAAAGAAAGGACATGCTCCCGCTTGGTAAACCATAAACGAAGTATGCACGATTCTAACTTATCATTAATCACACGCGAAGATCTCCTGGAGATCAGCCTCGAACCAAATCCGATCGAGCGGCCGTCGATCGTCACGTTTTCGACCACTCGATCGCGGCTGTTTTGTTCACACTGCCAGGATATCGTGACGGTTCTCACGGCGGTCGCAGCCGCAAGCCTTTTTAATACGGACCTGCAGGATATTCAGTTTCTCTTGAGCAAACACGAGATCCACACTGTCCGGCAAGATCCGGCCGTGATGTCTATATGCCGAGTGTCGCTCGAGAACTGTTTTGAAAAGCGCCAGACCCGGTTGCTCGATTCCCATTTCGAGGTCGCCGCACGACGCGCGATCTTCGGGGGGAGCGATGACTGATGCACCGCAGCGACACCTTGTTTTTGAGGTAGAGCGGGTCCAAACGGTCCGGCGTCGGGTCGCGACACGTCCGGCCTTCTGCAAAGATTGTCACGACAATACAGAGTTCGCCGAACTCTCCGACCTCGCTCGTACCTTTGATGTTTCCGTAGCTGAGGCGGTGCTCCAGCTTCGTGAACGCGGTGTCCACATGCAGCATCCGCCGAGTGGAAGTATTGTTGTTTGTATCGGATCCTTGCTGTCCAGGTCCGATCCAGACAATCAGATGCTTACGAGAAGCTTACCGCCGGCGGCCACAGATCTTCACCTCACGTTTTCTTCGGAATAGTACTCGTCTACACCACCAGCCGATACCGGTTTACGGCCTTCGTTATGATCGGCACCATCCTGACCCTGATCGTCTTCACCGTCTCAATGCTCCTGGTCCCGCTTTTCTGGCCTTTTCATCCCTAAATTTGTTGGAATTTCCCGCTCTCGCGGTTCGTTGAAACAGCGGCGAAATGCTATAATTTCCTTTTAATCACCCGTGCATTTTCGGATTCTACGGCGTTCGGTTAATTATTGATTTCAAAGGAGTTTAATAGGAGCTAATCAGCCTAACCAATAGCCTAGTAAAAGCTCGGGACTCACGATGAAAAAGTATGACGAATTCATCGAGACCAACCCTAAGAAACTCGGTGTTGAAGATTTTCATGTTTGCCCGATCACTGACCGGAGCGATCTTGTTATTCTTTTTCCTCGCGTCCATAGCGAATGGACAGGTGGAGGAGTCGGGTGCAGATGATCCGATCAGGTTTGGTGAGTTGAGTTCCGCAACGACGATCGAGGTATTTATCGATTTCCAATGTCCGTCATGCGCAGCACTTTACCCGAAGCTCAAGGCTGTTGCAGGCAAGCCTTCTAAAGGAGTTTCAGTCATCTTTAGACACATCCCCCTTAGCATTCACGATAAAGCGATGATTGCGGCACAGGCGGTCGAAGCTGCCCGAAAGCAGGGGAAAGCGGTTCAGATGGTCGATATCATCCTCACGAATCAGCACCTTTGGTCGAATAGTCCAAAGACAAAGACTTTCAGCGCCTACGCAAGAAAGTTGGGATTGGATTTGGAACGGTACGATGAGGATTTCCAAAGTGAAGCAACTAGAGAACGTATCGAGAACGATATTGCACGTGCTAGGTTTTTAAATATTCAATCAACCCCGACAGTTTATTTAAATGGGCGTCAACTCACTTTCGCCGAGGCGCACGATATTGAAAGTTTAGTTTTACAGGGTCATTAGAGGAATAAAGTTTTGGCTAAAGCAAAGACAGATTACGACGAAAGTTCGATCACAGCTCTTGAGGGCCGCGATGCGGTGCGGAAGCGCCCGGCGATGTACATCGGTTCGACCGGCGATCTCGGTTTGCACCACCTGGTTTTCGAGGTCGTAGATAACTCGGTCGACGAGGCCCTGGCGGGCTATTGCGACACGATCGAAGTAGCGATCCACATAGATAATTCAATAACGGTCATCGATAACGGCCGCGGGATCCCGACCGGAATTCACAAGCAATTTGGAGTCTCGGCCGCCGAGGTCGTGATGACCGTTTTGCACGCTGGCGGTAAGTTCGACTCGAACTCCTACAAGGTGTCCGGCGGCCTGCACGGCGTTGGCGTATCCTGCGTTAACTTCCTGTCCGAATGGCTCAAACTCGAGATCTGGCGCGACGGCAAGACGCACGAGATGGAGTTTCACGCCGGAGTAACGACCACTCCTCTCAAGGAAACCGGTACAACCCAGAAACGCGGTACGAAGATTACCTTCAAACCCGACGGCGATATCTTCGAATCGACCGTTTACAGTTTCGAAAGGCTGTCTGAGCGCCTTCGCGAAAAAGCGTTTCTGAACAAAGGCATCCGCATCTTCATCAAGGATGAGCGTGAGGAAGAAGAGAAGTCGCACGAATTTTATTACAAGGGCGGCATCGCGGAGTTCGTAAAGCATCTCAACCGAAACAAGAGCCCGCTGCACGACGAGCCGTTGTATTTCGAGATGATCTCGGACGAACTTTCGATCGAAGTGTCGATGCAGTACAACGACAGCTACGACGAGAAGATATTTTCGTTCGCAAACAACATCAACACCGTCGACGGCGGCACGCACCTTTCCGGTTTCCGCGGTGCGATCACGCGTACCATCAACGCCTACGCCGAATCGTCCGGCATGGTCAAGAACGCAAAAACGGCGCTGACCGGCGACGACGTTCGCGAAGGATTGGTGGCCGTGGTTAGCGTCAAGATCCCGCAGCCGCAATTCGAAGGTCAGACGAAAGGCAAACTCAACTCGCCCGTAAAAGGTCCGGTCGAATCGTTCCTTAACGAAAAGCTCGGGGAGTTTTTTGAACAGCACCCCGCGGTGGCGAAGAAGATCGTCGGCAAGGCTGTTGATGCTGCTCGTGCCCGCGACGCTGCGCGAAAGGCTCGCGAGATCGTCCGTAAGAGTGCGATGGCGGGTTCGGGTCTGCCTGGTAAACTGGCCGACTGTCAGGAGAAGGACCCGGCGAATTCGGAGATCTATATCGTTGAGGGAGACTCGGCAGGCGGTTCGGCAAAGCAAGGCCGCGACCGAAAGAACCAGGCCGTCTTGCCGCTTAAGGGAAAGATCCTCAACGTCGAGAAAGCACGCTTCGACAAGATGCTCGGCCACGGCGAGATCAAGGCCTTGATCACCGCGCTCGGAACCGGGATCGGCAAGGAAGACTTCGACATCACCAAGCTTCGCTACCACAAAGTCTGCCTGATGACGGACGCCGACGTCGACGGATCGCACATCCGCACGCTGCTCCTGACTTTCTTCTATCGCCAGATGCCGCAGTTGATCGATGGCGGGTTTATCTACATCGCTCAGCCGCCGCTCTATAAGGTCAAGAAGGGCCGCAAGGAAGAGTACATCAAAGACGAAAAGGCGATGTTCCGCTATCTGATGCGGCAGGGAACGGATGACGTGCAGGTTCAGATCGACGGCCGGACGGTCGAGGGCCGCGAGCTTTCAAAAGCTCTTGAGCAAACGACCGAACTCGAGAAGTTTTCGGGGCGGTTCGCTCGACGCCTGGGCAACGACAAACGCCTGATGCAGGTCATCCTCGACGCGTTTGCGGGCAGGGAAGGTGTTCTCGATAAGCACAAGGTCAAGATCAAGAGGGTGTTCGCACAGGAAGAGCTGATGGCCGAGGTCGAGGGCAAGATCGCCGCGGCCGGATACAAGACCGAGCTCATTCCGGATCTCGAGCACGGACTGTCCGAGATCGAGATCACGCTGACCAACGCACAGAAGGTCGTCTTCGACTGGAACCTCGCGAGTTATGTCGAGTTTCAGAAATCGGTCGAGCTAATGAGCGATCTTGAAGAAGGATTTTCGGGCCCCTTCGTCCTCGGCGAGAACGGGACGAGCGAATCGATCGCGAACCGCTCAGCACTGCTCGAACGCGTTACAGCGATGGCGAAGAAAGATCTCTCGATGCAGCGTTACAAAGGGTTGGGCGAGATGAACCCCGAACAGCTTTGGGAAACAACGATGGACCCTGAAAAGCGAACACTTCTTCAAGTCCGCATTGAGGACGCGGTTGAGACCGAAGACCTCTTCACCATCCTCATGGGAGATCAGGTCGAGCCCCGGCGTAAGTTCATCGAAACTAACGCTCTCGACGTAAAAAACCTCGACGTGTAAAACACGCGAGAATGAAAAGCAAAAAGCCTCGGGATTTCCCGGGGCTTTTCTATTTCGTGCGTATTATTAAGTTGTAATTAAAGTGGCGTTACCGAGATGGTTCGGCGTCCGAATCTACGAGCTTCGGAACAGCTTGCCATCCAAATATCGATCTTGCGTCCCTTGATCCGGCCTCCGGTATCGGAAACCAAATACTGGCCGCTGTGTGCACCGGCACCGATATTGACCTTGCTCCCGAGCCTTAAAACTCTCGGGTCGGCGGCGATCAATCCTTTACGAACTGAATGCCCCATTGCGGTCCTGCCTCTTAAGCAGTATGCGGTCGCGGTGTAAGTTCCCCCAGACGTCGGCCGGACTGATCCGGTCTTTGCAACAACTTTCCCTTTAGCCTTTGAGCTATCGGTCTGCTGCGTCTGCTGAACTGCTGGTGTAATAACAGTATCTGAAACTACGTTTTCAAAAATCTGCGAATCGTTCGCTGAACTGAGGACTTCCGTTTCGTTTGAGCTTGCGTAAATAAAAACAACGCACATGCTCAAAACCGTCAGGATCATTCCTCCTCTGACGAATTTTTTCATTATTTATCTCCTGTCAAAGTCGTCACCCAAATATCCCGCCGAGCTTCGGATAGGAACATCGATTCCCCCGAGCGTGCTCGAAAGTGTGGAAGCGATATCTGGCTAACATTGGTGGCGGCGAATTCCGCCAGTCGCGAACGACAGTGTTCGAGACAATATGAAAGGCTATCATCCCTTTAAAGGCGGTGTCCACCTTCGGGAATGGCCCAAAACAGTACATTTCGGCACAAATGTTGTGGTTAGAGGCGCTTACGAATGGCATTTTTTTTTCATTTTGGTACACTTTAGACCCAAGTCAGGCCGCGAAATTGCCGGTTTTTGCCGATCCCAGGTTCTCAAGTTTCTTCCGAGGTCAACACTATGCAGGAACGCCGAGGTGGCGCCAGATACGTAGTTTCTTTCCCGATCCGAGCCCGTTGGAAGGATGAAAATGGGGCCGAAGTGCGCGAAGAAGGGCTGACCGAAAACATCGGTACGACCGGCACTCTCGTTTACCTGCCGCGAAAGCTTCCTAACGTCGGCACCAAGGTCGAGATCACTGTCATCGAAAATCCGGACGACGAGGTAACGGTCTCCGCCGAGGTGATCCGCCTTGAGCGAAACGCCGCACATCCGCAGGTCGCGCTCAACCTGGTCGAGGGAATCCGCACCTGGAAAAAGAAGGTCTACGACCTCGCCGAATCCCTCGTCAAGACCGAGCAGCCCGAAGGCGACGACGACTGGTAGCGCAGTTAATAACGAACAGTGAATAGCGAATAGTGGATGGCTAACAGTCGGTCGCATTTTCCTATTCTTTTTCGTTATTCTTGCTATGGTCGCTTGAGTAGTAATCTCCTTTTTTACCCGTTGTTCACTATTCACTATTAGTTGTTCGTTATGAAGATCCTCGTTCTCGGTGCCGGCCGTATGGGATACGGTGCGGCGTATGACCTGATCCACAATTCGCCGGACGTCACGTCGGTAACGATCGCCGATTTCCACCCTGAGCTTGCGGCGACGGCCGCGGCAAAGATCGGCACCGACCGCATCACGTCTCGCGGTATTGACGCGGGTAACTACGCCGACGTGGTCGAACTCTTCCGCGGGCACGATTCCGTCATCTCTTGCGTCAATTATTGGTACAACGAATCGCTCTCGAAGGCCGCGATCGAAACGAAAGCGAATTTCTGCGACCTCGGCGGCAATAACTACGTTGTCGATTCGCAGCTCGCACTCGACATAGAAGCAAAGGCCGCGGGCATCAGCATCATTCCCGATTGCGGACTCGCGCCCGGCATGGTCTCGGTCCTCGCGATGCACGGGGCGAAGCAATTTGAAACGCTCGACGAGATCCACATCCGTGTCGGCGGACTGCCGCAGGACCCGCAGCCGCCGCTCGACTACCAACTCGTCTTCTCGGTCGAAGGCCTTATTAACGAATACATCGAAACCGCCCGCGTGATCCGCGACGGACGTATCGCCGAGGTCCCGTCGATGACCGAGCTCGAATCGCTGTCGTTCGACGGCTTTCCTCCGCTCGAAGCGTTCCAGACCAGCGGCGGCACGTCCACGCTGCCCGACACGTTCCTCGGAAAGGTCACGCACCTCGACTACAAGACCATCCGCTACGCCGGCCACTGCGACAAGTTCAAGACCATGATCGACCTCGGCCTCTGTTCGAGCGAAGAGATCGTCGTCGACTTCCAAAAGGTAAAACCCCGAAAGGTCTTCGGCGACCTCCTCCAAAAACACCTCCCCGCCGACGGCCCCGATTATGTTTTGGTAAGGCTTGAGTTCGTCGGAACCGCCAAGGCGGAAACCCGACCGGTAGGGAGGGTGTCTCCTGACGGAACCGCCACGCTGACCTACGACATCGTCGACCGCCTCGACGATTCCACCGGCCTCTCCGCCATGATGCGGACCACGGCCTTTCCGGCGTCGATCATCGCGCAGATGATGGCCCGTGGCGACGTGTCTACTCGTGGAGCGACCCCGCAAGAGATCGCCATCGACCCCGACAAATTCGTCGCGGAACTGACGCGGCGAAACATCGACATAAAGATCTATTGATCGCTTGTTCCGTTCCATTTCGCGACGGTGATTTTGTTCCGGTCGGAACAAGATCATAGACTTACGACCTCCTGCTTCTGTTTTAGCCCTTCAAGCATCGATTTACGGTGGTTGTACCTACGCCGAGCTGGTCGGCGATCTGGCGTTGGGTGAGCTTGTGGTCCGCCAGTTCCTTTACCTGTTGGACGAATTCCGCCCCGTGGACTCCGGCTGCGTGGCCGTAGCCCCAGCCGACGTGTGTACGTTCCTCGGTAAAGTTCTGAAAGGTGAAGCCGAGAAAGTTTCCTTCCTTGCCTATGCGGACGGTGGCGACCTCGGTTTCGGCGTCGCGGTCGGGGGTGTATCGATGTTTGAGTGCCTTGATGTAGCGCAGACGCTTGCCGCGGCGAGAGGTCCCGATGGCGAACATACTTTCGACATAAAGCGAAAGCATCTTCGAACCGTTAATGTGTGCGATCTCGATCGGCGTGTGCGGAGGCCGCTTTTTGGTGTGGGCAAGCAGCAGGATCGAGATTCGCAGCCGGTTTTTCAATTGAACGAGCGTTTTCATCAGACGCTGTGCGTTTGGCGAGCTTTCAAGGTTGGGGCTCAGCCAGGTGATGTTGTCGATGATGATGAATTTCGTGCCGAAACGCTCGACGATGTCCATGATCGAATGGATGAGAAAATCGTGAAAGCTGTCAAAGCCGGTGGGCAGTGAGCGAAGCATCTGGGCCGAACAGATGATAAGCCGGTCGGAAAAAGGGAATTCCTCGGCTTCTCCGTTCGGCAAGGGAACGTCCGATGTGTAACGCTTCCTGAATTGATCTTCGCTCAACTCAAAATCGAAATACCCCAAGCGTCCGGGTTCCACGTCCATCTCGAACGGTTCCAAACGCGGGCCGCCTGTAAGCGCTCGGGCGATCTGCATTGCCAAAACGCTTTTACCGCAGCCCGTTTCGCCAAACAGCACGGTCATCTCGCCCTCAAGCCAGAAGTCGCCAAACAGCCGCCGCTCCTCTCTAGGTTTCCCTTTTGCCGCCCTCAGTAATGCGTTCGCCGGTTTGGCGAGGAAGAGATTGTCGCAGACGCGAAAGTTGACGCGTGGAAGCATCTCGTCCGTGATCTCGTCAATGTTGTGGTAATCCTCGCCGTGCTCGTCGACGACTTCCCGGCGGGCTAGGAGCTTTGCCCGTTCATCGTCCAACACCTTCTGATACTTCGGCTCAAGCTGATCCCGCAGCGGCACATACGGCTCTTCCTTCACGCCATACAGCCACGGATACGCTTCCCGCGCGTCCTGTTCATCGTCATCATCATCGTCTTCAAAGCTCATAATCGTCACACGACCTAAAACGATCGGACGATAATAATGCCATATGATTCGACGGTTGTAAAGTGTTTTGTGCGTGGGACGCAGCCTATTTTAGTCGAGGTGCAAGGATTCCGCGAATTTCGACAATAACCTTGAAGCTAATTCAAATTCTAAACTCGGAGGTTCCCCATTCGATGTTGTCCACACTCAATTTTCGGAAATATGTACTTGTATCGGTCAGTCTCCTTCTTGGCTTGTTGATGGTACTTTCCTCTGCATATGCCCAGCCAAGGATCCAGTGCTATGGCAAGACAAAGCCCCAGTATTCTATGGCGAATGATCTCGTATTCCATATCAAACTGGAGTCGGGGTTAAGCAGCCTTGCGAATCGCAGGGGCGATATTATTCAGTTCACTACCCTGGACGACGTGAAAGGTACGTTGTCAGAGGATCTCTATAAGGAATCGGCCAAGATGGATCCGGCAACCGGTACTATTACCTATGAATGCGCCCGAATTGGTTCCGTTGGCGACGGCTATGTGCTTGTACCAGCGAAAACTGCACTTTACGGTGCAGTCTCTTCAAGAAAGAGTCGATCGCCATTTTGGATCGGTGGAAAGGCAAAGGTTTACGCGCGGCTAAACGAGACGACTTTAGAGGTTGATGAGTCAAGGTACTCACCAATCTTCGATAATCCCGAAGAACTCGAGAATCTTGAACCTTGCGAAAAGCCGGACAGAGAACCATGGCGAGCGTATCGCA
Organism: Pyrinomonadaceae bacterium; assembly: GCA_040081025.1. GTDB lineage: Bacteria > Acidobacteriota > Blastocatellia > Pyrinomonadales > Pyrinomonadaceae > OLB17. The sequence continues at coordinate 8,084 of JBEBGW010000043.1, read as the reverse complement.
AGAGCCGAGAGGACGCGATGGACAAACGACTCGCAGTGGTTCCTTCGCGCCCTGCCCAATTTGCTAATACAAGATTCTGTATAAAGGGCCGAAGGGCACAGATCGACTGGGCCACCGCCGTGCTGGGTCCGCTTGTTGCCGGTTATGAGACGATCGTGGATGCCAACTCTGATGACGAGGATGATCCCGAAGGCCTTAATATTCCCAGAGCTCTCACGTCAGCGGCAATTCTCAGCAAGGCTTCGGGTCTAAGCGATGTGCTAAGTGGAACCTCCGCGACGATTCCAGCGGGAATGATCTTTCGAGTTAAGCTTGTAAGACTTCCCTGAGAACCTGGACACAAAGGGGGCAAAGGTTTTGCAAAGTGTCTTGTCTGGCCTGACAGATAGGCTAATTGACAATAAAACCGCGCCCCAATTAACATCAGATTCGAATTAGTATGCCTGCGTGCATACATTAGCTAAACTTTTTAGACGCTAACCCCAACGGGCGTTGTTTCCCTCAGCAGTTTTCTCCCGGGCTCCATACAAGCTCGTTTGAATCTCCGAAGGCTTCGTCCAACCGGGCGAAGCCTTTGATTGATCCACAGCTTGAAAATCTTCCGGCTATCGGACGAGTAAGTGGTTGCGTATGAAAAAGGGTCGAAATCTCGAACGTCTTGTACGGCAGTTTGAAAGTCTTCTTGTAGGTGATGAAAATGTGACCATCACATCCCCGAAGCGACTCCGCGACAAGGTTACTAATCGCCTTCGCGAACATAACGTAGTAATCGAGGTTAAGAACGCTCATCACACAAGTCTACTTGCCTTTGAATGCCGGGATCGTACGAGACCTGTTGGCATAGACGCCGCCGAGGCCGGACGGGAATAACTGATAACGGACAGTGGATAGTGGACAATTAAGCCAGAAGGAATGCTGCCCCGGAGCGGCAATGTGAATTTAGCCGTGGGTTTCAACCCACGGTCTTAAATTGAAGAAAAATTCATTGACTCGCTGTCGGGTTGGTGATAGAAACGTGCGCGTCGAACTATTTTTGCACCTTCCTACGGATCTCCTTGATGCCGAGTTACTACGCTTTGGCCGCGATCCGGAAGTGCGGGGCGGTAAATTTTTGATTTTGCACAAATTGGAGGAACCGGCAAATGAAGAAGGAAAAAGGGAGCGACCGCAGGCAATTTCTGGCGGCGACGGGTGGAGCTTTGATAGCGGTTGGATCGGCGGGATTGTTCGAAGCCTCGGGTCAGCATCACAAGAAGGCTGCTTTCAGCGTTGCCAACGATCCGCTCGGGAGCGCGACCGTCAGCTTCGGCGGATGGATGACCGATTTCACACCGCCGCTTGATCTGTTCACGACCCCGCTGCCGCCGCCGCCGACCAATCATCACGAACTGATCCCCAACACGGCAAAGATCAAGGCTGGCGGATATGTGAATTTTGTCGTGACCGGCCTTCACATCATTTCGATCTATGATGACGGTACCAAACCCGGCGATCTCGATCTTACCGATCTCGTTCCGCTCGGCGGCCCGCTGCCGCCGGTGATGAACGATCCGACAGGCCGCGTATATCGCGGACCGAATCCGGTAATCTCGCCGGGACCGCCGCCGAACATCAACCTTCACCGTGTCGAGGTCGTCCATTTCGCGAAGCCGGGAACTTATCTCGTCATCTGCGCCGTCCTGCCTCATTTCAACCAGGGAATGTACGGGTACGTGCGCGTACTAGGCGGTAAGGAACAGGAAGCGGGCGGTTAGTTTCATTGTAGAGTGTTGTCTTTGTGCGATGCGGTGCCGGCCGCGTTGCTGACACGATCGCGCCTCAAGAATTACCGAAAAAACGCGTTGCTGGTGCGCGTTTCTGCCAGCATCGGCTAGCGTTCCACCAGAACCCGTCATTTCTTCAACCGAGAGGCGAATTTCTGTCGAAACTTTGCTACTTTCGGCGCGACGACGGCAGCGCAGTAGGGTTGGTTTGGATTGTTGGCGAAGTACTCCTGGTGATAGTCCTCGGCCGGCCAGAATTTGTCGAAGGTGGTGACCTCGGTGACGATGGGGTTATCGTAGATCGCGGCCTCGGAGATTTCCTTGATCACTTCTTCAGCGGCCGCCTTCTGCTCTGGCGAATGATAGAAAATCGCGGATCGATAGGACGAGCCGATGTCGTTGCCTTGACGGTTTAGCGTAGTGGGATCGTGAACCGTGAAGTAGACGCGAAGTAAGTCAGCGAACGAAAGCTGTTCGGGATCGAACCTGATCTGCACGACCTCGGCGTGGCCCGTGGTTTCGGAGCACACCTCCTGATACGTCGGATTTTCCTTGTGCCCGCCGGAGTAGCCGGAGACCACATCCTCGACGCCGACGAGATCGTCGAACACTGCTTCAACGCACCAAAAACATCCTGCCCCAAGAGTCGCCGTTTCAAGTTCTGCCATACTATTGATATTACCAAAGGGCAGGTGTTTATTCATGCGAATTGTCCACGGATGCGAAGTATACGGAGTCGAGGTCGATGCGGAGACGCGCTGCGGGCATTGGAATTCGCCGCTGGACATCATCGCTATCAAATTCAAATGCTGTGGGCGTTGGTACCCGTGTTTCGACTGTCACGCTGAGGTCGCCGGCCACGAGCCGAGCGTTTGGCCGCGAGCGGAGTTTGATCGGAAAGCGATCTTATGCGGTGTATGCGGACATCAGCTTTCGATCGGCGAATACCTGGCCGCAGACAATTCGTGTCCAGAATGCGCCGCCGCCTTTAACCCCGGCTGCGCTAAGCATTATCACCTGTATTTCCAAGCCTGAATCATTCCTACCCAAGCGGGTAGCGCTTCCGACGCAAATTGAATCCAACCTGCCGTCATCTCGATTGCTGATCGATATTTACTTAATAAAAAAGGAAGCAATCATGGCACATTTATTAGCACCTCAGAAATCGAAACCGACCTTGCCCGTATTCTTTAACGTCGATGGAGTCGTCGGGAAAGCACCGGCAGCAAACAATCGCGAAGACGTTCTACTCGTACAGTTCGCTATATCGACGATGGCATCAAAGCCTCTCCCCGGTGCGAGCGACGCCTTCTATCAAGCCGCGAAATTGGTTAAGGTCACGGGCACGATCGACAATGAAACGATCAACGCGATCACGGCAATGCAGTTGGAAGTGAAGAGGAAGCATCCGGGAACGATCGTTGATGGCCGCGTCAGTCCGTCACACGGCACTTACGGATACGGTTCCGGCGGCGGAAGTTCGATTGTCACGCTGAACGAATCGGTACAACATCGAAATGTGGATGTTTGGCCGCGGATCGACAAGATCCAGGGTTGCCCGGGCGAGCTGAAGCAAATGGTCGTTCGGACCGTGCAGGGATTCTAATCGAGTCCTTCGAAAGAAGTAACAGACGTAAATCGTTCGGCCGCGTGATGCTCCGCATTGCCCGGCCGAACGACTAATCGAGTTTGAAAGCCGGCCTCTGATGCGGCGGCTAGTTCTTCGGGAATGTCGGAAAGGAAAAGGATGTCTTCGGCGCTAAGGTTTAGTTCTTTCGCGATCGTCCGATAGCTCTCGGCTTCACGTTTGTGGCCGATGTTGGTGTCAAAATTCGCCGAGACGAACGGCGTAAGGTCGCCGTGGTCGGTGTAGCCAAAAAGCAGCTTCTGCGCGAGCACACTGCCTGACGAATATATCGCGATCGTTTTTCCGTCCGCAGTCCAACGCTCAAACGCGGGCGGCACGTCGTCATAGACGATCGACTTCAACTCGCCCGACTCGTAACCTTCTTTCCAGATACTGCCTTGGATAGACTTGAGCGGTGTCGATTTTCGATCGACGCTGATCAGATGTTCGAGATAGGCAGAAACCGAACCGGGCTCGGTGGTGTCGACGGGAACGGTATAAGTATTGTCGTGAGCGCTTTCGTCGGCTAGCTTAGCGATCTCATCCGACAGCTTCCCGAAGTGCATCTCGACATACTTTCCCACCCGCTCTTTCGCATACGGGAACAGCACCTTGTGGACAAAGTCGATCGGTGTTGTCGTGCCTTCGATGTCGAGGAGGATCGCGTTCATAAACACTTAAGAAAGAATGGCCGCGAAAAGGCGCAAGAGACGCAAAAAGAAAGAATTGTTCTTGAGCCTTTTTGAGCCTTTTCGCGGCTATCGGTTTCCTAAACGGCGGACGGGATGTAATTCACGCCGAAGCACAGAGGTTGGTATCCGGCGTCGACACCGGAATCGGTGTACTGCGGTGTCCAACCGGAGACGTCCTGAAAGAGTCGGATCGCACGCACGGTCTTGTCGCCGCAGAGGTTGAACCAGTGCTTCGTCCCTCGCGGAACGCGGATCATATCACCCGCTTCCATCTCGATCGATACGACATCGCCGCCTTCCGGAGCAATATGAAACAGCCCATGCCCTTTCACGATGAACCGAACCTCGTCCTCGTCGTGCCAATGCTCTTTGTTGAACTTATTGAGCATCACATCAAGCCCCGGCATGGTCGGCACGATGTTGATCACGTCAGCCGTCACATATCCACCGCTCTTCTTCAGCACTTCGATCTCGTCAGCGTATCCGTCAAGGATCTCCTGATCCGTCGCGTCTTCCGAAACCTGCTTCAGGTTCTCCCACTTCGCGTAATCAATCCCGATCCCAGAGAGGTACGCCGCGATCTCGCCGGCATCAGAAAGTCTTAAGTCCTTGTTTGGTACGTGTACGTTTGCCATTTCTTACTTTTTACCTAATTCGCTGTTACACCAGGCCGCCCAAATCTCCTCTGAAATTTGAGTATATTTCTTTCTTGGACCTGCCTCACCGAACCATTTCTGAAACTCTTCGTGAATGACATTGAGCGCCTCGTCGGAGGAACTACAACCCCTTAGACGCGGCAAGATCGTTTCAACCTCTGGCTCGTACTCGTCGGTGTTGTCTTCGAAGTTAATGCCGATTGGGTCATGTCGGAATAGAATCTCGCAGACCACGTCGAAAAGCCGCCCGTACTCGCTCTTAATATGGGCCTTTCTTGCCCTCCTCTGCTCCAACGTTTCGTTCTCGTTGAACATGACCCTTAGCACCTTAAACCACCCGCTACCGCAGGTGGTACTGACATCATCTGAGCTGCCTTCCTAAAACCTCAAACAAAAACTCAAATATCTCGATGTGTCTCTTCGCTTCGGACACCGACTCGCCCCAGGTGTAGAGGCCGTGGCGGCGGAGGTAGATGCCGTGGATGTCGGGGTTGTCTCGGATGACGTTCTCGATCACGTGGGCGAGAGCAACATAATCCTGCGAGTTTTCGACGATCGGCACTCGCTCGCTGTGCTCGTGCGTTTTCACGCCGGCAAGGCCCTTGAGCATCTCGTAGCCTTCGATTTGAATCGCGCCCTGCTCGAAGAAATGATCTGAGAGGATCGTTCCCCAGACCGAGTGGGTGTGGAGAATCGAACGAGCTTTCGGGAGGAAGCGGTAGATCGTCAAATGGATCAGCGTCTCGGCTGATGGTTTGCCGAACCCTTGCAGGATCTCAGCGTCGTCGTCGAGTTCGAGAAAGTTCGTTTCGTCGAGCTTGCCTTTCTCAAGCCCGCTCGCCGTCACGCAAACCCGCAGCGGCTTCCGAGCCAGCAGCGCGCTGAAATTGCCACTCGTGCCGAGGACCCATCCGCGACGATAAAATTCCTGTCCGGCTTCCGCCAGCTCTTCGCTCGGACTTGCCACTGTAGTCTTTTCCGACATCAAACCAACCCTATTCCTCGTCCTGTCTCAGCTTCTCGAGCACCGACAGATCTTCGAGCGTCGTGACGTCTCCGGCTATCGTTCCACCCGCTGCGACCTCGCGAAGCAGCCTTCGCATTATCTTTCCCGACCGCGTTTTCGGCAACGAATCGGTGAACCGAATATCGTCCGGTTTCGCTAACGCTCCGATCTCCTTGGCTACGTGAGCACGAAGCTCGTTCTTTAACGCGTCGCTACCCTCGCGGCCTCCTTCAAGTGTAACAAATGCGGAGATCGCCTGGCCTTTCAGATCGTCGGGGCGGCCGACAACGGCGGCTTCGGCGACTGCTTCGTGCGACACAAGCGCCGATTCGACCTCGGCTGTTCCCAGTCTATGACCGCTGACGTTGATCACGTCATCCACGCGGCCCATTATCCAGAAGTAACCGCGTTCGTCACGACGGGCTCCGTCACCCGCAAAGTAGAAGCCCGGGATCTCAGACCAATATGCCTGCTTATACCGTTCGTCATCGCCCCACAGCGTCCGAAGCATAGACGGCCACGGATGTTTGGCGACGAGGTATCCGCCCTCGTTCACGCCGACCGGCTTGCCGGACTTCGTCACCACATCGAGAATAATTCCGGGAAGCGGACGCGTCGCGGTGCCCGGTACGGTTGGCGTCGCACCAGGCAGCGGCGAGATCATCGCGGATCCGGTCTCGGTCTGCCACCAGGTGTCGACTATCGGGCATCGACGTTTTCCGATGACCGCGTGATACCACATCCACGCCTCGGGGTTAATCGGCTCGCCGACGGTTCCGAGAAGTCTCAGTGACGAAAGATCGTGCTTGAGCGGATATTGTTCGCCCCATTTGATGAACGCGCGGATTGCCGTCGGGGCCGTGTAGAAGATCGTGATCTTGTGCCGATCGATGATGTCCCAGAACCGGTCGAAGTCCGGGAAGTTCGGCGCGCCTTCGTACATAAATACGGTCGCGCCATTGGCGAGCGGGCCGTAGACAACATACGAATGCCCGGTAACCCAGCCTATGTCTGCCGTACACCAGTAGATGTCCTCGTCTTTCATATCGAAGATCATCTTTGCGGTGTAGGCAGTCTGTGTCAGGTAGCCGCCTGTCGTATGGAGAATGCCCTTTGGCTTCCCCGTCGTGCCCGAAGTGTAAAGGATGTAGAGCGGATGCTCGGAATCTAGTTCTTCCGCGGGACAATTCGCAGTGACCGTCTTGGTCATCTCGTGCCACCAGTGATCGCGGCCCGGCGTCATGTTTACTTTTGTTCCCGTTCGCTGAAAGACGACAACGTGCTCCACGCTCGGACACTGGGAGACAGCCTCATCGACTACGGGCTTGAGTGGCAGTTCGGCACCGCGTCGGTAACCGCCGTCTGCAGTGACGATCAGTTTGCACTTTCCGTCGTTGACGCGGTCGCGGATAGCATCCGCCGAGAATCCGCCGAAGATAACGGTGTGCGTAGCGCCGATACGAGCACACGCGAGCATAGCGATCGCGAGGGCCGGGATCAGCGGCATATATAGAGCTACGCGGTCGCCGCTCGTGACGCCGAGACTCTTCAGGACGTTCGCGAACCGACTCACTTCCTGATGCAGTTGGAGGTACGTGATCGTCTTGATCTCGCCCGGTTCGCCTTCCCAGATGATCGCCGCCTTGTTCTTTCGCGACGTCGTGAGGTGCCGGTCAAGGCAGTTGTAAGAGACGTTCAGCTTTCCGCCGACAAACCACTTCGCGAACGGCTCGTTCCATTCAAGGACCGTGTCCCACTTCTTGAACCAATGCAGACTTTCGGCCTGTTTTGCCCAGAACGCCGCCGGATCCTTCGCGGCCTCGTCGTAGATCTGCTCGTATTCTTCGAAGCTCTTGATGTGTGCGTTCGCCGCAAATTCGGCCGGCGGCGGAAAAACGCGGTCTTCGGTCAGGACGGACTCGATCGCTGTTGTTTCGGACATACTCTAAATATAAAGGGAAAGGGCCACGAATAAGAAGCGATTGCAGTGCGCCACCCGCCAGACGTGGTTTTCAAAACGAGACGCGGGCGGTTGATTGGCGAACGATAATTGTCGGCTCGACGCTCACTTCTTCAGGAACGCTGTAGTCCGCACCGTTGGACAGCCGCTCAAGGAGAGTTCTTGCGGCGATGCGGCCCATCTCAAACAGTGGCTGGCGAATGGTAGTGAGAGCCGGGTTGTGGAATGCGGCCGCGTATATGTCGTCGAAACCGAGAACCGAAACATCCGCGGGCACCCTCAAGCCCATTTCTTCGAGGGCACGGATCGCTCCGATCGCGGAAATGTCGTTGAATGCGAAGACGGCAGTGAAAGCCTCGCCGCTCGCTAGTAGCGCCTTC
>JBEBGW010000331.1:0-4864 GCA_040081025.1 Pyrinomonadaceae bacterium | reverse complement strand
GGAATAAGGAACCATGGCAACACAGAAGGAAAAAGAAGCCGCGGTAGTAACCGCTGAAGCACCGGAAGAGGGTGGTCTCCTCGACAAGATCCTTACAGAAGGCAGGATGGCACGCGACGATTTTCAAAAAGAACGTGCCAAGGACATGATCGCGGAATTTGTCGGACAAGTCATGTCCGGCGAATTGACCATGTCAAAGAACATGGATCTTGCGATCAACTCGCGAATTGCCGAGATCGATCGTCTGCTGTCTTCTCAACTCAACGAGATCATGCACCACGCAGATTTCCAGAAACTTGAGGGTTCGTGGCGAGGTTTGAATCAGCTGGTAATGAACAGCGAGACGAGTCCGATGCTTAAGATCCGCGTGATGAACGTTAACAAAAAGGATCTTCTGAAGGACCTGGAAAAAGCGATCGAATTCGACCAGTCAGCCATATTCAAGAAGGTTTACGAAGAAGAATTCGGCACCTTCGGCGGCGCTCCGTATGGCGCGTTGATCGGAGACTACGAGTTCGGTAACCATCCCCAGGACATGGCGCTTGTGGAAAAGATGTCCCAAATCGCCTCCGCCGCTCATGCACCGTTCCTCAGCGCGGCTGCTCCTGACCTATTCGGCTGGGAAACCTTCTCCGAAATGACGGAGGTCCGGGATATTTCGAAGATCTTCGACCGAACGGAGTATGCAAAATGGCGTAGTTTCCGTGAATCGGAAGATTCAAGGTACGTTGGGCTTACTCTTCCGCATACGCTCGGCCGCGAGCCCTACGGAGCTGCTACCAAGCCGACGGAGACATTCCGATTCGAAGAGAATGTTGACGGAACCGATCATCAGAAGTACCTATGGACGAACGCAGCCTATTCGCTGGGCACCCGGCTCACCGAGGCGTTCGCGATGTACGGCTGGTGTGTAGCGATCAGAGGCGTCGAAGGCGGCGGTCTGGTTGACAGTCTTCCGACGCATACATTCGCGACCGACGAGGGTGAGGTAGCTCTGAAATGCCCGACTGAAGTCGCGATCACGGACCGACGCGAGAAGGAATTCTCGGACAACGGTTTCATTCCGCTGGTACATTGCAAAGGCACTGACTACGCGGCCTTCTTCGGCATGCAATCGGCCAACAAGGCTAAGAAGTACGACACAGACGCGGCAAATGCTAACGCCCGTTTGTCGACTCAGCTCCAGTACATGTTCGCCACCTCACGCTTCGCTCATTACCTCAAGTCGATGATGCGTGACAAGATCGGCAGCTTCATGTCGCGGGAAGAAGCTCAGCTGTTCTTGAACCGTTGGATCGGTAACTATGTCCTTGCTTCAGACATCGGCTCGCAAAAGGACAAAGCGAGAAAGCCTTTGCGAGAAGCCAGGATCGATGTAGCCGAGATCCCGGGCAAACCGGGGTGTTATCGCGCGGTCGCATTCCTACGACCACACTTCCAGCTTGACGAACTCTCAGTTTCATTGCGGCTAGTGGCGGATCTTCCGGCACCGGCCAAATAAATTCTCCCGGTCACATTGGCAAAAGGCGTCAATCCCGCCGTCTTGCTAATGTGACCGGCCCGAGAGCTCAATAGCTTCCGCAAGCGGTTGAAAATTAGGTAACTTAAATACACTTGGAAAGGAGAACTGAATACAATGGCAACTGATATCATGATCAAATTTGAGGGCGGGAGCATCCCGATCGAGGGCGAATCTACTGTAGCGGGCTTCCTGAAGCAGCTCGAGGCCACCTCGTGGCAGGAAGGATACTCGAATCCCTACGACCCGACCGGTTCCGGACAGGTCGCTTCGCGAACCAACGCATCGGATGTTGTTATTTCGTCCGCATCATCGCAGCATTCCAATCTGCTTAAGAGATCGATGTACGAGAACAACGTTTTCTCGAAGATCACGATCTCTTTCCTGAAGCAGATCGGAAACGAAACGAAAGCCTACGACGTTCGCGAGTACAGCAATGCGTATATTACGTCTTACTCGTGTTCGAAAGGGAACGAAAGTATTGCTTATGAATCCTGGTCGATCCAGTGCATGGTTTCGGATGCGAAGTTCTTCGTTCAGAATCCTGACACTCACGCGATCGAGGAAGCAACCTCGGTATCGCTTGACCTGGCAGCAAGTAAAACTGCTTAACGGCAAATTGACACGATCGGAATCGCGGGCACGATGCCCGCGATTCCCATTTAATTAGCAGGGCTATCCATGGCGATAAATAGTGGTTTTGGCGACTTGGGACTGATGCCTTCGGTCCTTGATCGACTTATTGACCTGGAACCAAAGATCTCTACGGAACCCGCCCGTAACCGATTCTCCACCCTTGAAGATCTGAAGGCTGCTGTGCGCCGAGATCTCGAGTGGCTTCTGAATACGCGTCGCATGGTCGCGATAGTGCCCGAAGAATTGGAGGAGTTAAAAAAATCTGTTGTGATGTATGGCGTCCCGGATATTTCGGGCGTCCACATCGAGCACAAAGTAGAGAGCGCCAATCTTAAAACGGCAATTGAGAATTCGATCAGGATCTTTGAGCCGCGATTTCTAGACGTCGCAGCGACTCTCGAACCTATTAGTTCAACTGATCGCCAGCTTCGATTCAGGATCGAGGCTACGCTCGACTTGGATCCGGTGCCGGAAGCAATGGTTTTCGATACAGTTCTGCAGCTCGGCAGCGGAGCTTTCGCGGTAAATGAATCTGCCGGTGGCGGCTAATACCTTGGATTTTTCTTAAGAATTTGTGCGTTCTGAACTTTTAGAATACTACGAACGCGAACTCGTGTTCCTCCGTCGGATGGGGGCGGATTTCGCTCGTCGTTATCCGAAGGTCGCTGCGCGGCTGCTTCTCGACGAAGAGAAGATCGAGGATCCGCATGTCGAGCGGATGATCGAGGCGTTCGCCTTCCTCACCGCCCGCGTCGGCCTCAAGCTTGACGATGAGCTTCCCGAGGTCACCGAGGCGTTTCTCAATGTCCTTTTCCCCCATTACCTTTCGCCGATCCCTTCGATGGCGGTCGCTCAGTTCGGATACGGATCTACCAAAGATAAACTCTCTGCGGTTCAAACGCTTCCGAGAGAGGCTCGGCTAAACTCGCGTCCGGTCGACGGCACCCCGTGTCAATTCAGAACTGCCTACGATGTTCAGTTGATGCCGTTGGAGATGCAGTCTGCAGCACTCGAATCGCCCTCGCCGAAAGACAGTCGAGGAAAATACAGCGATTGTCATATCCGCTTGAGTTTGCGTTGTTACGGAGACGGCTCGCTTCATGAGATGAAGGTCGCCGAGACCGGGAATCGGCCGGAATTTGTTAGGTTCTATATCGACGGAGATCCACAGCTGGTCTTCCCCCTCTACGAGATAATTTTCAATCACGCGACGACCGTTGAATTTCAGCCCCGCGAAGCACCCCTCGGGAATCGCACTCTCAAAACGCTGACAAACCTTCAACTAAGGCTCCCCGATCCGGTGGTTCTTCCAGCGGATAAAGCGCTGAAGCAAGTCGGGTTTGGCGCGGACGAGGTCGTGCTGCCCTTAACGAAGAGATCTTTCACGGGATATAGGCTTCTTACAGAGTACTTCTCGTTCCCGTACAAGTTTCTCTTCTTCGATGTGTACGGCCTCGACCTAGCCGGAGAAGCTAAATTCGGCAGTCATTTCGACATATTGATCCACTTAAAGGATGTTGTCCCGCCGGTCGCTCCAGTAACAACGGAGACATTTAAGATGGGCTGTACGCCTATTGTGAATCTATTTACGAAACTGACCGACCCGATCTATGTCTCTCAACATAAATACGAATACCACGTGCTCCCTGACGTGCACAGGCAAACGACAACCGAGATCTATTCAGTCGACCAGGTGTTCACAACAGATCCTGAGACGAACGTCGCCCGAGAGTTTTCACCGTTCTACTCGCTAAAGCATGCGTACGGTGAGGAGAGCGACAGATCGTATTGGTATGCGTCACGCCGCAAATCGCAGCGTCCTGACGACACCGGAACCGAGATATATCTCTCGATGGTCGACGCAAAATTTAAGCCGAGCGTTCCGGCGGTCGACGTCCTGCATGTCAGAGCCACGTGTTCGAACCGTGACCTGCCCGCACGCCTACCGTTTGGCGGAAAGGAAGGCGACTTCGAGATCGAAGGATCTGCTCTCATCTCTAAGATACGGTGCCTGACCAAGCCGACCGAGACGATCCGCCCGCCGCTTCGCCATGCAGCCCAGTGGCGGCTTATTTCGCAGCTGAATTTGAATTATCTGTCGATAGTCAATAGCGAAGATGGAACCCCCGATGCACTTCGGGAGATCCTTCATCTTTATAACTTTGTTGATTCGAATGTTACGAGGCGTCAGATCCTCGGCATGATCGGGATCGAATCCCGGAAGGCGATCCGCCAGATCGGAGACAGGGTCGGTACGGGATTCGTCAGAGGAATTGAGACGACCCTCACCTTCGACGAAGAGCAATATGTAGGAAGCGGCATGTTCCTTTTCGCATGCGTTATCGAACGTTTTCTTGGTCTATACGTATCGCTAAATTCGTTTAACCAACTGAGTATCCGGTCTTCGCAGCGGGAAGACATGATCAAGACATTTCCGCCGCGTTCGGGCAATTTGGAGCTACTTTAATACCTGACCGGCTCGGCTGCCTCTAGATGAGGCTTTAGACAAATCGCTGGATGAGCAAAAAGACTTTAGAAGCTGAACTTTTCGAAGAGCCTTACCGGTTCGAGTTTTTTCAGGCGGTTCGGCTTATTCAGAAGATCGCAACCGATAAGAAGCCGGTCGGCGGAGAAGCTCTGCCGCATGAGGAGGCCGTCCGATTCCGATCAAGAATAGCTTTCGATTTCCCTGCGAGTGAGGTCCAGGAG
>JBEBGW010000330.1:0-4899 GCA_040081025.1 Pyrinomonadaceae bacterium | reverse complement strand
ATCTTCACTTCCACCTTCTTCACGACATCTGCCGGAAGCGGTGCGTAGTGCAGATCCTTCGCGAACTTCTCACCCTCGTGGGTCGCCCACCAAAGGAAATCGGCGATCGCCTTGCCTTTCGCTGCGTCCGCCTGTTCCTTGTAAACCAGAATGTACGTGTAGCTCGCGATCGGGTACGAGGATGCGCCGTCAGCATCGGTGATCTGAGTTCGCAGATCTTCGGGCATTAAAGCTACCGAACCCGCTGCCGCAGAAGATACGCTGTCGAGCGATGCTTCAACGAACTGTCCGGCCTTGTTTTTGACGAGAGCGGTTGGCAGGGAATTCGCTTTCGCAAACGTCAGTTCGACATACCCGATAGCGTTCGGCGTCTGCTTCACCTGACCCATCACGCCGTCGTTGCCTTTGGCTCCAACGCCGACTCCCGTGATCCAGCTTGGCTGTTTGTTCATACCGACTTTCGACTTCCAGTCGGTCGAAGCCTTCGACAGGAAATCGGTAAAAACGGCCGACGTACCGCTCGAATCCGCGCGGTACACCGGAAGGATGTCAGCGTCGGGAAGCGTGACATTCGGGTTATCTTTCTTCAGCCGCTCATCGTTCCACTTCTTGATATTGCCGAGATAAATGTCCGAGATATTCTGTCCGGTCAGTTTCAGCGGCTCCTTCACGCCGTCGAGGTTGTACGTGATCACCACGGCTCCGAGCACGGTCGGAATGTGCAGCACCTCGCCGCCGGCCGACTTGAGATCTTCATCGCTCATCGGATCGTCCGACGCTCCGAAGTCAGCAGTCTTTGCGAGCAGGGCCTTCTGCCCCGCGCCCGAGCCCGTGGCCTGATAGTCGATGCGGATATTGGGATTCGCTTTGCCGAACTCGCTTACCCACTTCTCATAGATCGGCTTAGGAAAGCTCGCACCTGATCCTTGCAACTGCAGCGATCCGCCGGGTGCGGTCGTCCCCGGACCCTCACCGAGTTTCTGTCCGCTGCAGCCGAATGCGAAGATCACCGAAGCGATCAATAACAATGCTATTAAATTCTTTAGTCTAAAAAAGTTACCGTTCATTACGCGTCTCCGAATGCCTGATTATAGGGAATCCCAGCCTAGAAAAAGTTAAATTACAATTAAATTAACCGAACGATGAAGTCTGCTCGGACAAGATTTAACATCCCGTTAACACCGAAGTAACACGCGGGTAATAGCATTCTTGGTTCACACGCCCAAACGACCTCATATGGACCTCGTAAATGATCTCAGCAGCGACGTTGCCCTTGCGGTTTTTGTCGAGGGAAGGCTAAGGCAGAAACTTGGTGCACAGGATGCGAAATCGTTTATCGCACTCATTGAGGCCGAGCTGAATCGGATCTCAACTGAGCACCTCGATCACCAAAACCCCGCGTCTCTCGCGGCAGACCTATCTCACTGACTACACACGAGTTGCCTTGACACGATCTCCCCTTTCCATCGCCCTTTCAAACGGTGCTATTCTAATGTTCCGATAATGGTCTAGAGTTTGCAGTGAGAACCGCAAGCGAGAGACTTTCTCTCAACCATCTAGGAGGGATGCAATGAAACAATACAGTATCCGCAGACAGCTTTCCGTTGCTTTTGCGCTTTGGGCGATGCTTCTGCTTCCGCTTTCGGCGATCGCGCAGACGCGCGTCACGATGCCGAAGAACAAATACAAGGTTCAGGACGACGTAAAGATCGGGAATGACGCCTCACGACAGGTGCAGCAGCAGTTTCCGCTCTTGAACGACCGGCAGACGCAGGCCTATGTCGAGCGCGTCGGCGAGCGGCTTGTTTCGGCGATCCCGGCGGAGTTCCAACAGCCCGCGTTCGATTATCGCTTTCAGGTCGTCAACGCCCGCGACATCAACGCGTTCGCGCTCCCCGGCGGTCCGATGTACGTCAACCGCGGAATGATCGAAGCCGCAAAGAACGAAGGCGAGATGGCCGGAGTAATGGCACACGAGATCAGCCATGTCGCTCTTCGCCATGCGACTGCGCAGCAGACCAAGCTTAACAATCCGCTTAACCAGATCCTTGGCATCGGCGCGGTTCTCGGCGGGGCTATCCTTGGCGGGCAGGGCGGTGCGCAGCTTGGACAGGCGATCGTCGCCGGCAGCTTTCTCAGGTATAGCCGTGATTATGAGACGCAGGCCGACATCCTCGGAGCGCGGATAATGGCCGATGCCGGATACGATCCGCGAGATCTAGCGAATATGTTCCGTACGATCGCGGGCGAAGGCGGTGGTCGTGGACCGGAATGGCTCAGCAGTCACCCGGATCCAGGCAACCGTTTCCAGAAGATCAATCAGGAAGCTGGATATCTGAACGTTTCGCCGAACCCGATCAAGATCACCCAGGAGTTTTCTCGCACAAAGGAACGCCTCAGCGGAATGCCGCGTGCGCGATCGATGGCCGAGATCGAGAAAGATGTAAAAGCCGGGAACACGACCAGCCCCACCGCCAATGGCCGTTACACGAACAACGTTCCTTATCCCTCAACGCGGTACCGCACCTATCGAAGCGGAAGCTGGATACAGATGAACCTGCCGAGCAACTGGGAAGAGTTCTCGGGCCAAAGCGACGTCACCTTCGCTCCGCAGGGTGCATACGGCAACCAGGGAATCACACACGGAGCCATGGTTGGACTGTCGCGTTCGCGCGGAGGCTCGTTCGATCAGGCGGCGCAAGATTACGTGGACGGCCTCGTCCAAGCGAACAATTATCTTCGTCAGCAAGGAGGTTTCACTCGAGCGACGGTAGCGGGTCGCCAATCCTACGTGACGACGCTCAGCGGACGGTCTCCGGTCAC
The DNA here is from genome assembly GCA_040081025.1 of Pyrinomonadaceae bacterium. Taxonomy (GTDB): domain Bacteria; phylum Acidobacteriota; class Blastocatellia; order Pyrinomonadales; family Pyrinomonadaceae; genus OLB17. The sequence goes on along the minus strand of JBEBGW010000330.1, from coordinate 2,076 downwards.
GGGACGCAACGAAACGGTGACCGTATACACCGTCCCAATGCGAAGCGGCGATCTGCTGTACATCGCAGGCGTAGCCCCGACTGACGATGCGTTCAGGTATAATTCTGCGCTTAGAACGATGGTGGGATCGGTCCGTCTAAACGACCAGTAAATGTCACAATTCCTGATCTACGGAGCCAACGGCTACACGGGTGAACTCATCACGCGCGTAGCCGTTGAGCGCGGTATGAAACCAATAATTGCTGGCCGAAACGAGGTGGCGATCAAATCGCTCGCCGAGAAGCGCGGCCTCGAATATCGCGTGTTCTCGCTCGATGATTCCGACAAACTCGACGCCGCTTTGAACGAAGTCGCAACCGTGATCCACTGCGCCGGGCCGTTCTCGCTGACATCACGTCAGATGGGCGAAGCCTGTCTTAGAACGAAAACGCATTACACCGATATCACCGGCGAGATTGCCGTCTTCGAAGCCTGCGCTCTTGCCGATCAAAAGGCGAAGGATGCGGGGATCATGGTAATGCCCGGCGTAGGATTCGACGTCGTCCCGAGCGATTGTCTCGCGATGCATTTGAAGAATCGCCTCCCGTCCGCGACTCATCTCACGCTCGGCTGGTATGGCATGGGCCGAATGTCGCATGGAACTCAGGCGACGATGACGATGAACGTTGGCAAAGGTGGAGCCGTTCGACGTGACGGCAAGATCATGCCCGTTCCGGCAGCCTGGAGAACGCGTAAGATCACATTCGGAACCGGGAGCAGTAGCGACCGGATTCCTGAGGATAGCGACCAAAATGAATCCCTCGCTACCGCTTCGGGTCCTGAGACCGTCACCAAGACAGGAGTAACGATCCCGTGGGGCGATGTATCGACCGCCTATCACTCCACCGGCATCCCGAACATCGAGGTCTACACTGTGGCTCCGGCGTCCGCAATCAAGGCAATGAAGATGAGCCGATATCTCGGCTGGCTGCTCGCGACCGGTCCGGCGCAAAAGTATCTGCAATCCAAGATCAAGCCCGGCGGTCCGAGCGACGCCGAACGCGCGAAAGGCAAAACGCTCCTCTGGGGCGAAGCGTCAGACGACGCAGGCCACCGAGTCGAATCCCGCATGCAGTGCCCCGAGGGCTACACCACCACCGCCCTCGCCGCACTAAACATCACCGAAAAGATCCTCGCCGGCAATTTGAGGCCCGGCTTCCAGACCCCTGGGAAAGCCTACGGCGCCGATCTTATTCTCGAGATCGAAGGCTCGATGAGGACGGACTCTTAATTCTTCACTTCCAGATCTATCCACTGACTCGTGACCGCATTTTTTCCGCCTAGGAGATCCTTGACGATCACTTGCACTGCGTAGTCACCGGGCTCGGCCTGCGGATTCAGCCGGACAAATCCGTAATCGCTGATACGAGTCCAATCGGGCTGGGTCTCAAGCTGCGCCGGGTTCTCGTTTCCCGGTAGTATCAACTTTCCGTCCCTGTAGATATTTACGGTTACGGCCAGATTGGGTTTGCCGCTCGTCTTGTCCGTTCGAGCGTTATAGACGGAGTATGCATACGCGACTACCGATCCCGGCCGAAACTGTCGAATGCTTGGTGTCGCGTGGGATGTCGGAAGAGTGATCGCGGTCTCGGCGGTTGTCGGGCCTACGGTCTCAAACTTTCCATTTTGGTCGACTCCTGAAACGGTAAGGCCCGAAAGGAAGACGTCCGAACGCTTGAGGTCCGGGATTTGTACGGCTTGTCCCGCGGTTCCGATCAGCTTACTATTAGCGTCCCGCACGGCTACACGAAAGTTGTAGCTTCCACTTTTCTTGATCGGTATGTCGGCGGTGTACACAAAACCGTCCCGCATGATCCTTGCTGCCGTCTGGGCGTCAACCTTCAGCGTGTGAGTTCGGGTAAATTCGTCCACAACCTCGTTTTTTTCATCAAGCGTTACGGCGACCACGTCTAGTACGACCTTTTTTTGTGCGTTGGGTTCATCTGAAAAACTCAACTCTTCGCCAGCCACGTGCATGACAGAACGAACAAAACTACCGCCCGACGCGGAGTTTCCGAACGAGGCCATCAACCCGAG
>JBEBGW010000329.1:0-4904 GCA_040081025.1 Pyrinomonadaceae bacterium | reverse complement strand
GGCCTGTACGGCGGGGCTTCGCTCTTCTTCGATTTCCATAATCGCCGCGCATCACGTCTGTCTCCGCTCATTTCGTCGCTCTACACTCTCGGCTACGCCTACGATTGCTGCGCTATGGCCGTCCAGTTCTATACGTTCAACGTCGGCGTCCGTAACGAAAACCGCTTCGTATTCTCATTCCGCCTCAACGGCATCGGCAGTTTCGGCACCGAACAATACGGCCAGGGCCTAAGATAATTTATCGTGTGCTTTGAGCGATCGACATATATCGCTCGACGGGGGCGAGGTCGTCCGTGAGGACCGGAACCGAGAGCGGGAAGTCGGGTTCATAACGGCGTGCGAGAAGTGATCCGATGAGCTGATCCTCGGTAGCGGCTGGAAGGCATTCGCGTTTGCAGGCGACTACAATGAGATTCTGAAGATCGTCGTCGACTCGCTCTGGTCGGACCTTAAATAGGTGCACGAACGGAAATACCCTCTTATAGGTCGCGAACTCGGCTTGGAGAAAGAGGCTTGCGTCACCGCGGATGGCCGAGCCCAGGTTGAAAACGACCACGCCATCATCCTTAAGGATGCGACTGATCTGCGTGACAGCCTCGACAGTCGTCAGTTGATAGGGAACCGAGAAGAGCGAACCGAAAGCATCCATCATCACGACATCGTAAGTCGCGGGGTCTGCCCGATTAAGATACACACGGCCATCCTCGTGGAAGATCCGAAGGCGTTCATTGGTCTCTAACCGGAATCTGCGCCGAGCGATCGCGGTCAACGCCGGATCGATCTCGACTACGTCGAGTGAAGCATTAGGATAGGAACTGAGATACGCCTTCGGAAAACTGTACCCGGCTCCGCCGATCATCAGCGACTTTTGAAACTCCGGCTTTAGAATGCTGATCAGGTGATAGAACTTCGTATATTCGAAGACGAGTTCATCGCTGTCTGTGAACATCGCCGACTGCGTCGAATGCGGGTCGAACGTCATTGCTTCGATCGGCCGCTGGGTTGTCGGATCTTTGGATCGGAAGACGCGGACGCGGCTGTATTCGGTATCGATGTCTTCAAATCCGATCGAGCGGTACATCGCGTATGACGTGAGTTCGTTGGCTGCGATGGCGAAAATGAAGACGATGAGCACAGCCGAGATCTTTCGATCGATGCGAAACGGGATCAGTAGAAATGCGGCCGCAAAGAGAGCCGCGGTGATCAGGTAAAGCGTCCGGTTTGTGCCAAGGAACGGCAATAGCAAGAACCCTGACGCGAACGTCCCGACGATGCTGCCGACAGTTGAAAGGGCGTAGAGGCGTCCGACCGTACGGCCCGCTTCCGCTATCGAATCCATCCGGAGTTTGACTGCGTACGGCGTTACGAATCCGAGTGCAACACTTGCTGGAGCAAAGAGAACCAACGCGGCGACGACTGCCTTGATCTCGAGGCCAACTGGGAATGCTGCAATTCCAGTCAGAAGGGGATCTTTGACGAGGGTGGTCAGTGCGATCAGGCCGGCTGCGGCGAGGATCGCGGAAGCAAGGACGCTCTTCTTCGGCACGCGATCCGCCATTCGGCCGCCGAGCCAATAGCCAAAGCTCAACGCTCCGAGGATCACACCGATCAGACTAGTCCAGATGTATGTTGACGTGCCGATGAACGGAGCCAAAACTCGCGAGCCGGTGATCTCGTAGACCATCACCACGGCCCCACAGATCAATACGACAGCGTTGAGCGTTAACCCCGAGCTGCCTGTTACATTGTCCTCTTGTTCTCTTTTGCTCATCTTGCGCAATGGTAAAAATATGAAAGCACAGAATCGGAAGAACAAGAAAGAAGGGAGGCTGTTGGGCCTCCCTCTCCGTGAACTGATCTTTCTTCAGGCAGATGCTAGGCTACTGCCGTTTTTTTTTCTCCGGTGTCGGCAACGAACGTCAGCCACTCCGCGCCATTCGGAGCAGGGCGGGTCGCATCGATGATGGCGAAGAATTCATCCTGAAGCCGCTTTGTGAGTTCGCCGCGTTTGCCACTCCCGATGGTAATGCGATCGACCGAGCGGATCGGCGAGATCTCTGCGGCCGTGCCTGTAAAGAATAGTTCGTCGGCAAGATAAAGTGCCGAACGCTGGATCGTGGTCTCGACGACTTCGATGCCCATCTCGCGGGCGATCTGTATAACACTGTCGCGAGTGATGCCGGGGAGGATCGAAGCTCCCAAAGGCGGTGTGATGAGCTTGCCGTCAACTACCGCGAACAGATTTTCGCCAGAACCTTCCGAGACGTATCCGCGGTCATCAAGCGCGATACCCTCGGCAAATCCGCCAAGCTTCGCTTCCATCTTGATGAGCTGCGAATTCATGTAATTAGCGCCGGCTTTTGCCATCGCGGGCAGGGAGTTAGAAGTGATGCGGTTCCAACTTGAAACGCATACGTCGATGCCGTTCTCAAGCGCCTCTTCGCCGAGATATTTGCCCCACTGCCACGCTGCTATATAGGTTTCGATCGGGTTATTCATTCCGTAAACGCCGAACGACGGATTCGCTTCGTCGAGGCCGCGGAAGATGACGGGGCGAAGGTAACACGATTCAAGCTCGCTCTCGCGGATCAGGTTGACGGTCGCGTCAATGATCTGTTCTTTGGTGTAGCTTGAATCCATCCGATAGATCTTTGCGGAATTGAGCAGCCGCCGAATATGCTCAGGCAGACGAAAAACGGCTGAACCTTTTGAAGTCTCATAGCAGCGGATCCCTTCGAACACGCTGGAACCATAATGGACGACATGCGACATCACATGGATCCGCGCGTCATCCCATTTGATCACCTCTCCGTTCTTCCAAACGACCGGTGAGATCTTCATCGTGTTCACATCTTTCTCTGCCATCAATTTAGTACTCCTTAAATTAAACCTGCTATTAAAATGAATGAGATATGCCTATAAGCGAGGGTTAAAGGCGGCACTGCATATATGTAAAAGAATAGTACATCGGTAACGGCGAGGCAACCGTTTGCGGGTTTGTGCAATAACTCGAGATTATTACTGCATAACAAAAAGAGCAGGCCAGGGCCTGCTCTTTTATTCAGATCATGACGCGGATCAAAGGATCCTAAGCCGCGGTGCCGTGTCGTCTAGCCTGGATGAAAATGTACCTGACCCGACGAGAACACTCACAACGATCGGTTGGTCACCAGCGCCGTTCAAGGCTGCAGGAAGCTCGAAATCGACATAATAAACGCCCGGTTCAACAAGAACGCCGCCGGACTTGATCGCGGTGCCCGAGATCGTCTGGCTACCGATGCGAATGCTGAAATTGGCCGTCGCCGCTCCTTCAACGCCAGTGAGTCTCAGCCGGAGCCTTGTTGGAACCCGGTCGCCGCCTCTAACCTGTACCGTTGTCACAGTAAACGGCTCAGGGGTGTGGACCCGATTGACTACATTCCGCGCCTGAGCCCGGCCGCCAGGGCCGAAGACTGTGGAAAAGACGTCGGGACGTGTCGGAACGATAGTTACCCAACCTTTGGTTACGCTGCCGTTATTATTGATAATGACGGGATAGTTTAGACCCTCCAGGAGGCTGTTCATGGCACGAGGAGCCACAAACTCGATGGAGTTACTGTCCACCGACCTGAGCCCGACGGTGTGACCGCCGATAGTCATCGTGACTCCGCTTAGCGACATTGGCAGCGAGAAACTCTGGTTCAGATTGCCAACAGCTGTCCGAGGTGTCACCGCCGGTGTTAGCGGCGCCGCAAAATTGATACGAGCAAGCATTCCCGGCGAGATCCCTGTGATCGAGGCCGGTGTGACCGGTGTAGGGGTCGGCGACGGCGAACCAGTCGGTGTCGCTGTTGGCGCTGGAGTCGGAGTCGCGGTCGGCGTAGCGGTCGGACTTGGCGTTGGGGTTGGACTACCTGTCGGCGTCACGGGAAGCCCGGATGCTCCGGTGACAAATGCCAGTGCAGCATCTGTTACAGCCGCTCCGGTGACCGCGGGAATGTAAAGATAATACACTTCACTGAGAAGGTCGTTATTACCACCTCCGAGTTCCGTCAATCCGAGGTTGAATGCCGTCCGAGAGGCGGAATCCGACGTGAGCGGCTGCGACTGGGCCAGAAAACCCGACGAGATCGGAAACTTCGTGATCCTGGAGAATGTCGCTCCGGCCGCGGGGATGTTCAGCGGATAGGTGTAAAACTGGATCGGGCGAGCGGTGTCCGGATTCAGGCCGTTGGCTTCAGTAGTTGCGACGACACCGGTAGGCAGAATGTTCAAGCGGGTCTCGAGGACGAGCGTCGCCGGATTGCCTGAGCCGTCGTAATCGGTAAACCCGGGATATCGAGCGACGTCTCCGCCGGTCGCAGCCGTGTCAGCGGTACTGCGGTCGCCAATGCGTCGGAACGTGTTCGCCGTAACGTCGTAGAGATACGTCGCGAAGGATGTGTAATTCGTTCCGCTGTTCTCGTTCGCAAGATCGGCGAAGGAATCGAACGCTATCAGGTTGCCGTTACGGCTGATGCGTTTGCCGTATTCGAGAAAATTCACAGGTTCGCCGGCATTTGTCGGCGTCGTGGTCGTGATCTGTTTACCACCTGTCGGCGATCCGCCGGCGAGGTTCGCGTAGAAAACCTCTTCGTTTATGCTGCCGGTCCCATTGGTGCCAGTGTCGAAATTTGTCGTACTGCCTGGGTCGTCGATCGGGTCATCGCCGGTACTGCCGAAAACAACGCGCGAGCCATCCCCCGAGATCGCAGGGTTTTTATTATAGATCGGATTCTGTATCTGTCCGCGTGGCGTTCGTGTGATCTGGTGGATCGTACCCGAAGCCCAAACGAATATCTCGTCGTTATCGTCGGTCGGAAACGCATTTCCGCCGGTTACGTGATCTCTGGTCGAAACAAACGCGATCGTATTTCCGTCATCGT
>JBEBGW010000328.1:0-4915 GCA_040081025.1 Pyrinomonadaceae bacterium | reverse complement strand
TTGCTACGCGCGAGGTCCGCAAAAAGCGGTTCGACGTCGGCCGGCTGCTTTTCCAGACGATCATCACGACCTATCCGGATTCGCCGTACCTTCCGATGGCAAAACTTGCCGTGGCCGACTCGTTCTTCCTCGAAGGCGGTACGAGTTCGCTGATCCAGGCGATCGCGGCTTATCAGGACTGGCTGACGTTCTTCCCGACTCACGCACTCGCGGATCGCGTTGTGCTGAAGATCGGTGAAGCGGAGATGCGGCAGATCGGATTGCCGGATCGTGACGCCAGCAGGGCAAAGCGTGCCGAAGTTCGCCTCAAGGCTCTTCTACAGCAGTATCCGAACACCATCCTGAAAAAGGACGCTGAGGAAAGGCTTGCCCAGGTCCAGAACAATCTCGGATTGCACAATCTTTACATTGCCAACTATTATTACGGCCAATCGGTCAATCAAGGTAAGAGCGGACTAAAAGGAGCACAGTCGCGGTACCTCGAGATCCTCGAGAAATATCCGCAATTCGGATACATGGACGAGGCCCTGTTCAAACTCGCGGTCACTTATATGACCGAGGAAGAAACGGATCAAGCGGCTCGATATTTCCAGAAGATCGTTCGCGACTATCCGAATAGCGAATGGGTGGCGAAGTCTAAGGAGCAACTTGAGCTGATCGGCGCATCGATCCCGGAGCCGAATCCGGAAAGGACAAGCGTCACCCGTCCGGAAGATGGCGGTTTCTTTGCGAATTTCAAGAATCAGTTCTTCGGCGTCTACCCGATGACGATCGATAAGAACGGTGTGTTGATGACCAAGGATTTCGACAAGTGCAAGTTTGAGCTGATCGATCAGATCATCGCCAATCAGGGCGATATCTATATCAACCAGATTCCGTCCGCCCTTTCGACGGTTGTTCCGGCAGATAAGGTCGTGTCGACGACTCCGCTTCCGTGCGAAGATCAGCGTTCGGCAAGCGCTCCAGTTACCCAAACGAAGCCGCAGCCTGAAAAGTAGTTCGGCTCTTTATTTAGTTTCGTTGAAAAAGCGGTTCAATGCAGCCGCTTTTCTAGTATCAAGGATCAACGAGGGCAAAAGGATTGTCGAAGATAAAAGGTTCAATTGCTGGTGCGATCTTAGTGGGAGCGATGACGATCTCGACGGATGGGCAGAACGCCATTCCGGCGACGTCGCCCACGCCGGAAGCTACGATCAAACTTTCGCGACTCCTTGCAGCGAACGTAAGCTCGACGTCTTCCCCGGTCTCCCAAGAGAACGCCGCTAAGGCGTATAGCAAGCTTCTGGAGGGCGAGAGGTATCTTTGGCGCGTGAAGAATGCCCGTGGTCGGCGCAATCCCGCCGCGCAACTTGAGAACATACGGAACGCTCGTCTCGCGCTACAAGACGCGGTCGCCGCAAATCCTCGCCTCGCCGAGGCCTACACCGCCCTTGCGGAACTTGCGATCACCGCGCCGCCGTCCGACATTGACGAGGCTATCGAGCTTGCGAATCTTGCTCTTAAGATCAAGAAGGACAACTTCGGGGCGCGTCGAATTCTCGCGAGACTCTATACGTTCAAAAGCGGCTTGGGAACACGTTCCCTCGATATCACCACCTCCGCGAAAGCGGTAGACGAATGGAAGTTCGTCGCCAGCCTCGATCCGCGCTATATGGAGGCGTGGGCCTTCCTCGCGGAGTTTTACGAGCGTCAGGACAATCATCCCGAACGCATCGCGGCGCTCGAAAAATGGCGAAGTTCCGCGAGCGCGATCGACACGCAATTCTACCGTCAGATGACCGGCGGCCGCGCGACGCTTTCACCCGAGACCGCAACGCTGAAACTCGGCGAAGCGTTCTTGAAGGCCGGCAAAACTCAGCAGGCGATCGAGATCCTTGCAGAGGTGGTTGCCGACGAACCCGAGAACGCGAACGCCATCGAACTGCTTCGCGATGCGATCCAGTCTGGCAAAACGGCCGACGTGGAAAAGGCGGTCTCCGGCCTGCAGCAAGCGGTCTTCGCGAACCCCGACAACGGAGCTCTTGTAAAGCTCTTGGCCGAAACTTATGCGCGAACTGGCCGGATCGGGGACGCGGCAAAGTTGCTTGAATCGTCGGCTGCAAGTGCTGCTAAAACCGACAAATCGCTTGCAGCAATGCATTATGTGTCACTAGGCGAGATCTACGAGAAGGCAGACAAGTTCGCGGACGCTCGCAGCTCCTATGAGAAAGCGATCACCGTACGAGACTTAGAAGCGTCGACCGAGCTTTCTGACGAAGCGAGGATATTCCTTGGTTCGATCTACGAACGCCTGATCCGACTAGCGAGGACTGAGGATCGAGCCTCAGACGTGATGGCGATCATTGAAAGGTCGCGAAAAGCCTTCGGTCCCGGTGACGGATTTGCCGACCGTGAGCTGATCACCTATTACCGCGACAGCGGCAAGCGCAGCGAAGCTCTTAAAATAATCTCCGCCCAGCGTGCGAAACTGCCGCTCGACGAAGGGCTTGCCCGACAGGAAGCGACGTTAATGACCGAACTTGGAAAGGTCGACGACGCAGTCATGGGTTACCGAAAGTACATGGCTTCACGAACGGAACCGGTGCCAGCCGGTACAGCTCAGCCGCTTCCGTTGGATCTATTCTCTAATTTACTTTTCGTCTCGCACCTGTACGCGCAAGGCGACCGGCCAAAGGAGGCGGCTGAAACCGCAAACCAAGCACTGTCGGCTGCCCGCGGAGCAGAGCGTCGCCAGATCGCGAGGCTCTCGGTAGCCACGGCGCTGCAAATGTCCGGAGACTTTCCCGGTGCGGAAGCGACACTTCGAGACATCTTGAAAGAGTCACCTAACAACCCGATCGCCCTCAACAATCTCGGATATTTCCTGCTTGAACGAAACGAGCGATTCGAGGAAGCTTTGGGCCTTATCAAACAGGCGGTCGACATCGACCCGACCAATCCGTCTTACCTGGACAGCCTCGGCTGGGCACACTTTAAGCTTGGCAAAAATGCCGAAGCCGAGCTGTATTTGAGGGAAGCTCATCGCCACGACTCCTCGTCCGTCGCCATCAATGAGCACCTCGGTGATGTCCTCGCGGCACAGTCCAAAGCCGACCAGGCGAAGTCTCATTGGCGGCGTTCGCTGAATCTCGCGACTGAGCCGAAGGAGATCGACAGATTGAAGAAGAAACTGGGCGATAAATAGAAACGATACTTAGATATGAAAAAAGCGGCTCCGATATTCTCGGGGGCCGCTTTTTGATTTAGTAGATCGAAAACCTATGGTTTCGGCGTCGCTGCCGGTACCGGTTCTTCGCCGCGTTTCTTCAGTTTCGGGGGTTCGCTCGACGAACTGCCCGAGCTATCAGTCGAGTCACCCGTCGAATCCGGAGCATCCGGCTGGCGCTTCTTGAGCGTCGGCCGACCCGGATCGCCCTCGTCGAAATCGACCGGGATACCGGCCTTCGCATTTGTGAGCTTAAAGAGATGAGCCTTAACCCGCTGAAACTCTGACGTGCTGATGATGTATTCCTCTTTCTCTGGGAATCTGGCAACGAGAGCCAGACTCGAGTCCCGCCGATCCACGGACTGAGGATGAGTCGAAAAGAGCTTAGTCAACGAACTTGCCTTCTTCTTGTTCTGCGAGGCCAGCTTCTCAAACATCGTCGACATCGCGGTCGGATCATACCCGGACGCATACAGATACTGAACCCCGAGGCTGTCGGCTTCCATCTCAGCACCACGAGTGAATTTCAAGCCCGCAAGACCCGCAAGGATCCCGCCGCCGTTCTGCAGGACCGTACTCACGATCGGGCCGCCGAAGATGATGCCGGCAAGAGCACCGTAATTGATCAACGTTCCCTTACCCTGATTCTCCATCGCGTGTCGGGCCGCAACGTGTGCGATCTCGTGGGCCATCACGCCCGCGAGTTCCGCTTCGTTGTCCGCGGCGAGGAGCAAACCTTTGTTGACGAAGAAGAAACCGCCGGGAAGCGCAAAAGCGTTCACTTCGTCGCTGTCGATGACCTTGATAGTAAACGGAACCTTGGCATCCGAGTTGAGAACCACGTTCTGCCCGACACGGTTGACGTATTCGGTGACGATCGGATCTTCGACCATCTTCGCCTGCTGTTCGACTTCCATCGCCAGGCGACGGCCGAGAGCGATCTCTTTATCCTGTGAACCGCCCAGCCATCCGAAAAATTTGTCGGTTCCGGAATTTATCTTTCGCTTGCCGATCTGGGTCGGATCTTCCTTAGGCGAAAGCCCCTTTGTTGTCGCAGGATCTTTTTTCTGATCTTGATCCTTCTTTTCGTCCGTTTTCTTGGCTACCGCATCATCCTGCTTCTGTGCCGAAACGGTGTTCGGGACAAGGACAAATGAACCAAATGAAAACGCGACAATTAGGAATGAAGCGATGGAATTACGCAGGAATGAAAACTTCACCTTGGGCCTCCGGGTCTGAATCGGTTCAGATGCAACAATGATATAAGCAAACGCTCGATGATTCAACGAACTTTTGATGCAGGACGGTCACTAAAAGTTGCGAATATGACCAGAAAATCTACAATGCACGTCAATTTTTGCCTGTTGCTAAAAACTGTTGTTGCTAAACACTGTTAAATGCTAGAATTCTATAGCAGTTCCGGCATCCCTGCCGAACTTTTGATCTTTCGCGTTCGCACACCAATAACTTCATTCCTTTCGGGTCCGGGAAATAATACTGCCCAGTTCTAGATGAAACGTATCAACGAAAAGGTCAAGGATATTGTTGATGTCCGTAAGTTTCAGAGCTTACGGGACTTCAACGAAGATGCCGGGGCCACGCTTTCAGCATACCGATTTACCGACGCTACGTCGGAGCTGATGTCGAAGTGGCTGGATCAGATCGTGCGCCTTCAGGGCGGTCAGGGTTCGTCACTCGCACTTGCAGGGT
>JBEBGW010000042.1:0-18072 GCA_040081025.1 Pyrinomonadaceae bacterium | reverse complement strand
TGACTGCTGAGGGTTCCAAGCGCACCATTCAAATTACTGATGCTCTGCGAGGACGACTTGGCAATGCGCGGGTAAGTCCAAAGGAACTATCGGAACTTCGTCGAATTCTTCTCAAGCTAAACGAAAATTTTTGTGAGCTTTAACGGCACGGCCTTTGCAACGCCCTTATCGGAGGATTTGATATGACCAGGGGAATTTCTTGTCTACTTCTGATGGTATTGTTCGCGGGCACGGTGATCGTGACCGATGCTCAGACTAACGCGCTGGCGAAGGCTCAGCAGGTGACGGGCGACCGGTTTACCGTTCGAGTTCGGACGCCCGCGGGAGCGAATGTTTACGCGGTCAAGCAGCCGTCGGAAGAGATGCTTCAGGTTATCGATGAAGGACTAGCTGATTTGTTGGCGGTGGCCCGCAAGAATCGTTATCGGAAGATGCTCAGCCCGGGCAACTACACTATTTTCATAGCGAAAGCGGACCGCCAAAAGAACGGTGACGGCGTATACTCGCCTGATATAGCAGTGGGTGCGGCACAGTATGCGGGCACCGATTTCGATCAGGGCGGCTATATTTATGCGGCCGGGATGGTGATCTCGAATAACCCATTGTCATTCGCCGTGGCCGAGCACACGAAGGATTTCAACCGCGTCCGCGACGTGGTCAGATACGAAGGCGAGCATCTTGTGCTCTATCACAACGACCGCCAGCGGTACATGAAGACGCGTGATCATAGCCAGGGCGGCGCGCACCCGATTCTCCAGTAACCTCAAGTGAACGGTAAACGGTGAATGGTGAACGGTAAGTATCAAGCCGGGAGGTTGACCTCCCGGCTTGAAGCGTTTAGGCCGCCCGATTCATCCAATTACCATTTACCGTTCACCATTTACCACTGAGGACATGCCTCTTTTGCCCGATTTCGTGCATCCCACAAACGATAAGGGAAACGCGCTCGTGGGCTTCGTATACAGGCATTCTCGAAAGCCCGTTTTTTACTAGTAAATTCAGCAGTTTTGGCCGCGACGGATAAATGGCACGGTCATTGCTATTTAGCTTCGCGGATGTCGTTTGAACATCCGCGAAGATGGAGGATGCGGCTTGTGAGATCCATCATTTTCAGCACCAAAGTCTTCGCGGTTTCGACTTTGATCTTTCTCAATTTTTCGTCTTTATATGCACAGCCCGAAGGCTCTATTTACGAGCTGCCGGCGGGCACACGCATCAAGGTGCGGATGGACACGGAGATCAACTCCAAGGTGAATCGGGTCAACGACACGTTCATCGTCCGGGTGATCGAGCCGGTGTTCAACCGAGGCGTCGAGATGATCCCGAAAGGGGCTCTCATCGACGGCCGGATCTTGAAGGGCAGTGCGGCGGCCTACTTAGGTTATGACGGTGTTCTTGAGGTCGATTTCGTTAGGCTTCGGCTTAACCGGAACGACGCGATCGAGATGGACGCCGGCCCGGCCAAACGCTTCCACGCTCCGTCGCGAACGCTATTCAAGGCGGCGGCGATCGGCGGATTGACCGCTGTTGGAGCCCTCGTTGGCTCGGCCCTAAATAGCCGCAGCGGAACGATGGTCGGGGCAGCGATCGGCGGCGGATCAGGCAGCGTGATCGCGTTCGGACGCAAGGGGTCGGACGTAAAGATAAAGACGAATCAGGAGTTTGAGATCGTATTGAAAAAGGAAGCAGTGCTTCCGGTTAAAGAATTCTAAAAGTTTGGTCGCGGGGTAACTCCGGCCATCTCGAAAAAGTCCGGTGTGAAGGGGAGAGCGCGCCGGACTTTTTCTATTTAAATGACGATGAACCTCGCATATCTTGCGAGCATCGATAGTGCTGGAGCGAGTTCGATCTTGGCTCTTATCGCGAACACTTCATTCCAATACGAACATCCCGAGTTCTTAACCGAAACCGCCAACGCCCAACCTAGGGACCACCACTAAACATGCGCCCAACCTCCGAAATGATGCCAACACAACTGCGCACCCAGCATCGCTTTTTTGTCGCCGATGCTCGGCTAAAATGAAAAAGTGGCAACGTGAAAACGTGCAAAGGCTACTCTTGCCCTTTATTTATCGAGGTTCCGAAGCAACAATGCTGGAAATATGCCAGATTCAGGTGGCGCCAGCATCGGGATCGGCAGCCCCTCCACCTTTTCACTTTCCCGTTTAGACTTTACTCTTGACACATCGTATCATCTACTGTACATTCGTGTCGGATGGAGGAACGAATGTATATGAATAACGATTGGATAGAGTTTCACGAAACAGGCTACGAGGAAAAACGGCGGAATCCGCGCGTACTGCTGACCAAGGAAAGAGTATTCCGGTTGAACCGGAAAGCGATAGAGCTGCTTGGCCGGCCGAAGGCGGTGGCCTTTCGATTCGACGTCGGTAGAGGCCGGATCGGGATCAGAGTAGAGGAGCCTGGCGTCCCGCATGCCTTCCCCGCTCGTCTGCAGGACAAACGTGGATACACGACGATCATCCACGGCGCCCAATTTTGCAGCCGCTTCGGCATCAAGCCCGAATCGACCATTGAGTTCGACGGCGTCCGCTTGGACGACGACGGAACGATGATCCTTGATCTCGCCACAGCAAGACGGAGGTAGGGAATCCGCTGGCCGGGCATCGGTAGAAACGCGAGTGTGAACGAGCGTGGCGATCGGGCCCGTCTGCAAAGGCTCGGCCTGCTCTTCGCCGGCCCAGTTGCTCAATTCTCCGGGGCCCATCCGATAAAAGCCCCCTGTGAAATACACACAATCAAAAGCGGTCGCCCCATCGCAACCGCTTTTGATTTTTTAACAAATATGGAAGCCGAGCTCCTTCGCCCGGAATTCTTATCGCCAATATATCTGAACACGGGTACGCATTCCGTGCGCTACCGCACTTAATTAGAAATAACCTCAACGTTAGCTTAGAGGTCGTCAGGACATAGGCGCGTCCCGAGTTAACTCCATAGCTCAAAGGAAGTTTGTCACGTTGCAGCTCGTTCGCAGCTGGTTCGGATTTTTAGCGATCGCAGAAAGATCGGTCGCCGCCGTAGCTATGTGCGTCAACGCACTGTTATTGGGGAGGCAAATCAGATATCCTCCGTTTACTCATAAAGAACTGAGGACTGATCTCGAGTTTGGGATCAGCTACCAACCATAGGACTCCCATCCCATGAAAAACCTTACTTCCACGCACCTACTAGCGGTGTCTCTATTGCTCAGCGCGGCATCGGTAGTCGCTGAGACGCAGATATATATCATAGGCCTCACGCCGACAACCGCTGTCGGATCCTCAATCGTTCCTCCGAACGGAGGTCGCACTGCAACGTCTACTTCGGAATCACCAGTTCCCATACGATCGGAGTACGATCGATCCTCCCAGGAATTCTGATCGCCTTGCCAACCATTGTGTTGAAGACAGTTGCGTCCAGACGTAACCGACCTCGGCGTTCCCTGCCTAGGCTCCCCCTTTCTTGACCGCCCACCACGGAGCAAAAGAATGAAGAAACTCTCACTTAATTTCCTCGTCGCTGCTATTGCAGTAGCGATCATCTCGGTCGCCCCTCAAACGGCTTCCGCACAGAAGACAGCAAAGTTCAGGCGCTCCGATAACGGCGTGGCTAATCAGTATATTGTCGTTCTCAACGACACCTATTTGGATAAAGCCGTTGCCGAGCCCTCGGTGAGATCGAATTCCGAATACCTCGCTTATGTTTACGGCGGTAAGGTGAAGGATACCTTCGCTGCGGCGATTCGCGGGTTTGTGAGTGAAATGTCCGAGGCCCAGGCAATGAAACTGAGCCGCGACGAGCGTGTCGCTTACGTGGAACAGGATTCGTATACGACCGCCGAGGCCGTTCAAAGCCCCGTGGTTTGGGGGTTGGACCGGATAGATCAGCGCTCCGTCAACCTTGATACCCGATACACCTACTCAACCGATGCATCAAATGTTCACGCTTACGTGATCGATTCCGGAATTCGGCTGTCGCATTCGAGTTTTAACGGCAGGGCGACTTCCGACTACGATGCGATCAACGACGGCAACCAGGATTGTCTCGGTCACGGTACTCACGTCGCTGGTACTATTGGCTCATCGACCTGGGGGGGTCGCAAAGAATGCGAGGCTCCATTCGGTTCGGGTGATGGGTTGTACAAACTCAGGGACCGTTTCCGACCTGATCATTGGCCTCCTTTGGGTATCCGACAACCACGCTAGCCCAGCGGTGGCGAACATCAGCATCACCGCTAGCGGAAACTCCTCTGCTCTAGACAGCACAGTAAATGCGTTGGTAAACGACGGCGTCACGGTGGTCGCCGCTGCAGGCAACTTCAACGCGGATGCATGCACATTTTCTCCTGCGAGCGCTTCCAGCGCGATCACGGTAGGCGCTACTTCAACAGCAGATTACAAAGCGACGTTCTCCAACTTCGGGTCGTGCGTGGACATTTGGGCGCCGGGAATTGCGATCACCTCGGCATCGAACGGCGACGACACCTCTTTCCGGGTTATGAACGGAACTTCAATGTCGTCACCCCACGTTGCCGGCGTCGCTGCTCTCTACCTTGCGACGCATCCGACAGCGAGCCCTGCGACCGTTTCACAGAGCATTGTGAACTCGGCGACCAACGGGGCGATCTTGGATCTTGACTCTGCCTCGCCGAATAAGATGGTCTACAGCTTGTTCGGTGGAACGCCGCCTCCTCCTTCTGAGGGTGCGACCGTGACCGGACGGGTGGTTTCAACGAATGGTCGCGCGGTCCGCGGAGTATCGGTAACCCTTCAGGACTCAACCACCGGCAACGTGCGAGAAGTTGTGACCAATACGTTCGGTTACTTCTCGTTCGGGGATCTTCCGCTCACGCACTTCTATGTCCTTACGGCGGATTCCACCCGTCGCTATCCGATCCAGGAAAACGTGCAGAGCTTTACGCTGGAGGGCGACCTTACGGTTCGATCGTTCGTCACATCTCGAAATTGAGAGGTATAAGCTTTTCGACAAACAAGGCCGGGCTTATGCGCGTTCATGGATGGTCGGCGAGCGAAAGTCAGTCAGCTGATACTACGCCTGTGTGTGAGAGCGCACAGACTATGGATACGCAGGGCGCTAGGATTTAATTCTTAAACGTCTTCCACACCGTCCAACCGGCTACGGCTGTTTGGCTGGAGCGTCATAGGAACTGGCGTTGCCATCGCAGATCGATCAAGGGGTAAGTTCCGATTCAATACAGCAGGCCCGCCAGGTCGGCTGTATATTAGGTGGCTTGGGATCTAATCGTCCCAAGTCCTTTTTTGTTGGGGCCTCAAGGATCGAACACCGGCAAACGGCATCAATTCCACATCTCGGCGGCGGAACCGAATATTGGACGAATCGTCGGAGGTCAAATACCAATTAGCTACCTGCTCGGTTAATGGGATTCGATCGCCTCAGGGATCGGCGGGGACGGCTCGCGGTGTTCGGGGAATCCGTTGTCGACGGCGTTCATAAGCGTCTCAGCAAGATTTCCAAAGTAAGGCTTTACGAGGTACTCGGTGGCTCCGGCGCTGAGGCCGTTTTGGATGTCATCTGGGCCGGCTAGTCCCGAATAGAACAAGATCGGTGTCCCGGGTGACATTTTATGCAGTTTGCCGCAGAGCCCAAGAGTCCTGCCATCCTGAACTTTGCCGTCAAGTAAAAAAAGGTCGAAGGACTCGTTTATAGCCCGTTTCCAGGCATGGTCGATCGAGGCGGAATGGGCGACCTCGATGTTTGCGAAGCCTAGGATAGTCTCCACCAGCTCGCATGAATCCTGATCATCCTCGACATAAAGAACGCGTAGATTATTCCTTTTCATCTGGTGCTCCCGCTAGGGGTTTGGAGCCCAAGCCTTGTCGTTTTAAATCTCTTACAGTTTCGGGTAAAAAGTGGTGACGTTTATGTTAAGGCTTTCAATGCATCTGGCTGCCGAAAGCTGCCTAGCTTTCTGACGGGTCAAATGTATAAAACCTTATCGTTAGAGAACTCTATTCTTTTCGAAAGCGAACAAATGTGGGCTATCGCACATACAGAAAAATAATTCATAGGCAATCTTGTTGTATGCGGCATCGCACGTTGTGAGGCGGTTTGGTGCTAGAATCCTTGCGTACTATTTTTCACGATCTGGAGATCGAGGTAGCAGGGAATTTCGTGGCCGCTAAGGTATCGCAAGAACACGTCCGGACGAATTACCTTCTGGCGTCGCTGAAAGACGACGACCTGGAGCGAATGATCCCAAAGCTTTCGGTGGTTGATTTCGAGCTCGGCGCCGTGTTGTATGAAGCCGGCGATAAGATGGACTTCGCCTATTTCCCGACGACCGCCATCGTCTCGCTGCTTTATATTATGGAGAGCGGCTCGACGGCCGAGATCGGGGTGATCGGGAACGACGGCATCGTTGGACTTTCGCTAGTACTCGGCGGCGAGACGACTACGAACCGGGCGGTCGTGCAGAGCGCGGGAACGGCCCTCAAGATAAGGGCTGCCGATCTGAAAGCGGAGTTTAAGCTCGGAAACGAGCTGCACCATCTGCTGTTGAGATACACGCAGGCGCTGATGACGCAGATCTCGCAGACGGCCGTTTGCAATCGGCTCCACCCGATCGAGGAGCAGCTCTGCCGATGGCTGCTGCTGAGCCACGACCGGCTCCATACGGACAAACTTGTGATGACGCACGACCTGATCTCGAACATGCTCGGCGTCCGCCGCGAGGGGATCACGCTTGCCGCACAGAAATTGGCGACCCGCGGGCTGATCTCAAACAGCCGCGGAACAATGACGGTGGTCGACCGCGACGGGCTGGAAGATGCCGCGTGCGAATGCTATGGCGTGGTCAAAACCGAGTACGACAGGATCCTTGGCTGGCGTGCTTCGCGGACCACTGCGTGATCCGGCTATCATCCGGTCGGCTCAGGTGATAGGGTGAGGCTTGTAGTTAAGTTCTTTTTCAATCCATTCGACATCGGAAATCGGTTCCCTAACCCGCTTCTTGTGCCGTCTGTTGTTTTGCAACTAGACCAAACAGGAAGACCGATGAACCTAAACGAAAATCCGTCAAACCGGCTGCTAGCCGCCCTACCCAAAACTGAATTCAAGATCCTATCTGAAAAGATGGAGACCCGCCCGCTCGAGTTCGGCGCCCCGATCTACGAGCCCGGAGAAACGATAAAGCGCATCTACTTTCCTGAGAACGGAATAATCTCACTGCTCTCGGCCGTGGATAAAGATTCAACGCTGGAGGTGGGTGTTGTCGGGAGCGAGGGCTTGGCAGGTGTCTCCGTATTTCTCGGCGTCGGTATTTCTTCGAACCGGGCGATAGTTCAGGGAAGCGGAGTTGCTCACACGATGTCGCCACGAGCGTTTCTTGCGGCGTGCAAGTCGAGCGAAAAGCTCTCGCAAGCGGTGCGGCGGTTTATCCACTCCCTGCTGACCCAGATCTCGCAATCCGCCGTCTGCAACCGATATCACCTGATCGAAGACCGTCTGTCGCGATGGCTGTTGATGACGCACGACCGGATGCGGTCAGACGAGTTTCTGATCACGCAGGATTTCCTATCGAATATGCTCGGCGTGCGACGAGAAGCAGTGAACAAAGCCGCCGGCGATCTGCAGCGTCGCGGGCTTATCAGCTACAAACGCGGTCATCTGAACGTGATCGATCGCGCCGGGCTCGAAGCCGCCGCCTGCCCCTGCTACAAGTTGATCAAGAAGGATTACGACGCCGTTTGAATCTTCGTGGAGATGATCTAGACACAGAATGCGAGTGCCCTCGCCATCGACGCCCCAAGTAACCAGCGAGGAAAGGACACCCGCTTCAAGGCCGACCGTGTCTCGCTATCAGCCGCCCTGCGGATACACTAGGGTTTACAAGGATGATTCTCTTCATATAACCTCGATTCTTAGAGCTTTAGTCTTTCGTATTGAGCGAAGAGCGCCATTATTTCTTTTTGGATCTTTTCCTTTTCGGCCGCGTTCGGCACCTTATCGCGCCGCTTTACGAGTTCTTCGATCTGCGCGGCGATCTCTTCCTGTCTTGTCTCGGGCTTACCTTTCTTCGGAACGTTGTATTTACTTTCCATTTGCGTAAGAGGACTATAGCACCGGTTACACCCTCCCTACCGGTCGGGTTTCTGCCTTAGGGGTGGGCACAGACACTTATGGCCTGCGTGTGATCGGGAAGCGTGGAGTGCGGACAACGGGATCGGAGGGTTGGCGCGGTGGGGGCGGTACCATTTCTTCCTTGGTATCGGAGCGGTTTGCTCGAGGAGCTCGGACGTTTTCGGCGTTCGGATTATTAGCGGATTCCTGACGACGGCGGTCGCGTTCGGCACGTTCCTGTTCCATCAGCTGTTGCCGCTCGATCGCCATCGAGCGGGCTCGTTCCATCGCCTCTTCGCGTTGGGCGATCATCGTGACGCTTTGTTCAAGCCGCGGAAGATTTCGCTGCATGAAGGTCACGATCTCAGCGACGTTCGGATCGTCCGCATAGAGCTGGACAAATTCGCGTCCTGCGCGAACGGCGGTCTGGCGGCCGGCGAGATCGTTGGCGTTGTAGTTCGTCGCGAACTCAGTGTAGAGGCTCTGCTGCTGGTTAGCGGCGATGCGGGCTTCGCGCTCCTTCGGGTCGACGGCTTCGCGGATCGCAGCCAGGAGTTCGTCGCTCGCGTCGCGCATCCCAAGCTGCCATTCCTCTTCCGGCGTGAGTACGAAGTTAACACCTCGTTCGTTGATCGCGGCGACGAGATCGACGTTCGTTTTCTTAAGTAATTCGTCGGACGACTTGGCGGTTTCGAGCGCGGCGAAAATGTCGCTTTTGGTAACGGGTTTGGTGTCCGTCGCCGTTTGGGCGAATATCGCTCCGGCGGAGAGCAGGATAACGATCAAAAGATGTAGTTGGGCTCGGTACAACATCTTTAGGGCACTGTCGGAAGAGTAAGATGATTCTAGCACGAAATTTGGGTTTCCAGCTTTACTTTTCTTTGCGTCCTCAGCGACTTTACGTGAGAAAAGAAGTTTCACGCCAAGACGCTAAGGACGCAAAGAGGGCTCAACGGCCGTTGCATGAACCGAGCTTCGACGATATCGCGACTTCACGCCCGAAAGCCACGCTCGTTCACACTCGCGTTTCTTCCCGTATCTGATAAAATACCGTTTTCTTTTAACACGAATATTTTCAACAGGAAGGTTTAAGAATGGCTGGAAGGCATACGGTTACGGTTGTGGGTGCGGGCAATGTCGGAGCGACGGCAGCTCATTGGATCGCGGCGAAGGAACTGGCGGATGTCGTATTGGTAGACATCGTCGAGGGCGTGCCGCAGGGCAAGTCGCTGGACCTCGCTCAGGCGGCTCCGATCGACGGTTTTGACGTGAAGCTGATCGGTGCGAATTCGTATGAAGAGACTGCCGGTTCGGATGTCGTCATCATCACCGCAGGACTTCCCCGCAAGCCGGGAATGAGCCGCGACGATCTTTTGAAAACGAACTCGGACATCGTCGGCGCGGTGACCGAGCAGGTCGCTAAGTATTCGCCCGATGCCTTCATCATCGTCGTTTCGAATCCGCTCGACGCGATGACGCAGGTCGCGTTCCGCAAGTCGGGCTTCCCGAAGAATCGTGTGATGGGTATGGCGGGCGTGCTCGACGCGGCCCGTATGCGCTGCTTTGTCGCCGAGGAGCTTCAGGTTTCGGTTGAAAACGTCACGTGCTTTGTGCTCGGCGGCCACGGCGATACGATGGTTCCCCTTCCTCGTTATTCGACAGTCGCCGGTATCCCGATCACTGAGCTGATGTCGGCGGAGAAGATCGAACAGATCGTCACGCGTACCGCTAGCGGCGGCGCCGAGATCGTCGGATTGCTGAAGACCGGCTCGGCTTATTACGCACCAAGCTTAGGAGCGGTCGAGATGGCCGAAGCGATCTTGAAGGATAAGAAAAAGATCCTGCCGTGCGCGGTTTTCCTCGAAGGCGAATACGGCGTCTCGAATCTCTTCGTCGGCGTGCCGGTCAAGCTCGGCAAGAACGGCGTCGAGCAGATCATCGAGATCAACCTCACCAACGACGAACGTACTGCCCTGCACAAGTCGGCGGGTGCGGTTCAGGAATTGATCGACATTCTGGGGATCTAGATCTTATATTCCAGACCTTAGATTCAAGGCCGCTCGGAATCGGGCGGCCTTTCTTGCGTTTTGCACTACTGCCGAACAGCGAAGCAATGGAATTCAGGACGTTTCGCTTCTATCTCAATATTGAAGTCCGCGTAGAAACGTCCATCCAGATCGGAGCGCTTCATTCGAATGTCCGGCACGCCCAGGTACACACCATCGAACAGCAGCGGCTTAGGTGCAGAGATTCTTAGGGTGTATTTTCCGGGAACCAGATCCTCAAACTTGAAGAAAAGGCCGTCGATCCAACTCCTGGTTTTGGTGAATACCGCTTTCTGAGTAATCGGCTCACCAGAGGTGTCACGAAGTTCTACTTGAATGCCTTCAACGTCCTTGGGAAAACCAAAGTCCCCTGAGTCGATCTGCCCAAAGAATGTTGATCTTGAATTTGAAGTGATCGATGCGATCGCTGATATTGTGTGCTCCAGTCGCTCGTCAGCCTCATCGAACCTCCAAAATAGATCCGAACTTCCGCGAAGGTATCGTACTGGGTTAGGTTCCTTATAGTTCTGGTGAAATACCCATCTCTCACCAATTCTTGGAATCACAGGCCGGTCGTAACACGAATCGAGCTTGTTGAGCCTTTCCCAAATTTCAACCTCGAAACGCTCCTTGACCGCTCCTTTCAAAGCCTTTTCAGTTGCGAAAATCAGATTGTGAACCTTGTACTTGTAGCCGTCTTCTTTCTTATTTCGGAACTTGTGCTGGATGAGCCTACCAAGATATATCGATTCCGTTCGGCCGACGATGTATTCGATGGGCGGGTCAGGATTTGATAAATAGGAACAGCCCCATACAAATGGGGAAGACGCCAGTAGAAAGAGAGTGAAAGCAACAATCTTCATTGGTGCGGCCGTATATATCGGCCTCAGGAGTCTTATACACCAGCAAGCATTGAACGACAATGTAAGTACGATTCACTGAAAGACACTCCTGTCGGTCAGCCTGACCGAATCGGTCAGTCAGGGTGGTTGAACGAAGTTGAACGACCGCAGTGAGTATTCCGCTAACCTCCTTATTTACATCAACTTAGCTTAGTGGCACGTGGCTTGTATTAGAAGTGCCGACGGCATTCGTCTGTCACCGAGCACGGCAGCACTTACGCCGCCCTCGAACTGGAGCTAAGAAAAATGAATCGCACCCTTACCCGCATCAATATTCTTCGAAAAGCGATATCGCTGTCGCTGATCGCGGCGTTCCTATTAACGAACGTCGCTGTCACCGCGGTATTCGCTTCTACAGATATTCCCTCGATCAACGTAAAGTTTGTAACCGATCTTACTCAGCTTGGCCGTGAAGGAAGACTGCGTGAGAGTCTAGGCTTCGAAGCGGAAGTTAATTCCGTCATCGCGGCGCTGGAGAAAGGCGGCAAACAGCCCGTGATCGTAGACGAGAACGGAAGCGTTCAAGACGAGATCGTCGAGCAGATCGCCCTTCGCCTCGCATCAGATAAAGAGAACAAGAAGGCGCTGCTCAAGCTTGAAACGACATCGCTCTATTCGAACCTTCGCGACGCGGACAAGTTCGACGCGGCGGTCGCTTCGATCGTCGAGACGGTTCTCGCTACTAAGGGAACGAGTGTTCTCTTCGTCGAAAGCCTGACCGCTCTTGCAAGTGCAAAGCGTCAGAATACGGCCTTCGTCGATGCGGTCCGAAGCGGCAAGCTTAAACTGATCGGTGCGTCGACCTTCGCAGCATATGAAGAAGAGATCGCGGGTGATGTAGAACTCAGCAAGCTTTTTCAGGTCGTGCCGGTCGTGCGTCCGGCAGCGAACAACGAAGCCCGGAACGAGGTCGAAGCTCCCGCCTCCGACTTCCGCGGCGACAATGTTTCGCCCGATCTGCGTGAAATGATGGCCGCCGATCCGATGGGATCGAAGCGGCTGGACGTGATCGTGCAGGCGAAGGATGCTCAGAGTTCCACGCTTCGCACGCTTCTCTCAAACGGCTCTGCAAAGATCGTGAGCCGCATCGGTAAGAGCGATACGCTCGTCGTCAACGCCTCCCTCAGTTCGATCAGCGAACTCGCCACAAGCGGTTTGATCAACTATGTCTCGCCCGATCGTGCGACGCTGGGTGCCGGCCACGTCGAGAACACATCGGGTGCGGCCGCCCAACGTCAACAGTCGGGCGGTTTTCTTAACGCGGGTTGGAAGCTCGATGGAACCGGCGTCGGTGTCGCGATACTCGATTCCGGCATCTTCGCCCAGCACAGCGGGTTCAAGGATTCGCTCGGCCTGTTGTCGCGGATCAAGGCCAACGTCAGTTTCACCAATGACGGTAACAGCGACGGCTATGGACATGGAACCCACGTCGCGGGGCTTGCTGCAGGTAATGCCGGCAAGGGCGGAGGTGCATACCGCGGCATAGCTCCGGACGCGAGCATCATCAGCGTAAAGGTTCTGAACAACGAAGGCGTCGGGCAGACCTCGTGGCTGCTGAACGGAATGAACTGGGTGCTGCAGAACCGCAACACGCATAACATCCGCGTCGTGAACCTCAGCCTCGGCACGCTCGCGATCGACACCTATACGAACGATCCGCTTTGCCGAAAGGTAAAGGAACTTGCGGACGCGGGAATCGTCGTAGTTGCGGCGGCTGGAAATATGGGCCGCGGCCCGAACGGAATGAAGCAGTACGGCACGATCCACTCGCCGGGCAACAGCCCGTGGGCGATCACGGTCGGCGCTTCGAACGGCCACGGAACCGATGCTCGCAATGATGATTCGATCACGACCTACACATCGCGTGGCCCGACTCGCAGCTTCTATACCGACGCCAGCGGCAGCCGCGTTCACGATAATTTGATCAAGCCGGATCTGGTCGCTCCGGGTAACGAGATCATCTCGTATCGCCCGGGAGCGAGCCTTCTCGGATCGCTCAGCCCGCAGCTCGTTCTTCCGCTCGGACTGCTCGAGACCAACGCGGACGGCGTAATGTATCAGAGCGGCACCTCAATGTCGGCCCCGATCGTTTCGGGAGCGGTAGCGATGCTGCTCGAATCGAATCCAAAGCTGACCCCCTCGATGGTGCGGATGCTGCTCCAGTACTCGGCCCAGCCGATCGCCGGAGCGAACACGTTCGAGCAGGGTGCAGGACAGTTGAATATCGAAGGTGCCGTGCGTTTGGCTAAATCGCTTCGTACGGATGTCGATTTCAACGGGATGTCGCGAAACGCTTCGATGGTCCCGAGCAATTGGTCGATGCCGACTGCTTCAACCTCGATCAGCGGTCATACATTCCCCTGGGCTCAGCTCGTACAGGCAAACTATTCGTACATCACGGGACAGAACCTCGTTTCGAAGTTCCAGACGGTCTACAAGAAAGGTTCGGTGATGAGCACGGGTGTGACGCAGAACGACGGACTGTTCACGCTCAATTCCGCTTACTATACGACCGGCCTCACGATCTCGTCGAACGTCGTGCTCAGCGATGGCGGCGCGGCCGGCAGCGGACAGGTCTTGATGTCGTCCGGCGTGTTGGTCGGCGACGGAGTGCTGGTCGGCGACGGCGTTCTGGTCGGCGATTGGTTCGTGCCGAACGGAGTGCTTATCGGTGACGGTGTACTGATCGGCGATGGCGTCCTGATCGGAGACGGTGTACTTATCGGCGATGGAGTACTCATCGGAGACGGTGTATTGATCGGAGATGGAGTGCTCATCGGCGATCGGACCGGCAAGATGAGATAGTCCCCCTTGTTCAAAAAACTGAAATAAGTCTGGACACAAAGCGTCGTTTAGACTCATACTTAAGGGGAGGCTGATCAAAGCCTCCCCTACCTTTTTCTCGCGATGACCTCGCGGGGTACACGATCTGACCGGGCAGGATACTTCCCTTCCACTATCCTGATGCTAATACTGACAAGAGACTTCCCAACAAACAAGGGCCCCTTGGCCACGTGGTATATGTGTGTCGTCGCGGCGGTCGGCGGCATTTGCGTGTTTTACTCGCTCGCTACGTTTCCGCTGGCAAAGTTCGACCTGAATCTCGCCATCCTCGTCGCTCTGACGCTCGGATTAGGCACGCGGATCACGCTTCCGATACCGCGATTCAAGTCGCATATATCGGTATCCGATACCCTCATCTTTCTGACGCTGATACTCTACGGCGGCGAGGCGGCGATCATTCTGGCAGCGATTGAGGCGTTCATTTCCGCTCGCCGGTTCTGCAATCAAAAGATCACAGTTTTCTTCAACTCCGGTACGCTGGCGGTTTCGACGACCTTAGTTGTCGGTTTACTTTGGGCTTATGGCCTCTATTCCGAGGATCAGCTTCACGGCCATCCGGGGTACGTGGCGGCCTTCCTTACAGCACTGTCGCTGATGGCGGTCACTCAGTTCCTACTGAACACGATCCTTGCGGCGACCTACGACGCGCTGAAAAGCGCTCTGCCGCTGTGGGATACCTGGAAGAACAAGTACGTCATGACCTTTCCGACGTACCTCGTAGGATCTTTCGGGGCTGGAGCCCTTGTCCAGCTTGTGGATCTCGGCGGGTTTGCAGTGCTTTTTGCGGCGGTTCCGGTGATCGTATTCGTGTTCCTCGCATATCGGATGTACCTGCGGAACGTCGAGATGTCGATGGAGCAGGCTGAACAGGCGCGCGAATATGCCAAGGCGATGAAGGAGAGAACGGTCGCGCTTCGCGAGTCGGAAGAGCGTTTCAGGCGTGCGTTCGACCATGCCCCGATCGGGATCGCGATGGTATCGCCGCATGGAAAATGGCTCAAGACGAACCGCGCACTTTCACGTATACTCGGATACTCGCCGAAAGAGTTCAAAGAGATGTCGTTTCACTCGATCCTTTTCGAGGAAGATCTGGGCCGAACGCTGATCAAGCTTAATGAGGTTCAGGCCGGATCGATCGAAGGCTGTGAAATGGAGCAGAGATACCTACACCGTGACGGTTCTACGGTCTGGGCTTCGTGGAGCTCGTCGATCGCTGGCCACGCAAGCGAATCAGGCAACAATCTGATCTTTCAACTGCAGGACATCACCGAAAAGAAGCTCGCCGAGGAAAAACTGCATCACGAGGCATCGCATGATGCCCTAACCGGGCTTCCGAATCGTGCCCACTTTATGAAGCGGCTGGACCATGCACTTCGCAAGGTCCGCGAAAATCCAAAGTATCGCGTCAGTGTTCTCTTTATCGATCTCGACCGCTTCAAGTTCGTGAACGATAGCCTCGGACATTTCATTGGCGACGAACTCTTGTGCGCGATCGCCGGCCGGCTCAACGGATCTATGCGGCCGCCGGATATGGTCGCAAGGCTTGGCGGCGACGAGTTCGTGGTACTGGTCGAAGGCCGTTATTACTCAGAGAAAATAACGCGTATCGCGGAGCGGATACAGAAAAAGATCAGTTCGCCCTTCAAGCTGCAAGGCCACGAGGTGTTCACTTCCGCTAGTATCGGGATCCTGAATGTAACGGAACATCACGCAACATCGGAAGACGTGATCCGCGATGCCGACACCGCGATGTACCAGGCGAAACGGTCCGGAAAGGCGCGACATGAGACCTTCGACGACGATATGCGTGCCGCTGTTCGCGAGACCCTCCAGCTCGAGACGGATCTGCGGCGCGCCATACAGGACGGAGATCTGAAGGTCCATTACCAGCCTATCTTCTCGCTCGCGGACGAGAGACTTTATGCTCTCGAGGCTCTCGCTCGATGGGAGCATCCGCGGCTCGGAACTGTCTCACCCGAAAGGTTCGTTCCACTTGCCGAAGAGATCGGGCTGATGGATGAACTTACAGATCACGTCCTTCGCACGGCGTGCGTTGAGATCGGCGAACTACGTCATCGGCACCCAGAGCTTCGCGAAATGAAGCTCAGCGTCAATGTGTCGAGCAAACAATTTGCCGAGGACGATATTCTCGACCGGATCCAAACGATCCTTGATGAATCAGAGTTCCCCGCCGATCGGTTGAAGCTTGAGATAACGGAGACAGTGTTTTTCGAAGATCACGAAAGGGCACTTGAGGTGCTGCGAAGCCTCCGGGAATCGGGGATCGAGACTGACATCGACGATTTCGGGACCGGATACTCGAATCTCGCCTATCTGGTAAGGCTTCCAATATCAACGCTGAAGATCGACAAGTCGTTCGTGATGCTGATGGCCGAAAATCCCGCAAACCGTGAAGTGATCCGGACGATAATCTCACTGGCCGCCAATCTGGGTTTCAAGGTCGTTGCCGAGGGAATCGAAAGCGAACATCAGCGAGAGGTCTTGAAGAATCTCGGATGTGATTATGGCCAAGGATATCTTTTCTCGCGAGCGCTCGGAGTGGAATCGCTCGAGGACTTCCTTTTAGGCCGCGATGAGGACGCATACGTTTTCACAAGCCGGCCGGATGTGTCCGAAGTGAGTCTGATCCAGTAGTTTCTGCCGCAACCGCAGCAAAACGCCGGACAGCCCCAACAGGTCGCCCGGCGTTTCTTTTTATAGTTGCAGCTATTTCTTGAGCCAACCGAATAGCGCGTTTACGGTAATGTCGCGGTTCGTTTCGTAGATCGCTTTCGTGAGCGGAAGCGACATCGGGCAGACCTGCACGCAGTTTTGCGCGTTTCCGCAATTCGCGATGCCGTCGTCCCCAAGCAAGCCGTTGAGGCGTTCGTCGATCTCCATTTTCCCGACCGGATGCATGTTGAAAAGACGCGCCTGGCCGATCGCCTGCGGGCCAATGTAATTGCCGTCGCCATATTGCGGACACGCTTCGAGGCAACATCCGCACGTCATGCAGCGTGAAAGGGCGTAGCGGTCCTGAGCGAGTTCATTGGAGACCTGAGGACCGGGACCGAGCGGATAGCTGCCATCGAGCTCGACCCAGGCGTGAACGTTCTTAAGATGATCGAACATTTCCGAGCGGTCGACCTTGAGATCGCGCACGTTCGGAAATTTCGACATCGGCTGCAGCGTCACGGTGTCGCCGCCCGATGCTAGCAAAAGATCATCGATCAACGCCGAACACGACTGCCGCACGCGGCCGTCGATCACCATCGTGCAGATGCCGCAGACTTGTTCGAGACAACTCATGACCCAAACCGGCGGTGTGGTCTTCATTCCGTCTGCGGTAACCGGATCTTTCCGAACATCCATCAACGCCGAGATGACGTTGAGGTTGCGTCGATAATCCAGCTCGAACGTCTCCCACCGGATCGGCGCACTCTCGTTATCACGCCGCTGGATCCTCAACTTAAACTTCGCCGGCGGATTCTCAAGCCGCTTCTTTTCTACGTGTCCGTTTGTCGCCATACATGTTTAGAGTTCAAGCTTTAGCTTGTTCTCTCGCAACCAAGATGCACGCTAAAGCGTGAACTCTGAACCTAATTCCCCTTCGCCTTCTTTGTTGAATAATCACGTTTCCGCGGTTCGACTAGCGAGACATCGACGGCTTCGTAGCTGAGCACCGGTGCTTCCTCGGAGTACTCGGCGATGGTCGTCTTCATAAAGTTGTCGTCGTCACGATCGGGGAAATCCGGTTTGTAGTGAGCTCCGCGAGATTCATTTCGGTTCAGCGCTCCTAGCGTGATGACCCGAGCAAGCTGGATCATGTTCCAGAGTTGCCGTGCGTGCGGTACGGCTTGAGTCGCCCAGAGATTCGAATCGTTGATCGAGATCCGACTGTAACGATCTTGTATCTCAAGCAGCTTTTCATCGGTAGCCTTGAGCCGGTCGTTGTAGCGGACGACGGTGACGTTGTCGGTCATCCATTTCGCCATCTCGTCGTGCAGTTTGTACTGGTTCTCGCCGCCTTCGTTGCTGACGATCGAATCGTTGATCTCCTGCTGCCGTTTCAACTCAGCCGCATGGACGCCGTTGGTTTCCGTGCTGCCGCGTTCGACATTCTTGGCGTATTCAAGTGCCGATGGAGCAGCAACAAATCCTCCGTAAACGCACGAGAGGAG
>JBEBGW010000327.1:0-4916 GCA_040081025.1 Pyrinomonadaceae bacterium | reverse complement strand
CTTGTTCTCGGCAGCGGAAAAGTCGGTCGATGTCCCTATACAATCGCGCTCCACGAGAAACTTTCACGGCAACTTCGCTGATTTTGCTTCTCACATCACGTCACACGGCGACGCGATGATCGTCACTGAGACTCTTGGGATCGCGGAACGGCTCGAAGAGATTGTCCGCGAATTCCAGGCGGATATTCCCGCATCGGCGATCCAGGTCGGCCACCTCTCGGGCGGCTTCGAGATCCAGGCCGCGGGCCTGGTCGTTTATACCGAATCCGACATCTTTGGCGAGACGGTGTCACCTGCACGGACGGCTGCCGCCCCTACCCAGGCGCAGCGAACTAAGAAGCCTCGGCTCGGAGCATTCATCTCTGATTTCCGCGACCTGAAGGCCGGCGATTACGTGGTTCACGTCGATCACGGGATCGGGAAGTTCGAGGGATTGCAGACGATCTCATCGCAAGGTGCGGAGCGTGAATTCATGCTGCTCATGTACGCGGAGGACGCGAAGCTTTTCGTTCCCGTAGAGCGGCTGGACCTGGTTTCCCGATTCTCGTCAGGTGAAGCGACCTCGCCGACGATGGACCGGCTCGGTGGTCTCGGCTGGCAGAAAACAAAGGCAAAGGCCAAGCGGGCAATGCGTGATATGGCTGACGAGCTTCTGAAGCTCTACGCCGAACGAAAGCTCGTCCAGGGCTACGCTTTCTCGCCCGACGCTCCGTGGCAGCACGAGTTTGAGGATGCGTTTCCTTACGACTTGACCGTCGATCAGGCAAAGGCGATCGACGACGTGAAGGAAGATATGGAAACGGCTCGGCCGATGGATCGGCTGATCATAGGCGACGTCGGCTACGGCAAGACTGAGGTCGCGATGCGTGCGGCTTTTAAGGCCGTGATGGACGGCAAGCAAGTCGCTGTGCTCACACCTACCACGATCCTCGCCTATCAGCATTTCGAGTCTTTCCGAAAACGCTTCGCCGCGTTCCCAGCGAAGATCGATCTGCTGTCAAGATTTCGCAGTTCGAAGGAGCAGAAGTCTGTGGTGGAAGCGGCGGAGAAAGGGGACGTGGATGTTGTCATTGGCACACACCGGATCCTCTCTAACGATGTAAAACTGCCGAAACTCGGCCTCGTCGTGGTGGATGAAGAGCAGCGATTCGGCGTCGCCCATAAGGAGAAACTCAAGCAGCTCAAGAAAAAGGTCGACGTGCTCACGTTGTCCGCAACACCGATCCCTCGAACACTCAACATGTCGATGCTTGGGATGCGGGATCTGTCGATCATCGAAACCCCGCCCCGTGACCGCCTCGCGATCAACACGCAGGTCGTGCAGTTTTCGGAGAGTGTGATCCGCTCGGCGGTCGAACTTGAGCTATCGCGAAACGGACAGGTCTTTTTCATACACAACCGCGTCGAAACGATCGAAGCAATAGCTGCTCTAGTCCAGAAGATCGTCCCGAACGCTCGCATCGCGATCGGCCACGGCCAGATGAACGAGAAAGAAATGGAGCAGGTGATGCTCGATTTCATCGACTACAAATACGACGTTCTTGTTGCTACGACCATCATAGAGAACGGGATCGATATTCCAAGAGCGAACACGATCATCATCAACCGGGCCGACAATTACGGACTCTCCCAGCTTTATCAGCTTCGAGGGCGAGTCGGCCGATCGAACAGGCGAGCGTATGCCTATCTGCTGATCCCGAGCGAGATCGAGCTTACTCCGATCGCACGTCGCCGACTCTCGGCTATTCGCGAATTCTCCGACCTCGGTGCCGGGTTCCGTATTGCCGCACTCGATCTGGAGCTTCGCGGTGCTGGCAACATACTCGGCGGCCAGCAGTCAGGCCATCTCGACGCACTCGGCTTCGACCTCTATACGAAGATGCTCGAGCGGACGATAGGCGAGCTTCGCGGCGAAGAGATCGCCGACGAGACGAGCGTTTCGATCAATCTCGGCATCGATGTCTCGATCCCGAAAGACTACATCGTCGAGGCCAGCCAGCGACTGCGGACCTACAAACGCATCTCGTCCGCCGATTCTGACGAAGCCTTATCGCAAATCCATGCCGAGATCGAAGACCGCTACGGCCGCGTCCCCGACTCGGTCAATGCATTGTTTGACTATGGCAGGCTCAGAAAGGCTGCCGAGCGGATGGGAATCGTCTCCGTCGATAGAGCGGGTGAGTCGCTTGCGATAAAGCTCGGCGAAAATGCGAGGGTCGACCCCGAAAAACTCCTCTTGTTGGTTGCGGAAAGCGATGATCGCTCATTCTCACCTAGCGGCATCCTGCGGATCGGCATCCAAAGAGAGCCGATCAAGACGGCGATTGACGTACTCCGAACCATCAGCAAATAGGCTGTGTCGACGGGCTTATCGGCTTGAAAACTGATATTATTCGAGTTTGTTTTTATATCGATTGGTGTGAACGGCGAACAAACTATCTGTACGCTGCGAGCATCAAAAACTCGACTCAAAACTCACTCGTGGAGCTTTTTCATGAAGAATTTCGCAATTTTGTCCGTCTTTTTCCTTGCTTTCGTACTGGCGATTCCCGGCGCTTCCGCTCAGGAATCAGAAGAGCGTGTCGTTGACGAGGTTGTCGCCCAGGTGAATGAAGGCGTGATTACCCTTTCTCGCGTGAAGCGTGAAATGAAGTCGATCGTCGACTCCGAGGTTCAGGCCGGAAAGAAACGCGAGGACGTTCAGAAAACGATCAATGAGAAACAGGGTGAGCTGATCGCCAACCTGATCAATGAGGAACTGCTTGTTCAGAAGGCCAAAGAACTTGGGATGGACGCCGATATCGAGAACGCTATCAACCAGCGATTTGTCGAGATCATGAAAGAGAACAACGTCAAGACTCTCGAAGCACTCTATGAGCAGATGCGTGGTCAGAACGTCGATCCACAGGAGGTTCGCGATATGTGGCGCAAGCAGATCATCCGCGAACGTGTGATCCAGCGTGAAGTTCAATCGGCAGAATATTGGAAGCCGAACGCGACGCAGCTCAAAGAGTACTTCGAGAAGAACAAAGCAAAATTTAGCAAGCCGGAACTTGTCTCGTTCAGCGAGCTATTTCTGGGTTATGCCGGCCGACCGGATGAGGCGAGCGTTCTTGAAAAGGCAAAGCAGCTTGTCACGCAACTCCGCGGCGGGGCAAATTTCGATCTGCTGGTAAAAGAGAACGGCGACAAGCCGATCGTTTCCCCGGAATCGGGAAAGATGGAAAAAGCACCGGCGGCGACTCTTAACGAAGTGATCAAAACCCCTCTCGCTGGGGTCAAAGTTGGGGAATATACGGAACCAATCGTCATCAAAGATCTTGGCGTATTGATACTGCGACTCGACGCTCGCGAGGCCGCAAGCAGCGAGTCGTTCTTTGACGAGCAGGCTGTCCGCTCGGCTATCCTTCAAGAGCGTTTTCCGGAAGCTCAGAAGAAGTTTTTCTCAACCCTGCGGCAGGATGCGTACATCAAGATCAGCGACACGTATCGTCCGCTTGTGGCCCCGATCCTCTTCGCCGAAGAGCGGAAGGAAAAGGCCGTTTCCGAGAAGTAACCTACCGAATCTTAGAGGTATTTTTGAAACTGGTCGGGCCTCGTGTCCGGCCATTTTTATTGAGGAGGAATATGCGTTTAGATATGTTCTTGAAGATCAGCCGGCTTATACAACGTCGCTCTCTGGCTCAGGAGTTCTGTGATGCAGGGTTGATCGAGGTGAACGAGGTGGTCGCAAAATCCGGCAAGGAGATAAGGATTGGCGACGAGATCTCTATCAACCGTCGGAATCGGAAATTACAGGTGCGTGTCGTATCTGTGCCCGACACGAAGCAGGTTTCGAAGCAGTGCCGGTGATCTCTTTACCGTCATTTCTGACGAACATGTGGAATCAGCCTAAGATCTCTTTTATCGCCTTCTCATAGATCTCGACCTTTTTTTTCGCCCGCCTTACATCCGGATGGTTGTCGGCATAATCCTGCTGCACCTTCCACAGTTCTACGTCAGCCTCGACC
The DNA here is from genome assembly GCA_040081025.1 of Pyrinomonadaceae bacterium. Classification (GTDB taxonomy): domain Bacteria; phylum Acidobacteriota; class Blastocatellia; order Pyrinomonadales; family Pyrinomonadaceae; genus OLB17. Next base: position 906 of record JBEBGW010000327.1, on the reverse strand, counting down.
TTGCGGACCATCAGTTTTCCAAGTGCGGCTGTCGCCCGGTCCCCGGACTTTATCGATGCCAGGCGCGCTCCTTCGGCATCGACCCGCGTGAGCGCGTACTTGAGTTCCTTGACCTTGGGAAACTCATCCGTGTATTCGACTAGTAGCGATTCAAGCTCGGCCTCGACGTCTGCCCGCTTTAAAGCCACCTCGGCATACGCAGCTGTCGCCTTTGAAGCCTGCGCGATCGGCGGCGTTGCGACCGGCTTCGGCTGAGTTTGCCCAAGGACGGAAACACTTCCTATCACCACAATAAATGGCACGAAAAAGCGAGAAAAACTCATAGTGAGGTTGCCGATCAAGGGAGCGGTTAGGCTCGCATTACGGAGCTATTCTCAGTTGGCAAAACTGGAGGCTCACAAGACGTGATCTCAAGATCAGAGTCGGCATCCGCTTCTACAATTCCGTCACCGAACGTACTGCCGATCGAGATCGAGCCAAAATAGATCGTAATATTATCCAATATCTCCTGAACGGAGTGCGAGTGATAAAGAGTCTGGCGAAACTGCGCACCGCCAGGCAGACCCTTCGTAAACTGTCCGGCTAGCTGTTTCATCTTGCCGAGAGCGACGATCTCAGGCATCTCTTCGAGGCACATGTCGAAAAATTCGAGAAGTACGGATTTCTTCTCCTCAAGATCCGGCTGATACGGTTCGCGACCCGCGAGAGCATCCGAGAACTGACGAAAGATCCATGGATTTTGCATTGCTCCGCGGCCGATCAGGATGCCGTCGGTTCCCGCTTCACGCCAACGCGTCATTCCCGACTCGATCGACACAATATCGCCGTTTCCGGACACGGGAACGCTGACAGCTTCCTTGACTTGTCGAATGATCTCCCAGTTAGCAAGCCCTTTGTAGCCCTGAT
>JBEBGW010000326.1:0-4916 GCA_040081025.1 Pyrinomonadaceae bacterium | reverse complement strand
GGCCAGGTCGCGACGACCCACGTCGAGCAGGTCTTCCGCAACGACACACCGCACACGCTTGAGGGGACTTACTTTTTCCCGATCCCCGAAGCGGCTTCGATCGTCGAATTTTCGATCTGGGAGAACGGCAAGAAGCTCGTCGGCGAGGTGAGGACGCGTGAAGAGGCCCGTCGGATCTATGACGAGATCGTCCGGCGGCAGCGTGATCCGGGCTTGTTGGAATATGCGGGCAAGAATCTTTTCCAGGCCTCGATCTTTCCGATCCCGCCCAATTCCGACAAGAAATTGGAACTAAAATATTCGCAGGTGTTGAAAGCTGAATCTGGGACGGTGGCGTTCAAATATCCGCTAGGCACGGGCAGGAATCTCTGGCGGAACATGCCGGGAGTCGAGACGCGGCAGGGAATGCCGGCGCAGAAGTTCGGGACGGTGTCGGGCCGCGTGGAGATCGTCGGGCGACAGGCGTTAAGGAATATCTACTCGCCGTCGCACAAGATCGACGTGACTAACAGCAGTGAGACGCGGTCGGTGGTGTCGTTCGAAACGAGCGACAACGACGCGGACTTTCAACTCTTTTATGGGCTCTCTAACGACGACTTCGGGATGACGCTGCTCACACATCGCGAGCCAGGCAAGGATGGATATTTTCTGCTGATGCTCTCGCCGCGGGATGCGGTTTCGGATAGAGAACTCGTTAACAAAGACATCGTGTTCGTGCTCGATACGAGCGGATCGATGGCGGATGAAGGGAAGATGGAAAAGGCCCGGAACGCGCTGCTTTTTGGCGTGCGAACGCTTCGGGTTGGTGACAAATTCAACATCATTTCATTCGCGGGCGAAGAGCGTTTGATGGAGCGTGGTTTGATCATGGCGGACGCAGCGGGGAAGGCTCGTGGCGAAGCTTTCGTCAAGAAACTCACTCCGACCGGCGGTACGAACATCAACGATTCGCTCATCGCCTCGATAAAGCAGTTCGACAATTCCGACCGGCCGAAGATGCTTGTGTTCATGACCGACGGAAATCCGACGGTGGGCGTGACCGATGCCGAAAAGATCGTCGCGAATCTCAAGGCAGCGAAGGTTTCAGGTGTGGATGTGCGGATGTTCCCGTTCGGGTTTGGCTATGACGTGAACACCGCGTTGCTCGACCGGATCGGAACGGAGAACTCAGGAATATCGGATTACGTTCAGCCGAAGGAAGATCTTGAGATAAAGGTGTCTAACTTCTTCGCACGCGTTTCGTCGCCGGTTCTGTCTGATATCGAACTCGACCTCGGCGGAGTGGACGCGGAGTTTATGTATCCGCGAAAGGTGACGGATCTGTTTAAAGGTATGCAGATCGCGATGATCGGGCGGTATAAGAATTCGAGCGATCTGAAGAACATCGCGATATCGTTGCGAGGCAAGACGGGCAGAGAAGCGAGGACGTTTCGTTACGACGGGCTCGATTTTCCCGAGCGAACCGACGATAACGAATTTTTGCCGAGGCTGTGGGCAAGCCGTCGAGTCGGCTGGCTGATCGAGGAGATCCGGCGAAACGGCGAGACGAAGGAGTTAAAAGATGAGGTGACCGATCTGGGCACTCGCTACGGCATCGTGACTCCATACACTTCGTATCTCGCGACTGACGGATCGGTCGCGAACGCACCGCGAGATTCGGACCGCCAGCGTGCCATCAGCGCCAAGCCGATGGCCGGCAGGAGTGTGAGCGGTGCCGATGCGGTGCAGATGAGCGTTCAGCAAAATGCGATGAAGGAAAACATTTCGCTCGATGGTGCCTCTGAAAAGAAAAAGGATGCCCGCGAGCGCGTCATTGTCGACAATTCGGCGACGAATCAATTCGTGGGAGCGAAAAATTTCTTCAATCAGGCGAACGTCTGGGTCGATGCGGATTTCAAGAACGAATCGCGCCTGCCTGAGACGAACGTGAAGTTCGGCAGCGAGGAATATTACGCGTTGCTTAACCGTGAAAAGGTGCTCGCGCAATACTTCGCGCTCGGCGAGGAAGTGGTTGTTGTTTACAAAAATCGCGTGTATCGAGTCACTAAATAGCTGACCGTCATACTTGTTCCTTCCTGTTCGTCCGGTTCTGTGGTTAGTAAGTGTTGACCACAGAACAAGAAGAATAGGAAGGAACATGAGCGCCAAGACTGATCTGCAAAACCCACCAGCTATTCCGTCTCTTATGTGATTTCCCGCGCGTTTCGGGTATCCTTATTAGACTCGCAAATCTCACGATTCTCTCTCTGGCGTTATGTTCTCACGGATAAATATTCTTACGGTCTTGTTTATCATCGCGGCGGCGCCGAGCGCGTTTGCGCAAGCGGGATGGACGGGGCTTCCGACGCCCGGGAACGTGGATCTTGTCGCTGTGTACTTCACATCCGATCGGAGCGGGTGGGTCGCGGGCGACGGTGGATATTTGGCGGTCACCAATGACGGCGGGCGCAACTGGAGCAAGGTTCCGCTCAATCTTGCCGAAGATATCAACGAGATCTATTTCCGCAACGATAGCGATGGTTATCTTGTTGCCGGCCGGAAAATGTTCATTACAAAGGACGGCGGTCGGAGCTGGAACGAAACGCGGATCTACGCACAGAACGCATTTCGCAACATGACGCCTGAGTTTCTGAGTATCCGCTTTGCGGATCGGAAACGGGGAATTGCTGTAGGTTCGCTGCTGCGTCGGGTCAAGAACGAAGATGTGGTTGTCGATTCGCTTGTAATGCGGACAGACGACGGCGGTGAGACATGGCAGCGGATCCAGATGCCGACCAAGACCGAGCTTTTTCATCTCGATTACAATGGGAGTTCGCACGCGTGGATCGCAGGTGACAACGGTGTCATCCTCGCGTCGACCGACAGCGGCCGCACCTGGACCAAGCAGAATACCGGCACGACGAATGCACTTTTCAACGTAGATTTTCGCGACGATAACGAAGGCTACGCCGTCGGCGAAGGCGGCACGATCCTGCGGACCGAGACCGGCGGCCGGACGTGGACCAGGGTCATCACAAACTACACCGAGACCTTTATGCGTGTCGATTTCGCCGACGACAAGAACGGCTGGATCGTCGGCCACAAAGGCTCGATACTTCGCTCATCCGACAAGGGCCGCACCTGGATCAAACAGGAAAGCTCCACCCCAAACCACCTCTACGGCCTCTACATGTCACGCCGCAACGGCTGGGCCGTCGGAGCCAAAGGCGTCATCATCGGCTACCAACGCTAAGTGACGAAATACTAAATTTCATCCAAAGATTTGGTTTTCTGTCCGCTTTTTATTCCACCCACTATCACTCCAAGTATTGCTTTACGGCAATTTCATCACATTTCGTTATATTGGAATCAAAATTGCGTGTTAATTACAAAATCGTGAATAAATTCGTGCGTTCACGTAACTAGGTTAAGCTCACTCGGGAAATCCCGTTAGTTGTTTCGGTTTTGTTCCCGCTCGCCGAGCGAATAAAGATTTGCACGATCACCTCGATCAAGGGTAGAGAATACAAATCCATAGAGTGTGGAGGAGAGGATAAATGAGAAAGATTATTCCGGTTTCATTTTGGACGCTTTTGTTATGTTTCGTCCTTGCGGGAACCACTTTCGGTCAAGAGACGACGGGTGGAATTGAAGGACAGGTAAAGGATCCTGCTGGAGCGCTGGTGCCGAACGTGACCGTGACGGTCACCGATACCAATAAGAGTTCCGGAACTACGACGACAGGTGTCGGAGCGGGCTTCCGTCGAACCATCACAACAAACGAAGAAGGATTTTTTAGGGCGTTGCAGGTCCCGCCGGGTTCATACCTAGTCGTGACGTCGCCTACTGGCGGGTTCGGTGAGGCACGTTACGAAAACGTGACCGTCGCGATCGGCCAGACCACGAGGCTTGACGTAGTCGTAAATCCGGGCGGCGCAGTGAACACCGTTGATGTTACGGTGTCTGATGCCCCGCCGGTCGATACGACCAACAACGCGATCCAAACAAGCATCAATGCTCAAAAGATCGAGCTCCTTCCCAAAGGCACCGGCTTTACGAGCTTGTTGAAAACAGTGCCCGGCACACGGCCCGAATCACGCACAGGCGGATTTTCGATTGACGGAGCATCGGGCGGCGAGAACGTTTTCGTTTTGGACGGCCAGGAAATTACCAACTACCGGACCGGTACTCTAAACGAGACGTTCAATATACCGACCCAGCTTGTCCAAGAAATTCAGGTGAAATCGAGCGGCTTCAACGCCGAGTACGGCGGTGCGACTGGCGGTGTGATCAGCGTAGTTTCGCGCGGTGGAAATAATGATGTTCACGGTGAATTCGGGATCCAGTTCGAAACGCCAAAACTAAACGGCGATCTGCGACCGCTCTTGGGCGGCACCGCATCAGCCAACTTTTTCACCTCGACGCCTGAGTATTTCAATCCTCCGAAGACGCAAGGTTCGAATGTCTTTCCGACCGCGAATCTCAGCGGCCCGATCATTAAGGATAGACTTTGGTTTTTCGGAAGCTATTCGCCGCAGTATTTCGTTACCGAGGTGACCACACAATACTTCACGAATCAGGCCGCGGCTACAAGAACCCTTCTTGCTACCCAGGTATACCGACGAAAAACAACGTATGAATACGCGTTCGGGCGGCTTGACGCGAGCCCCTTGGACAATCTCCGATTTACAGGAACGTTCCTCTGGAATCCGGTGATCCAAGAGGGAAGCATTCCCGGAACCGGGTTTTCGAACGTCACGTCCTCGGCCTACGTTTTCAATAATTCCGGCATCCCAACCGCTAACTTCGGAGCGGACGGGGGAATCCTCTCCGAGCCGGACTATAGACCCCGGCAGGGGGGGCGTCAGACATCGAATGTCGTGACATTCGCCGGGGTTTATACCCCGACAAGTAATCTAGTGATCGACGGTCGATAT
>JBEBGW010000041.1:0-18072 GCA_040081025.1 Pyrinomonadaceae bacterium | reverse complement strand
CTGCCTCGCGGGCGATCCTCGCAGCCGCGACATTGATCTCCTTTATCTTGCCTTCGAGTCCGTACGGCTGAAGCTTGTGCCGCGTCGCACCGAACGAGTTCGTCTCGATGATATCGGAGCCGGCCTTGATGTATTCTTCGTGAACCTCGCGGACAAGATCGGGCGCGGTCAGGTTTAATTCGTCGTAGCTGCGGTTGATGTAAACGCCCTTGTCATAAAGACGCGTGCCGACAGCACCATCAAAAACAAAGACGCTGTCGGATTCGAGTAGTTCGCGAAAAGTTCTCATATCTGCACGCCAAAGCGTGAACTCTAAACAAAAAGTCTCGCTGCAACAGCGAGACTCGTGAAATCCTTTTTGTATCGCTGTTTAGCAGTTTATTTAACGTGGTCGCAAGTCGCAATAACTCACCACGATGTATGTTGTGATGTTCCAACTTTCACCGAACGGTGTCAAGCATGGCGGACGTGCTTTCGGGCTCGTCCTTGCGGCCGGTAGATAGCTTGCCGTAAAACGCATAGCCGGCTTTCGGACCGTCAATGTCGAGGCGCCAGTGCGTGAAATCTTCGACCTCGTTGCATCCGGATCCGCGGCCTTGGAAGACGAGCGAGTATTTGGTGCCGCGAACTGCTCCGGCTTTTGCGAATCCGGTGGCGCTTGTTACGGTGCCTTCGAAGCTGATCTCCTTATAGAGTCGCGGACCGTTCGGCCTGTTTTCCTGGTCATGGATATCGACCCGGAACTCCGTATATTTCAGAGGTACAGGCAGCGAATATTTGGCGGAAAGCCCTTTCGGCGACTTTAGCGAGAGCAGCCAGGACCTGCCGGAGAATGAGGCTGTCGATGAGAAATCGAGAATTCCCGGAGCCGCTTCGTCTTCCTTCCGGATCGGATCGAGCCCCTCGATGTTGTCGAAGCCTGCCTCGGTCATAAAGAGGTCAGACTTCTCGGCAAACTTAAATTCCTTTACGAGATCGAGAACAAACTTATCCGGCTTTGCGGTGTAACGGGAATATGTGCCCGGTTCGGCACAGCACGCGCAGGCGAAGATGTTGCCGGAAAGCAGCGAAAGGGTGACGATAAGACCAAATAGGTGTATTGCAGCTTTTCTGTACATATAGATCCTCTAACGCATAATGCGTGAATCGTTTTGGAAAACTATCTTTGGCATTGGGCGCAATAATAGGTCGAACGCGCACCTTGGCGGATGCGCGTTATCGGGGACGAGCATTCCGGACATTCTTTGCCTTCACGATCGTAAACCCGCCAACGCATCTGCGAGCCTGCCCCATAAACGCCTTCACCAATGATCACCGGGTCGGGGACGATCGTTTTCGTGAGATCGATGGCCTCATTGAGTATGACGCGGATGTTCTGATGAAGTTTTGCGATCGACTTTCCACGAATGTTCTTAGCACGCTTTCTCGGACTGATGCCTGAAAGATAGAGCGTCTCGGAAGCGTAAATATTGCCGACACCGCAGACCTTCGTTTGATCGAGCAGAAATTCTTTTATGACGCGGTTCGATCGCTTGAGGACGTCGGCGAGGTATTCGACCGAGAACTCGTCGGAGAACGGTTCGGGGGCCAGTTTCGAAAGCTCCTGTGTGTCGTCTAAGTGCTTCGTTTTTACGATCTTCATCAGGCCGAAGTGACGTTGGTCCTGGAATACGAGCCGCTGGCTGTCGGCAAAGTAGAAGATCGCGTGCGAAAATTTCGGGTCCTCGTCGTCGGGTGTCAGCAAGTGAAATCTGCCGCTCATCCGCAGATGGACGATCAGCGTGTTGCCGTTATCGAGCCCGAGCAGGATGTGCTTGCCGCGGCGGTTGATCGACTGGATCGTTGCACCGGCGAGGCGTCGAGCAAATGCGGTCGGCTTGATGTCAGGAGCGAGTCGCTGCCGTAGAAGAGCCGCTTTCTCGATCGTGCCGCCGAGGACGACACCGCGGAGCGCGTTGGTTACATGTTCAACTTCGGGTAGCTCGGGCATTGTTACACCACCGAATAATCAGGGACCATCGCTTTGTCCCCTAGTACAGAACCTTCCCGAATTTCCGCATCCTTACCGAGATGGCAACCCTTCCCGATCACTGAGCCTCGGATCTTGGCAAACGTACTGACCCGCGTATGAGCCCAAAGAACCGAATTCTCGATCACTGCTTTCTCCTCTACGTGAACTCCGGGGCCGAGAACCGAGTTGGTTATTCTAGCGTTCGGCTTTACCTGACAACCCTCGCCGAGTATAGAGTTTTCTATGAACGCGGTGGGCGACGTTTCGGTCGAATCGGTCGGATCGCCAAGCGCGAAGCCGGCCTTGCCGGACAGCATGTCGAGATGGGCCGAAAGGTAGCTCTGCGGTGTGCCGATGTCCTTCCAATAGTTGTCTTCGAGAACGTATCCCGAGAAGGCGAGACGTTTTTCCAGTGCCTTTGGAAATACGTCGTATTCGAATGAGGAATTGACACCTTTCGGTATTAGCTCAAGGGCCGCGGGCTCGATGACATAGATGCCGGCGTTGATCGTGTTCGTGGAGCCCTCGAAGGTTCCGTCCTTCGGTTTTTCGATGAAGCTCTTTATAGTGGTGTCGGAATCCATGGCGACCAATCCGTATTTCGTCGGATCTTCGACTCGTGCGAGGGCGATCGTGATCTGATCCTTTCGATCGGCGTGAGCCTGTACCATTTTCGAAAGATCGAGATCTGTCAGGATGTCTCCGTTTAGGACCAGAACAGCTTCGGAAGCCTTCTCGATCGCGAATTTAACCGCTCCGGCTGTCCCGAGCGCCGATGGCTCTGTGACAAATCGGAGGTTAACGCCGAATTCCGAACCATCGCCAAGGACATCTTCGATCTTGTCCGGCTGGTAGCTCAGCGAGAGCGTTACGTCAGTTATGCCGGCTTTCCGGAGCAGGTCAAGCTGATAGATCAGAAACGGCCGGTTTAATACCGGTACGATGGGCTTCGGGGTATAAACGGTCAGGGGGCGAAGTCGAGTACCTTTACCGCCCGCTAAGATCAGTGCACGCATAAATCATTGAATATAAGAAGGTTAACGATAGAAGAATGGGTGGCGAAAATCAAACTGCTAGCCTCCTGAGTACGTTTTACAAGTAACAAACAGTGTAAAATACGTTGACACAATTTCTGTCACCGTGATAACTTCATTTCTGCAGGTCACGGGCGCTATTGCTCCCATTCGTAGCTATAATTGTCCGCTATTCCTCACGGCAAAGCACCCGAGTCCGCTATTTGCCGAATCTCACCGACCAGAAAAATGAGTTTCGATAAAATCAAGGCTATGCGAAATGCCGAGAAATTCCTCGCACAAGGGAAGATCAAGGCAGCGATCGGAGAATATCAGCAGGTGGTCGATCACGACTCGAAGGACTTCGGGACCATGAACCTCCTGGGCGACCTGTATTCAAAATCAGGGGAAACAAAACCTGCCCTGGGCTATTACAACAAGGTCGCGGAGCACTACAGCAAGCAGGGATTCTCGCAGAAGGCGATCGCTGTTTACAACAAGATAAATAAGATCCAGCCGAACTCAGTTCAGGTATCTGAAAAACTCGCCGAGCTCTATAAGACTAAAGGATCGGTAACGGAAGCGAAGTCGCACTATGTCGTGTTGGCCGAGAACTATCAGGCGAAAGGCCGCATGGTAGAGGCCCTCGCGATGTGGAAGCAGATCGCACTTCTCGATCCGACGAATACCGAAGTCTATCTGACGATCGCGGACTCCTACCTGAAAGAAGGCCAGACAGAAGAGGCCGCCGACGCATTTGCCGACGCTGGCGACCGGTTTATGAGCCGGGGTTTGATCGGTGATGCCGAGGCTGCTTACGTGGCCGGACTTGAGAAGATCGATGTTCACCAAAGCTGTATCGACGGGCTCGTCAATCTCCTGATCGGACAGGGAAGATCCGCCGATGCGATCGAAAAACTTGAAGCGATCCTCGCGGAGAATAAGAACGCTCGAGAGATCTTGAGTGCCCTTTCCGATTGCTATTTGGAAGCTGGAGATCGTGAAAAAGCCGAGAAGGCTGTGATAAAGCTGGTCGAGCAGGAGCCCGCTCAGTACCCGAAGTTTCTGGCCATGGCCAGGAAGTTCGTTGATCACAGCGAATTCGCAGGCGCGTGCCGGATGCTGACCATGGCATCGGAGCACATGATCGCAGGCGGCCAGGCAGAAGAGTTTGTCGAAGTAGTCAGGACAGTTCTCGAACACGAGCCCGACAATCTCGACGGGGTTCGGCTTTTGGTTCGATTCTGCACGTGGCAAAAAGACGAAGAGGCACTCAAGGAGTCGCTTCGGCGTTTGGCCGAACTCGCACAAGCAAACGAATCGGTCGATGACGAGCGGTTCGCCGTGTCGCAACTCGCAATTCTAGTTCCCCAAGAAGCTCGGTTCGCGGAAAGGCTTGCGGAGATCAACACACAGTACGGATTCGAGGAATCCGCCGCGTCCAACTCAATGTTCGACGACCGGTTCCTGAACGCACGAGGTTCGGTTGGCGCTGAGGAGCCGACTGTCTCCGATGCGGATTTTGCGATTGTCGGAGCGGTGATCGAATCGTCGAACGGTGAGACGATCCCGATCGAGGTAAATGGATTCGAGGTCGCTCAGGCGATGACTGACCCGGCGCAAGAGTCGGTAGCTGCGGCGTCGGTGGAGCCGCTCGACAATTCCCCGGAGGCTCGGCGTCAGCGTGAGGCCGAAAGCATAAGATTCTACATCGACAATGGTTACACCGAACTTGCCGAGAAAGCGATCGACGAATTTGAGGCGGACTTTGGGCAAACGCCCGAATCGCTCGAGCTTCGGGGACTCGCGGGAGCGGGCGGAGTCGAAGCGGTTCCGGTGGCGGCCCGTGTAGCCGCAGAGCCTGCGGCAGCAAACGGAAATAAGCTGTTCGATATCGGTGAGTTTCGCAACGAACTCGGCCTCGAGGAGCCGAAAGTCGAAGACGATTCGGACTTTGAGACGAAGTACAACACAGCGATCGCGTACAAAGAAATGGGACTGATGGAGCAGGCGATCTCGGAATTCCAGGACGCTGCGGCGATCGTGAAGCCGAACGACGGTACTCGACGATTCTTCAACTGTGCCAATCTTCTCGGCCACACGTTCATGGAAAACGGAATGCCAAAACTTGCGATGAAGTGGTACCAGCGGGCGCTCGAAATAGCTGATCTGAACGACGACGAGAAGCAGGCGCTGTGGTACGAGCTCGGCGTGGTACACGAGTCGGAAAGCGAATACGCGGAAGCCGGAAAGTATTTTGAACAGGTATATACCGAGAACGTGGATTACCGAGATGTCCGCGAGAGGCTGAAAAATATGGCGATCGCTGCGTAACTTTATTGTTCGCTTCGCAAGAAAATGGATATAATCGGTGGCGGAATGGTTGAAAAACTGACCGTCATTTTTTTTATTGTACTTTGCCTTCTTCTGGGGTCGTATCTGATCCTTGCTCCGTGGGACATGCTCTTCGGCAACTGGTCTGAGAACTACCTGCTTGCGCTGGTTACCGATAAATCCGGTTTTCCTGTGATCCAACGAACGGTCACGTCGACATGGTTTCGCGGTGCGGTCACCGGCCTGGGTGTTGTGAACATCGTGATCGCGTTTTGGGAAGCCGCGAATTTCAAGCAGAGCGTCGCCATGCTTCAGGGTCAGAAGTGATTGCCTTTCCCGTCTCGCGCTTTCGGATCCTGATCACTCCGGGCCTTGCAGATTCTTCCCACTTTTCAATTCAAAGAACAGAGATACTCGAGACTGTCGAGCTTGCGGTTGCCGCAGGGATCGAGATGGTGCAGATCCGCGAAAAGCAGTTGCCGGCCCGTCCTCTTTTCGATCTCGTCCGAGAAGCCGCAACATTAACTTCTGGAACCGAAACAAGGCTGTTGGTCAACGAGCGGTTCGATATTGCTCTCGCGGCTGGTGCGGACGGCGTTCATTTGACGTCGACATCGATGCCAGTGGATCTTGTTCGCGGATCGGTCCCGCCGGGTTTCATCATTGGGGTCTCAACTCATTCGTCGGAAGAAGTAGCGACCGCTGAAGAATCGGGAGCCAATTACGCGATGCTCGGACCGATCTTCGCTACGCCCGGCAAAGACGATCCGATCGGCCTCGACGAACTGGCTCGTGTCAGTAGGGCGGTTTCGCCGTTTCGGGTAGTCGCGGTAGGCGGGATCGACGCTTCGAACGCAGCTTCGGTCATAGAAGCGGGGGCAGAAGGAGTCGCGGCGATCAGATACCTGAACGATTTTGTTAGAATCGGGCAATGACCAAGATCGCATTAACGATCGCCGGGGTTGATCCGTCAGGCGGTGCCGGAATCATCGCCGATGTAAAGACGTTTGCGGCGTTTGGCATCTTTCCGACGGCGGCGATCGCCTCGATAACTTTTCAGAACACACAGGGAGTTTTCGGGGCTGAACATCAGTCCGCGGAATCGGTACGGCAGCAGGTCATTCCGATCCTGGACGACTACGAGGTTTCGGCGGTGAAGACGGGAATGCTTCCAACTCGCGAGGTCATCGAAGAGGTGGCGGCGATAATTGCCAAAAGGCACCTCAGGAACATCGTTGTCGATCCGGTTGTTCGATCGACTTCAGGGTTCGACCTGATCGACGATGCCGCACTGCGATCGCTGATCGAAAAATTATTCCCGTTGGCCGACCTCATCACGCCGAATATTCCCGAGACCGAGCGAATCTCGGGTGTTGCTGTCCAGCGCGAAAGTGACATTCACGACGCGGCTTCAGTAATGCGGGATCTTGGTGCGAAGAATGTGCTGATCAAGGGCGGGCACCTTGTGAATGCGGAATCGTCGGATACTGAAAAGCGACGGGCGAAGGATTATCTTTTCATTGGCGATGTTTTGACCGTATTCCAAGGGGACTATTGGGAAACCACCGCGACGCACGGAACCGGATGTACTCTCTCGTCCGCAATCGCCGCCAATCTCGCGTGGGGCAATGATCTGATCACGTCGGTCGAAATAGCAAAGCGTTTCGTAAACGAGGCGATCCGCACCGCTCCGATGATCGGCCGCGGGCATTCTCCGATTAACATTAAGCCTATTTAGCGGTCGGAAGGATCGAGGGTGAGACGTACGTGACGCCGAAGATGATGCCGGTGCGGGGACTGTTTTTGGTAATACCGAAGAGCGCGGCGGTATCGAATCGCAAGCCGGAGGCTTTGATCTGCGTGCCGACGCGAAACTGGCCAATGCTCTCGGTCCCAAGCGGAGCGGCTCCGCTGCGGGTGTTGAGGCGGCCATTCACTTCGCTTACGACGTTGATTCGGTTGTTTACCCGAAAGATCCCGGCGAGTCCGTAGAGAAGAACATCGTTCTGTGTAAAGTTGGCGAGCGGCGCGTTCATAATCCCGAGGCCGATATTGCCGTAGATATTGGCGAGCGGTGTTTTTCCGGCACGTTTTCCAAAACGTTTCTGGACGATGATCTTCGAGAAGACGTTGATCTGATTTGTCCCGATGCCCTTCGCCTGATCGGTATTCGGCATCTGAAATCCGAACTTCATACCGACCGCGGGTAGATTCTTCGTCTCGTTCAAAAACTTCACTTTCGCCGAGATCGTAAAATCATCGAAGTCGTTCGTCGAATTGCCAGTGACGGTCAGCGGGATCGCCGATGGTCCTTGTGAGTTGATAGCAAGAAAGTTCTGGAGCGTGCCTTCGATCTGAAGTTCGACGTTCGAGGACATTCCCGTTTTCAATCGAATGTCGCCGACACGCGTGAGGTCACCTTTGATCCCGGACAGAGGGAATTTCGCATTCTGGTAGAAGTCGACTCCGACGCCGAGTTCGAAAGCTCCTTGCGGGGTGATGTCAATGTCATCCGTCATCAATGGACGCTGCTGACCGACGGCGACAAACGTCGCCGACACGAACAATGCGAACATTAGAATGCTATTGACCACATCAGGATTTTTACATCATTCCGGGCAAAAGTAAACGCTCCGGTTCGTTTGGACAAGTCATCTGAATCTTGGCAAAATGAGAGCAACGTCCGAGGCCAATTGTCTTCCCCATAGATCTTGATGGAGCTTGTAAACTCACAGAAAGACCCAAACGAACAAGCGGGCCTGCGTCTTGTTCCGGAATTGAACGACCTGCTGGCGATGCCCCGCATCGAGAAGCAGTTTGTGAATTTTATGTTCTTTCGCGTCAATCCTGAATGGCGAAAGCTAGATGCGGAGACGAAGGCGATCTATAAGTCCGAATTCCAATCAGTATTCGACCGGTTCCGGAATGACTTTCTTTTGTTCAGTTATTCGCTCGTAGGATTCGATTCGAAGGCAGATCTGATGTTCTGGCGCATCGGCAGTTCGCTCGATCTGATCCAGGAGATGACTGCCCGGATGTACCGGACGAATCTCGGTAGCTTTTTCGAAACGGCGGATAACTATTTGTCCGTGACCAAGAAACGAATGTTCGTCTCCGAGGGTGGTGAGGATAAATTTCACGTCCTCGCCGGTGAGAAGAAATATCTGTTCGTTTATCCGTGCGCAAAGAATCGCGACTGGTACGACAAATCGGGTGACGAACGCGATGCACTTATCGAAGAGAACTTTATGGTCGGGAAGAAGTTCCAGAACATTAAGATACATATGACCCACGCGTTCGGCTTCAGCGAACAGGAGTATCTGATCACTTTCGAGACCGACGAACCACGCGATTTTCTCGCTCTGGCTGAAGAGCTTCGCGAAACTCCGGCCAGCAAGTTCACGCTCCGCGGAATGCCCGTTTATACCTGCCGCCAAAAATCCCTCATGGAGTGCCTCGACGCTCTCGGCTAGTTCATGATCGCTCGACGATTCTTTGTAAATGGGATGGTGCAGGGCGTCGGCTTTCGATACTTTGCTCAGCGCTCGGCCGCTAAGCACCAGGTGAAGGGATTTGTGCGAAACATGCCCGACGGCCGAGTCGAAACTTTCGCGCAGGGAAGCGAAAGCCAGGTCAACGGATTTCGCGATGATATCGCAACCGGCCCACGTTTCTCTAAGGTCGACGATATTGAGGAAATAGTCGAAGACATTGACCTTGCCTTCAGCACTTTTCGGATAGAGCGATAGAGTTTTCCGACGCCATCCGCTAATATCTTTCTACATGGACAATCTCAAAAAGCTAATAAGGGAAGTCCCGGATTTTCCTAAGCCGGGCATCAATTTCTACGACATCACCACGCTTCTCAAGGATCCGACGGGGCTTGAGGAAACGATCGACGCATTAACGGAAGCATGTCGCGGATTGAACATCGACACCGTTATCGGGGTTGAATCAAGGGGCTTTATCTTTGGAGCACCGCTCGCATATCAGCTCGGAGTTGGCTTTATTCCGGTCCGGAAACCGAAGAAGCTTCCGGCCGATACGGTCTCGGTTTCCTACGAACTCGAATACGGTACCGACACGCTCGAGATGCACAAAGACGCGGTCGGCGAAGGACACAATGTACTTATCATCGACGATCTGCTCGCGACAGGCGGAACAGCTCGGGCCGTAGTGGATTTGGTGGAAGGAGTCGGCGGAAAGGTTTCGGCTCTGCTCTTCGTTGTCGAGCTGACGTTCCTTAACGGCCGAGCCAAGTTTGAGGGACACAACGTTAAGTCGCTGATCTCGTACGACAGCTAGATCATATCAAGTGGCTTTAGAGGCGCCGGGCGTTTGCCGCTCCAGCGTCTCTTTCATTTTCCTTGCTCGAATTCTTGACAATATACAGCGCAGGTCAAAGAATTGTAGTTCACGTTCCCGTAGCTCAGCAGGATAGAGCGTTCGCCTCCTAAGTGAAAGGCCGGTGGTTCGAATCCACCCGGGAACACCACAATATCTAGTATGTTAACATAATATTGACTACTGTATCTGGTATGCTGCAATAGGCCATTCGCCTAGTACTCGGTAGGCCGGTCGTTACGTTTCCATTTTATTCAGTAAAAGTGAACATGTTAACGCTATCCGCACTTTCGTCTTTTGAGAGGAAGTGCGGTTTTCTTCTGCTTATTGACATCTTTTCTGCGATTTGAAGTACGACTAGACGACAGGCCTTTTGTCTGGCAGACGAACGCTCAGTCGAATGCTCCCGCACGAACAGCGGCGATCGCATTGTCGATCGTCTGATTACCGCTGATCATCATCACCACGGTGCTGATCGCTGATAAGGAGGTACGGCGGATCTGGATCCAGCATTCTGAGGGCCTCGTCTCCCGATCTCGCCACCGAACACTGATAATGAGGACTCAGGAATTCGAGAAGTAAGCTACGCACCGCAGCATCGTTGTCGACGATCGTACGCTGACTGTGCGCGTGATTTCGGAAGGCATCTGTGTTAGGGATCTGCGGCCCTTCCTATTCCTTCGCGCCCTCGAGCAGGTCGCGGACCTTGCGTGCGACGTCGTCCAGGGCAAAGGGTTTTTGCAGAAAATTGACATTCATCTCGAGCACACCGTGACGGACGATCGCATCGTTGGGGTAGCCGGATGTGTACAAGATCGGAAGATCCGGTTTCTGAAGAAGAAGTTTTTCCACCAGCTCGCGGCCGCCCATCCGCGGCATCACGACATCGGTAATCACCAGATCGATATCGCCGGCCTCCGCGAACACCTTGAGAGCGTTTGCTCCATCGACGGCGGTACGAACGTTATATCCGAGAGATTCGAGTATCTGTGTTAGGAGTGTGCGGACCAATTCTTCGTCCTCGACAAGCAGGACTGTCTCGGTCCCAATAGCGTGCCTATTTGTTTCGACACCGCGCGTATCTGACCTGGCGAAGTCGATCACCCGTGGGAGAAATACCTTGATCGTGGTTCCGTGATCCTCCTCGCTGTACACGAAGACCCCACCGCCGCTCTGTTTGACTATGCCGTAGACGGTCGACAGGCCGAGACCCGTACCTTTGCCGGTCTCCTTTGTGGTGAAGAACGGCTCAAAGATGTGCTCCTGCAATTCAGACGACATGCCGCAGCCCGTATCGGTGACAGCGAGCATTACGTAGGCGCCCGGGAGAACCCCGACATGGGTGTCCGCATATTGCGGGTCTACGAAAATATTGGCGGTCTCGATCGTCAATTTGCCGCCGTGAGGCATCGCATCGCGGGCATTCACGGCCAGGTTCATCAGTACCTGCCCAAGCTGCCCCGGATCGACTTTGATCCGACCGACATTCGTTTTGAGAACGCTCACAAGCTCGACGTCCTCGCCGATCAGCCGCTGAAGCATGTTGCTCGTCTCGGCGACGACCTCGTTGATATCAACGACCTCGGGCCGGAGCAAATGGCGACGGCTGAATGTTAATAGCTGATTCGTCAGCATTGCGGCACGCAAACCGGCCCTCTTGATCTCCTGGACGTTCGACCTGTTCGGGTCGTCCGGCTCCAGGCGTTGCAAGACAAGGTCGCTGTATCCGTTGATCACCGTCAGCATATTGTTGAAATCGTGCGCGATCCCGCCCGCGAGTACGCCGATGGCCTCCATCTTTTGAGACTGTCGAAACTGGTCCTCAAGGCGTTTCTGGTCCGTAAGGTCCGTGATTATCCCCGCTAGCCGAACTACATCTCCCGAAGGACCCCGGACCTGGAACCCGCGAGAGCGTACAGTGCGTATTTCGCCGTTCGGGCGCGTGATCCGATACTCGACCTCGATATCCGGCGCATTACTCGCTAGAGCGGCGTACGCGCTAAGCACGGCCGGCTGGTCCTCCGGCAAGATGGCTCTCTTCCAATCCTCGGGGTGATTGTAAAAGTCATCGACCGGGCGCCCCCAGATCTCTTCAAAGGCGGGGCTGATGTAATGGATCGTTGTCATATCCGGCGAGCGGATCCAGAAGGCATCGGTTATGTTGTCTGCTAGCTGGTGAAAATTATCATTGCTCTCGCGCAGTGCGATCTCGGATGCCCTACGCTGTGTAATATCTCGCGTAATACTGAGCATGGCGGTTATCCTGCCGCTCCCGTCCTTCAGGGGTACGGCGTGTGTATCGAGCCACCGCTCTGTGCCTTTCAGGCCGGTGATCTGGAATTCTAACGTCCCTGTTTCGCCGTCAAATACTCGCCTGGTCAGATCTCGAAAGGCAGCACGATCCTCTTCAACCACAAGAGTGGAAACGTCAAGGTTCCTAACCTGAGCGAAATTGACGGCATCGATCATTTTCAAGCCAGCCGGATTCATCTCAAGAAGCGTGCAGTCGACCGTGGTCAGTTTTACGCACTCAGGCTCGGTGTCGATGATGGCACGGAGCCGGCTCTCGCTTTCGCGCAAGGCTTCTTCCGCTCGACGGTGTTCGGTCACATCTTGGGCAGTGCCAGAGATTCGAATTGCATTGCCATGTTCGTCGGCGTCGACAAATCCCAGGGAGTGTATGAGACGTATGCTCCCGTCAGGGCGAGTGCCCCGAACATAATGATCGAATGGTTCAAGGGTAGCGCGGGAGTGCTCCATCGCGTTTCTTACGAGATCCCTGTCGTCTTTATGAATAATGTTTTCGAACAGGGAAACACCGTAACTCAAATCGATATCTTCGGGCCGTAACCCGAAAATACGATAGTGCTCGTCGGACCAGACAAGCTCATCGCGTAGGAGGTCGAGACTCCAGCTTCCTATGTGAGTAACGCTCTGGGCCTCGTTTAGCCGAGATTCACTTCGTCGGATATTTTCCTCCGCCTGCTGTCGCTCCGTAATATCGCGGACCATTGCGAGCAGGTTCCCATCGGGCATTATCCGTGCTATCACCTCACCGGTAAATTTGGAACCGTCCTTCCGCTTGAATCGCCATTCCTCGCTGTATCCGGTGGCCGTTTTGACCTCAGCCAGAGCGGGCTGAAGATGCCTTAGCTCGGAGGCCGAGACGATATCGGACGCATGCATCCCGATAAGCTCACTGCTCGAATACCCAAGCATCTTGCACATTCCCGGATTCGCATCGAGGTAGTAGCTCTCGGGACAGGCAATGATTATGCCGTCCGGGGCGTATTCGAAAAGCCTTCGATAACCTTCCTCGATCGCTGCGCTTTTCGCTTCGTGAAGTTTTCTCTGGGTTATATCCCGGATGTTGCATTGAATGACGTGCTTCCGTCCTTCGTCATACACATTGGTTACGAACTCGACTTCGCGGGCGTCTCCATTTTTCGTTCTCAGCGGCAAGTCGTCATAGCGGAGATATCCTTTTGTCTGGATCTGGTGGAATGCTGCCCTACTCGCTTTCTTATCGGAAAAGAATCCAAGTTCCCACAGCTCCTTTCCGATGAACTCCGAGTACGTATATTCGAGGAGGTCGGTCATGAACGGGTTCGCGTCGGTTATTTTCAGAGTCGTAGCATCGAGAAGAAGGATTCCGTCGCGAGCAGCCTCGAAAAGGCGCCGGTAGCGTAGTTCCGATGTTCGAAGTTCATCGGCCGGAAGCGTATGCCCGTTTCTCGCATCCGCTGGCTTAACTGTCAATCGATCCGTTTTTGAGGCAGCCATCGTGTAGTTCCTTTCCTCAGACCAGTTAAGACCGCCGTCGCGGAAAAAAGCCCTAATTCACGTGAGCTGTCGTGAACTTTGGGACACATCTCGCGGAACGCGATTGTCTCGGAATCAGTCATCGGTCAGAACCACCGCGGTTTACACAGGTTGGATCTGGATAAGGTCAGCCCGGGAGATCATCCAAATCGACCGCGATAGTCTGTTGGTACGAAAAGTCTATCGGTTAATACACTGAGGCTCGGAAGTGTCCCTGTCTGTGCGGTGCCGCACACTCCTGGACGCACCAATGGCAAACGACCCGGAGCGATGCCGTCGCCGCGGCGAGATCGTCCGAACTATGTCGAGCCCCAAACCATAGGGACGGAAACACGCACGATCTGTCTTGGAAAGCATAATTGGGCTATCGTCAATGACGGGATCGAGTCGATCGTCGAGGTTTCCGAAGACAATATTAAGGAGGCGGTTTGATACTACTTCTGCATTCTCGCACTCAGAGTGGAGGCCACCGGAGCCTTAGTCATTAAGGGCTTTACTTCAGCAGCCGAAGAAATTTCTAGACAAATCGATTTGCAGCTTAGAGAATGGCGAAATATCGGCGACGACACATTCAATTGGATACTTCGCTGAGCCGAACTAGCGAGACTCGACTATCCTCAACCATTTTGCCTCGGCCTAGTTGGGGACATTGGTGATCTCAAGTCTTACGGTTTCTTCTTGTATCACGAATCAAAACCGAAATGTTGTCGCACGGCCGCCGCAATTCACGGAAACGTTGAATGCTTTGCGGATCTCGGGTGACCACTTTAGCAACAAACGGCGACCGCATCCCCTCGATTCGCTGTTAAATAAGTGGCGACTGAAGTCGCATTTCTTCCGATGCGGTGCGGATTTTCTCCCTCCCAAAATTCCCGACAGTCACGGTTTTTGGTGATTCATCAATGTTTTCGCTTTGAACTTTCTCGAATTCTCTAAGAAAAGTGGTTTCACTCTTACCAAATCGCTTTGGCACCGCTATTGCCATGGCTCTTCGGGCGGACTCTACCGCAGGATCGAACGCGGGGCTTCCAGAATGATTGCCGCGGGCACACCATGAAAGCTAGTAGATCAATCAGATCAGACTTAGGCATGTCTATTATCGAGTTGATGATCGTGGTCACGATCATCGGACTCGTGTCGACATTTTCGCTAATGGTTCTAGCGGATTCACAAACCCATCTTGATCGCCAAAACATTGCACGACAGTTTAAGAATAGCCTTGAGCGGGCACGATTCGATTCAGTCAAAAGGAATGTTTCGACATGCGAAGACATGTCCCGCGTGGAGATCAAGAGCCTTACTACATTCACCTTACTTACCGATCAGAACAACGACGGAACGGTGGATCCTGCAACAGAAACCAGGACCGTAGACTTCACCGATCCGAATGAGGTCGTAGTTGTATACGATCTCGGGCAGAGTTTTCCAATAACAATTCGATTCGATAGAAGAGGAAACTCTTCGTCAGGCAGCTGCGGGGCAGAAACGGCTGCGAAGTCTCCCACGATCTTCTGTAACGTTCCCTGCTCGACCATTAGCGCAAATGAAAAGAACTCCAACGTGGTCTATGTATCGCCGACCGGAACAACGGCATATCTGACAGGCGGTTCATCAATTCCGACCTTATCAGTTCCGACGATGGCAGTCCTCGATAATTCGAGCCAGATAAACCCAGGTCTCGCCGTCTGGGATATTCCTTCTGCGGTTTTGCCAACTCCTACCGCTTCGATTCCGGTGACAATCCCTTCGCCTACGCCCATATCTTCGCCAACGCCGACCGCCACGCCCATCCCTTCCCCGACCGAGAGTCCCACTCCGGCCGGATCCGTTTCGCCCGCACCTACGGGGAGTCCGGCCAGCAGCCCGACTCCCACCCCCGCTCCCCGTTATTGTCTTCTCGGCCAGATCCCGGCGATCAATCTCGGTATCTGTGGTCCGCTGCAATACCTCCAGGCTGGCAGCGGGAAGTGCCGGGCCCTTTGATGTATGTCTTTCGAAAGGGCAAATTCCGAACGAGGGTTCACTCTGATCGAGGTCGTGATCTCGATGGTAATTCTGCTCGTCGTAGTTCTTGGAGCCCTCTCTATGCTCGCTCTCTCGATCACATATAACTCGGGGAACAAAGCCCGGGCTCAGGCGACAGCTGTAATGCAGCAAGAGATCGAGAGATATCGAAGCGCAAAATTTAATTCGACATCGACCGATAGCTACGAGAATTCTGCTTCTCCGAATTTATGCCGTACGACAGGAATGCGTGACCTTCGCGGTCGTGAGAAATCTGAGTGCATTGTTATTGCTAATGACGGCAGCGGTCGCACTTTCACGGTCGGTTCGTCAGTTGATAACGAGCCGTTGGTTCACGGTATTCAGGTTGAGTCCTACGTTTGCCAGTCACCGCAAGGAGCGGCGATCCCCTGCACGGTAAAAGACATAACGGTCGAAGTCCGGCTAGCCGAACCGAATCCCGGATGGCAGGTGTCTTCACCCGCTAAGGCCGTCGTCCGACGGGTTCGCGGTAATTGAAAGTATGGACTCCCACACCGACATTAGATCTCAACAAGGATTTTCGATCATCGAGCTGTTAGTAGCGATGACGATAATGCTTGCTGTAATGGCGATTGCCTCCTCCGTTCTTTTTCGGGGATTTTCGATCAGGCAGCGGGAGACGCGCACAACTGATGCTCTAACGTCAGCCCAGTCCGCGCTGAATGTTATTTCTAGAGAATTGGCGAACGCGGGCTTCGGGATGTTTGATTCTGCGGACACAAAAGTTCCGCACAACGGAATTGTTCTTTCCGACTCCGGCGAACATCGCATTCGTGTTCGATCCAATCTAGATAATTCCGGCGGCCTGCTGGGAGCCCCGGCCTCATCGACTCTCGTTATCAACGCCCCTGGCGAGGATGTAACCTACTATTTCGATTTGGCAACTTCCTCTATCATCCGACACGATCCGAACGGCGGCGGGACGGGCTCGCCTACAACGTCGTTTGTTGTGAATCGAATTAGTAACATCAGCTTTCAGTACCTTGACTACGAGGGTGTCTCATCAATCCCAACTGGACCGAATGTCGTGCCCACTGCGAATACCGGCCGGGTCGTTATCGTAGTCGAGATCCTCCTCGAACCGGTTGCCGGCCAACCCAACAATCAAACGATCAAGCTTACGTCGGAGGTGACCCTCCGAAACAACAGCTACATGTTGCAGCAATATTAAATGATGTCTGATCCAACGCTCACTAAAAACAGACAAGGGGAACGCGGAGCCGCGCTTGTTATGGTGCTGCTGATCGGATTCCTGCTGATGGTTGTCGGCGGAGGTTTGCTGATGGAGGTAACAACCAATACCGCAAACGTTACCGACGTGACTTCCGAGCAGCAGGCATACTACGCGGCCGAAAGCGGGATCCAAGCGGCGGTAAATGTTCTTCGGGACAATGTGACGCTATCGAACGAAAATCGGATCGATCCCACAAAACCGCCTACCGACAAAGCAAATCGAATCGACTATCTCAAGGCATTGAATATCTCTGACTCAAATCTCTCAGCAGGCGTCGATGCACTTGATTCGGTTCCTCGGCTTTCGCGTTGGTTGAAATACAACGTCATTTATCCAGATCGAATTCCTTTGGGCGACGAGGCTTACCACCCGAACAAGGGCTATGCGTTCAAGCTGGAGATCTCGGATCCGGACAATACGGGGTCCGAAGTGGAATTTAGCTCCACCGGTCGTTTCTTTACTCCCGATCCTACCAGTACCAGCTTGGCGACCTACGGAACACTCACCAACGGATACAGCGTCGAGTACATGTTGTACTAAAGGCAAAATGGCACGCCGTCAACATCTTGCCGACTTTTGCGGCCCTGAGAATCGAGGTGCTACGCCCGGACGGCACGCCTCACAGCTCGAGCAGTTATTACTCGATCCATTCCACTTCGTCGCCGAAATTCGACCTGAGCTTCAACATCACCGCCGCTCAAGCGGCACTCCCCGGCGACTGGTCGCTGCGGGTCACGAACAACAGCGGCTTCGAAGTGATCGGGTTCAATATCTCGAAGGGTACCGACGTTAACCCGCTCGTTCCAAGGTTCGGAAGCACATACAAGGCAACGTGCCCATAGCTCATAGCCCGAAGTCCGGAATGGGGCAAACTCAGCTCCATTCCGGTCGACCCATTGTATTCACCATTCGAATTCAGAAGAGGTTGTTATGTCCTTGGGATCCGCACATTGCACAACTTCATACAGAACGATCCGGCGAGTGGCAGCCGCAATGATGCTTTCCGCAGCGTTGACGATCGCCATGGTGTTCTCTTTTGGAACTTCAGCCCAGACCGACGATCCCGTTACGGCAATGACCGATCTTACCCACATTCGGAATTTCTCTATCATTGCTCATATTGATCATGGTAAATCAACCCTTGCTGACCGCCTCATCCAATTCTGCGGCGGACTCTCAGACCGAGAGCTCAAGGAGCAAGTCCTGGATAGTATGGACATTGAGCGGGAGCGTGGCATCACGGTTAAAGCGCAAACAGTAAGACTGAA
>JBEBGW010000325.1:0-4917 GCA_040081025.1 Pyrinomonadaceae bacterium | reverse complement strand
GTCAAAGAACGGCCATCGACCTCTTTTCCGTTAAGATCCGAGATCGCCGCTTCGCCTTCTGCCTTCGACGAGAGTTCGACGAAACCGAATCCGCGCGAGCGTCCCGTTTCACGATCTTCGACGATGTTTGCTGATTCGACAGTGCCGAATGCACCGAACATATCGCTGAGGTCTTGATTCGTTGTATTGAAGGAAAGATTTCCTACGTAGAGTTTCATTGACATTTTCTATTTTCCTTTCCGGACTTAATACCGGGTTGCTGCAGAAGTTTTCGATTGACTGCGTTTCTCTTTCAGGAAAGGAAAGGCGGCTTTCGGATGCTCACGAAATATCGTTGAGAGTCACTTCTAGTGTTCTAACAAAGGCCTGCTCTCAAACTTATCCAAAAACCGTTAAAGACGAGCCGCGCTACAAACTTCGAGCGCGAGAGTAGGTTCAACAAAGCTAAGCCTGACATACAATTGCAGGTTTAGCAATAGCAAAATCGTGTTTATTATTCGCTGACAAAACAATCTAACCGACCGCGCGTGTCGATCTAGCGACGGGTCGTTCGTAGTTTTGCCTCGCGATGAGGAAGATAGCGGTGAGAATTACCTTCTTGCGCTGTCCTGCAACCGAAGGCTCCTCAGAAAACTGATAATCGAAGGCGTAGGTGAAGAAACCGGCTGAAAGCTTTTTGCAAACATCGTCAGCGAGGTGAAAAGAAAACGCATCGGCGTAATGTCCGAGCCCCTGGTCGACGTGACCCAGCATCTCTCCTTCGACCGAGTTCAGATAAACCGGGACGCTGGTGATAACGTCGCATCGGCTGTAAAGGTCGCCGAGCACATGTCGACGTGAAAGCGAGATCGGTCCGGATGTCATTGAGTCATTTTAGCACACATTCTACATTTCGGAGGTTTTACGCTTGGCCTTTATTGCGAGACGACGTTTAGGGACATTCGAACCGACGTCGCCCAACTGCACAAAAGTTTCGAATCCTCGGGAGTTAGCATTGCATCACGATGACCCCAAAGATACGACGGCAGCGGCATCTCGGCGGATTCGAGTACTTCACAGATCTCTTCAAGCCTCTTCTCCTTTTGCTGCGGTGTGTACTTCGCCCACGTGCTGAGATTGAGGTGTTCTCGGCCGTGTTCGAAGTGGCTCTTCAGCCACCAGTTCACTGGCGTGATCTTGGAATACCAGGGGTGAACCGTCTCGTTCGTATGACAGTCGCTGCAAGACCGCCTGAGGATCGCGGCAACATCGGAGGGAACTTCAACGGACGCTTCAAGCCTTTCGTTCGGATTCACCGGCGGGTTCGAAAGATCCGGACGAACGAGTTGTGCGACCATTACGAAAACCGCGAGCGCGATGAAGATGATCTTGATTGTCTTTCGCATTGTTATCGAATATCTGACGTTCTTCGCCACTTCTCTCTTCCAATTTCCTGCGATGGGGGACTAAAATATAGCAGATGTCTTTTAGTCCGGTGCTTATTGCTGTACCAATATTCGCGGCCCTAATCGCGATCGAGGCATGGTACGCGAGCCGCCGTGATCCTGACGTATATCAGGCAAAGGACGCTTGGAACAATATCCTGATCGGCTTTGTTTCGATCGCGTTTGGAGCGCTATTCGGCGTCTTTATTGGATTCGTTTACGCGGGAGCATACGCTCTTGCTCCATTCAAGTTTCCTGCCGAAGCGTGGTGGACGTGGGTGATCTTGTTCTTTGTCGACGACTTCGCTTACTACTGGTTTCATCGCGTAAGCCATGAATCGCGTCTCTTCTGGAATTTCCACGTCGTCCATCACTCGAGTCACTTCTACAATCTGAGCGTAGCCGTACGGCAGAGCTGGTTCGGCGGTCTGGTCCACTGGATGTTCTACGCGCCAATAATGCTGCTCGGCTTTGCTCCGTGGATGTTTGCGGTAATGCATGGATTCAACCTGATCTATCAGTTCTGGATCCACACGAAATTCGTCAAAACGCTTGGGCCGCTGGAGTACGTTCTAAACACTCCCTCGCACCATCGCGTACATCACGGCATCAACAATCCTTATCTGGATAAGAATTATGCCGGCGTTCTGATCATCTGGGACCGGATGTTCGGCTCGTTCGTTCAGGAGACGGAAGAACCGCAGTACGGCATCATCAAACCTGTCAACAGTTACAACCCTTTTTGGATCAATACTCACGCGTGGGCCGAAATGTGGCAGGCGATGCGTCGACGCGACACTATCGTCGGCAAAATGCGATGCATCTTCGCGTCTCCGAACCTTGATCGATAATGGCTCCGGAAGACCGTCGCATTTTACATCCTAATAACGCATTTGATAATAGCCGTCACGCAAATAGAAAAGTGGACGGCGTTAATTATATGAAGATCCTTATCCCCCTTCTCTTTTTGATACTTTTTATCGTGCCGGTCTCATTAGCCCAAACCGTCACTATCACGGGCCAGAAAAAGGTCTACACCCGTACGAAACCGATAAGCGGTTATAAGAAGACATTCACGATCCGCCGTCCGATCGCTAAGGCTTCGACGCTCGCGTTGTCGCGCAAGATCTCCGCCGCGATCGATCCGGCTACGGTCTTGGACATTAACATCCGGGAAGAATTGACCGAGATGCAGTGGTTGTCCGAAGCCGATTTCGAAGAGGTTTTCAATAAGGACGGCGTCCTGACAGTGATGCTCTGGATGGAAGGCAGCGGAGCATACTCAGACGGCGTTACTAAGTACGTCGTCGTCGACGTGGCAAAGGGCGTGCGATTGAAACCTTCAGCCGCGTTCGTAAATCTCCTGGGACTTATCGCGGCGGTTAAGAAGAAACAGGAGGCTGAGATCGAGAAGGGGATCAAGGAGATAAAAGCCGACCCGGAATTCGCCGCTGCTGATGACGATCCGAAAAGACTTTTCGAAGAAACTACTTTCGAAGAAAAAGACCTCGACAACTTCGCGGTCGATATGGCCGGTGTTGCATTCTTTTACGATTATGGCTTCCCCAACGTGATAAAGGCTCTCGAGCCCAGTGGCGAACTTAGACTGTCCTGGGCCGAAATGAAACCCTTCATCAAAAAGGACGGTTTGCTCGCAAGGTTTGTCCGCTAATATACTTAGCCGAGACAAATGAGCGAAAGAAAGATACGTGTTTTGGTAGCGAAACCCGGCCTCGACGGCCACGACCGAGGTGCTAAGGTCATCGCCCGTGCTTTGCGAGACGCCGGGATGGAAGTGATCTACACCGGCTTGCGACAGACGCCCGAGATGATCGCTGCGGCTGCGGTGCAGGAAGACGTCGATGCAGTCGGCATTTCGATCCTTAGTGGGGCTCATAAGACGCTCTGCCCGAGGATCGTCAACCTACTTCGGGAGAATGGGATGGACGATACTCTGGTGCTCGTCGGCGGGATCGTCCCGAACGAAGATATTGCGGATCTCAAAAAGCAAGGCGTGTCCGAGGTTTTTCTTCCCGGAACGTCAACCGAAGATATCGTTTCCTACATCCGCGAACACGTTAGAGCCGAGGGCTAACGATTTGCATTGCAGTATTTTGGCGAACGTCATATTCTTGTGGTGTTCGCCTTAAATTTTGATCTTGGGAGAGGAGAAATGAAGAAACTCACAGCACTTTTCTTTGCGTTTGCGATGGCTCTGTCGATCGCATTCATTGGCGGCGATCTTACGGGATCATCGAATTCGGCGGGCAATCCGACCGTAGCATCAGCTCAAGTTACCGTCCGCAAAAAGCGTAAGCCGGGCGCGATCCGCCGCGTGTACCGCGGCGGTAAATGGGTCGGAACTAAAGTTTGGGACGGAACCAAATGGGTCTCTAAGAAAACCTGGCAGGGGATGAAGTGGACCTACAAGGGTGGCCGAAAGGTGGTGAGCCGCTCCAAGAAGGTCGTCTACTAAATATCAAACTACTAGTCTCATCAGGGGTCGGGCTTCGGTCCGGCCTTTTCTTTTGGTGAACGTGGTACGGAAACTGCTTTTACAGTGACTAAGCGGAAGTTTGTTTGAATTCAAGACACTCACGGAGGTTTCAGATGAGAAAAGTGATTGCTACCGGTGTATTCGCGTTCGTCGCTGTACTTCTTTCGTACGGTTCGGCCTCGGCTCAGATCGTCGACAAAGCGAAGGAAATCACTAAGGACGTCGCAGGAAAAACAAAAGACGTGACCGTCGGCGCCGCGACGAAAACGAAAGTGATCGTGACCGACGGGCTCGCCAAGACGGCAGACGGGACCGAGAAAGCGGCCAAGGTCGGTGCTTCGAAGACCCAGAAGTTCGGCGGCAACGCCGTGAACGTAACTGAAAATGTCGCCGGCGATGCATATGAAGGCGGCAAATGGTTCACCCACACCACGTGGGATGGAACCAAATGGGTCTCAAAGCGCGTATGGCATAAAACGAAAAACATTGCCGGAGCCACAAAAGAGGCTGTAGTTGGCGAGGGCCAACCGAAACCGTAGGTTCGATATATTTTTCCTCCTTCTACGCACAGACGAATCTAAAGCCGCTCGGTCTTACCGGGCGGCGTTCTTGTTTTATATTGCGGGATTCCGCGTGTACTTCGAATACAGATAAATAGCCAAGGTCTTTTAGCATTCAGGCCATCGTTTGTTTCATACTTAAGTTGAAAATCTACAAGTTATGGCATCAGGATTTTTTGCAATTTTAGATGATATTGCGGCGTTGATGGACGACGTGGCTTTGGCCAGCAAGATAGCGACCAAAAAAACGGCCGGGATACTAGGGGACGACTTGGCGGTGAACGCCGAAAAGGCAACGGGATTTGTTTCGTCTCGGGAATTGCCCGTTCTGTGGGCGATCACAAAGGGCTCGTTTATCAACAAGCTGATAATTGTCCCACTGGCGTTTGTGTTGAACGTGATCTATCCGCCGGCGATAATCGCGGTGTTGATCTTG
>JBEBGW010000324.1:0-4922 GCA_040081025.1 Pyrinomonadaceae bacterium | reverse complement strand
GGTAAGAACATTGCGAATCCTATCGGAGCGATCGCTTCGGCAGCGATGCTGCTTCGCCATACTGCGAAGAATGAGACTGCAGCCGCAAGCATCGAGAATGCTATCGATCGCGTACTCGCGGAGGGATATCGGACGGCTGATATATCCGCGGGTGGTGATTTTCTATCGACGAGCGCGATGGGCGAGCTGATCGCGAAGTACGCGGTTGAGAAGGAAGCTTCTCAACCGGCGACCCAAAGCAACTAATCAATGAGCACGACTTACGACAAGATCTGGGACGCTCATGTGGTTCACGCTGAAGAGGGCAGGCCGGCCCTCTTATACGTTGACCTGCATTTGGTTCACGAGGTTACTTCGCCACAAGCATTTGAAGGCCTTCGGTTGACCAACCGAAAGCTGCGCTGTCCGGATTTGACCTACGCGACCGTCGATCATGCCATTCCGACCAAGAACCGCAACCTGCCATTCGCCGATCCGATCGCAGCGAAGCAGGTTGGAACGCTTCGTCAAAACTGTAAGGACTTCGGCGTACGTCTCTTCGATCTCGATCGGATCGAGCAAGGGATCGTGCACGTTTTCGGTCCCGAGCAGGGATTGACCCGGCCGGGAATGATCATAGTCTGCGGCGATTCTCATACCGCTACCCATGGAGCCTTCGGCTCGCTCGCATTCGGTATCGGCACGAGCGAGGTTGAGCATGTTCTCGCGACTCAAACGCTGCCGCAGACCAAAGCAAAGAATTTCCTCATTAACGTTGAAGGCGAACTTCCGTTTGGCGTGACCTCGAAGGACGTAATCCTCGCGATCATCAATCAAATCGGCACTGCAGGTGCGACGGGTTACGTGATCGAATACGCAGGCTCGACGATCCGATCGCTGTCGGTGGAAGGCCGAATGACGGTCTGCAACATGAGCATCGAGGCGGGAGCTCGAGCCGGTCTGATCGCGCCAGATTCCGCAACATTCGAATACCTAAAGGGCCGACCATTCAGCCCGAAAGGAGACGATTGGGAACGCTCTATCGAATACTGGTCAGGTCTTCCCTCAGATCCGGATGCCGACTATGACAGGACCGTGGAGTTGGACGCCACTGACCTTGCCCCCTACGTAACCTGGGGAACGTCACCGGAAATGTCTACTACAATAAACGACCGCGTGCCGGATCCGGCCTCGATTGGTGACGGTACGAAGCGCCGCTCGTATGAACGAGCACTCGAATACATGGATCTCGAGCCGGACCGTAGTATCGAATCGATAAATATTGACCGGGTCTTCATTGGATCGTGTACGAATTCGCGTATTGAAGATCTTCGCGAGGCAGCAAAGGTCGTTCATGGCTACAAGATCAGCGGCGGTGTTCACGGAATGGTAGTTCCCGGTTCGATGCAGATCAAGCGTCAAGCCGAAGCCGAAGGCCTGGCAGCCATTTTCGAGGACGCAGGCTTCGAATGGAGAGACGCGGGCTGCTCCATGTGTCTTGCGATGAACGATGATGTTCTTTCAGATGGCGAGCGGTGCGCGTCGACGAGCAATCGGAATTTTGAAGGCAGGCAGGGCCGCGGGGGACGCACCCATTTGGTAAGCCCCTCGATGGCAGCAGCGGCGGCGATCGCCGGTCACTTCGTCGACATACGCGATTGGAAGTTCAAGGAGAATTAGTGGATAAGTTCGTCACCCATACAGGGAAGGCGGTGGCTATCAACCTCGCCAATATCGATACCGATCAGATCATTCCCAAGCAGTTCCTTAAGCGGATCGAGCGGTCGGGCTACGGTGAGTTCCTGTTTTATGATTGGCGCTTTACGCCGACCGGCGAGATCATCGCGGATTTTGTGCTGAACCGGTCCGAGTCGGCCGATGCTTCGATCCTGATCTCCGGTGAGAACTTCGGCTGCGGGTCATCGCGAGAACACGCCCCTTGGAGTCTTTTGGATTACGGTTTCCGCGTCGTTATCGCCCCCAGTTTCGCCGATATCTTCTACAACAACAGCCTCAAGACAGGCCTTCTGCCTGTTCGACTTTCACCTGACGACACATTAACTCTCATGGAACGGGCAAACTCGCTGCCCGATCATGAGATCTGCGTAGACTTGGACGTCTCTATAGTTACCGACAATCAGGGCTTTGCGGCCGAGTTCGAGATCAATGAATTTCGGAAATATTGTCTGGTAAACGGATTGGATGACATTGGACTTTCACTGCAATACGAATCGGCTATCGACGCCTACGAACGATCGCGCCAACAAAATCAACCTTTTCTTGCATTTAGCTCATAGAAACACCTTCCCTCGAACTCAAACCTGTTTGCATTTTAAAGTTCTGCAAGTTACCATAAAGGCTCGTAAAAACGGCGGTTTTTGCACGCTTTCGCCCTGAATTACGAGAATAGGGTTTACCCAGACATCATTTTTGACGCGCTCCATTTATGGGCTTTTCTACAATTGCAATTCACGCTGGAAACGAGCCCGACTCAGCGACTGGAGCAGTAAGCGTCCCGATCTACCAGACATCGACATACGCGCAAGAGGGCCTTGGTAAACACAAGGGATACGAATACGCTCGCACGCAGAATCCAACCCGTGCCGCACTCGAAAGGAATATCGCCGCGCTCGAGGGTGCAGAATTCGGCTATGCATTCGCTTCAGGAATGTCCGCGATAGATGCGGTTCTAAAACTTGTGAAGACAGGCGAGCACGTGATCCTCGGCGATAATACCTACGGCGGTACGTTCCGGCTTTTTAGCAAGATCCTCAGTAATTACGGCGTCGAATTCGATCTGGCGGACACCTCAAACGTTATGGACCTTGAGAAAGCATTCAAGCCAAATACGAAGATGCTGTTCGTCGAAACCCCGACAAATCCGGTAATGACTGTTACAGATCTGGCTGCGGTTTCCGATCTTGCTCACTCACGTGGAGTTAAAGTCGTATGCGACAACACATTCATGTCGCCTTACTTTCAACGGCCGATCGAACACGGTGTCGATATTGTTGTACATTCAACGACTAAATATCTGAACGGCCATTCGGACAGTGTGGGCGGCTTCGTCGCTTTGAATGATCCGAAAGACGCGGAATGGATACAGTTCGTACAGAACGGTATCGGGGCGATCCTGTCGCCGTTTGACTCGTTTTTGGTTCTCCGTGGTACGAAGACTTTGGCCGTCCGGATGGAGGCCCACGACAAGAACGGGCGGATAGTTGCGAACTTCCTTGCTGAACATCCGAACGTTCAACAGGTATACTATCCGGGGCTTACGTCGCACCCGCAGCACCAGCTTGCAAAACGACAGCAGTCCGGTTTCGGCGGAATGGTTTCATTCGAAACAGGCTCGTTGGAGAACGCAAAAAAAGTGCTCGAGAGCGTCAAGCTCTGTACTCTCGGCGAAAGTTTAGGTGGCGTCGAGTCGTTGATATCGCACCCGGCCACCATGACACACGCTTCCGTACCCGCGGAAACAAGGTCGAAACTAGGAATTACCGACGGACTCGTCCGGATCTCAGTTGGGATAGAAGACGTCGAAGATATTATCGAAGATCTAGATCAAGCGTTAAGCTAGACTTAGTACCGCAACATCCGTCCGCCTCATTACGGATCGAGCGGTAACCGAGACTTGCGATTTTTATGTTCAGTGTTGAGATTCACGCAACTTCCCATGTAGGCCGCGTTCGCCGCGGTAATGAGGACAATTATCTTCTGCTTAGCATTAGCAAGAGCCGAGCATGGACGAGCAAGCAGGAAAGCGGCGAGTTCGTGATCGAAACTCAGTCTTTTGATGTCGACGAGAGCGGTGTCGTTCTGGCGGTCTCGGACGGTATGGGCGGAGCGTTGGCCGGCGAAGTGGCGAGCAAGATGGCCGTCGAAAGTGTTTGCGAGAAACTCCTGCACGAGGACGTAGAAGAAACCCTCACCCCGGAAGCGATGGACTACAATCTCATCGCAAAGCTGTATAACGCGACGGTGTACGCAAACTACCTTGTGCATAATCAAGGCCGCTCTGATGCTCAGTTTCAGGGTATGGGAGCCACGTTCACCGCGCTCGGCCTCACGCCTCGCGGGATCGACATCGTTCAAGTCGGCGATAGCCGAGCCTACCTTGTTCGTAACGAAAAGATCTATCAAGTAACGAAAGATCAGTCACTGGTTCAACAACTCATCGACGCTCAGCAGATCTCTGCGGAGGAAGCCGAAAGCCACACTCTGAAGAATGTGATCTTGCAGGCGCTAGGCGCCCAGAACGAGATCTATCCCGTATCCGCACGCCTCACTCCCTGCCGCAACGACGTTCTCTTGATCTGCAGCGACGGCCTTTCGAATAAGGTCAGCGCGGCGAGTATGCAGAACCACGTAAGTTCGAATATTGAGCAGCTTGAGCTTGCATGTGCGGGACTGGTTCGAGAAGCGAACGAGAATGGGGGTGAGGATAACATTACGGTGATTCTCGCACGGCTACTCGGTGAAGATCTCCCGCTTGGCGAAGGTGATGATGTCCAGCTGGAGTTGATCGACCTCGGAAATATTCACGATACCGCAGACCAGGCGGAGGATGATACCGACACCCAGGAGCAGGACACCGCAGAGATCGTTTAGTCGTCACTCTGCCAGCCGGGGAGATGCTTGATCACCGGTCGGACGTATATTGAAGAACCCTGAACCCTCACGACCTCGACCTTTTCACCTTCGACAAGTTCAACATCATCCTCGGGATACGCGGTCCATGTGGATCCATAAACCTTAACAGCCGCCTCATTTAGAGCTCCTTTACTGGCCGACGTGACAGTTCCGATCTGGCCCGGGAGAGCGTCCATTCCCATCTTGAGCGTATCGTCGTCGTGACGGCTGAGGAAACTTGCGAAAATGGTTCGCGAAGCGGCCGTTAGAGCGATCGACACAAGTGCGAATATTAGGAACTGGCCCAGGAC
>JBEBGW010000323.1:0-4992 GCA_040081025.1 Pyrinomonadaceae bacterium | reverse complement strand
GAAGGTTTTCCTGATCCATCGCCGCGACGGTTTTTCTGCGCGAAGAGATTTTATCAAAGCTGCCAAACATCACGATCGGATCGAAATGATCCTAAACGCTCGAGTGAAGGAGTTTGGAGGTTCTACGGATCTTGAATTCGTGGATCTAGAATTGGCCGGCGGCGAATCTAGCAGGATCGCGATTGAGAATGCAGTTGTTCGGATCGGTGTGGAGCCGAACTCTGACCTTCTAGAAGCATTCGCTGAGCTAGATGAAACAGGTTATGTAAACGTCGATCGCGAATGTCGAACTTTGATTTCCGGTATCTACGCCATCGGCGATGTTGCCCACCCGACTTCGCCAACCATCTCGACCGCGACCGGTTCAGCGGCCTCTGCCATCAAGTCGATCGCCATGTCGCTTCGAAAAAGTGAATAGCGTTCAACCCCTCAAACACTTCGTCCCATTTATCTGAAAATTCTCCGAAATTAACGAGCAACTCGTCACGTCGGGTGTGCGGCTTGTCCCACTTGCTCGTCTGAAGATCGAGCTAATCTCCATAATGTCAATACATTAGCAATAGCCGACTTAGTGGAACGGCATATGCCCCTATGTCTCTTGAATCTCAGATTCACCCTTTTGATCAAGAACTACAGGAGGCATTATGAGTATTTCTAAAACTTCAGAATGGATGAAAGGCGTCTTTGCTTTGCTCGCCGCGTTCGTTCTGATCTCGAGTAGTACCCTGGCACAGTCTGGCACATCGTCAGTCAACGGCACTGTCGCTGACGCACAAGGCCAGGTTGTCGCCGGAGCTACGGTCAAGCTTACTAGCACAGGTCAGGGGACCACCCGAACTGCCACAACGGATGGTAGCGGGGCCTTCGGTTTCAGCGCTGTCCCACCGGGGGCATACTCGATCGAGGTCGAGGCGTCCGGCTTCAAACGATCGATCGTCCGCGAGGTGCAGGCGCTCGTCGACAAGACAACTTCGATCCCGGTCAGCATGGAGATCGGCGACGTAACCGCTAATGTCGAAGTCTCGGCGGGCGGCATCGAGAATATTGTCAATACGCAAGACGCAAGTCTCGGCAATAATTTTGTTGCAAAACAGATCTCGCAGCTTCCCCTTGAAGGGCGAAATGTTGTCGGCCTGCTGAGCCTGCAACCAGGTGTAACGCCGGACGGAGCGGTCGCCGGCGGACGTCAGGATCAGGCAAATATCACGCTTGACGGCGTTGACATCAACGATCAGCAGACCGGTCTCGCCACACCACTCGATCCTGTCAATGACCCGGACAAAGCGTTCACCGGCGTTTTACGTGTAACGCCCGATTCGATCGAAGAATTTCGCGTTACAACACTCAATCCGGACGCGACGAAGGGGCGTTCTGCAGGCGCTCAAGTTTCGCTGATCACGAAAAGCGGCTCGAATCAGTTTCGCGGCAACCTGTTCGAATATCATCGAAACACGCTGACGACCGCGAACGATTGGTTCAACAACGCGGCGGGCGTCGCGAGGCCAAAGCTCATCCGAAACCTCTTCGGCGGAAGCCTCGGCGGCCCGATCCTTAAGGACAAGCTTTTCTTCTTTTATAACTATGAAGGAATGCGTGAGGCAAAGGACGAAGGCGTGACGCGACAAGTGCCGCTTGCAAGTCTCGGTCAAGGGATCATTCGATTTCAGGATCAGCTTCTGGATGCTAACGGCGACCCGGTTCCGGGATATGTGCCGCAAACACGCAGTCTGAATATAGCGGACATCAATGGACTAACAAGCAACGGCAATGCGGTTGTAAATGTTAATCCTCTCGCACTTGCCGAATTAGCCGCCGCCGCTGCTCGTTATCCGTCAAATACTTCTACACTCGGCGACGGATTCAACACCGGCGGTTACCGGTTTAACGCTCCGCTTCCCGTGAAGCAGAACACACATACGGCTCGATTCGACTGGTCAGTCACAAGTGACCAGAAGCATCAGGTTTCGTTTAGAGCGAACGCGCAGCACGATCTCTTTGGCCGGCCTCCGCGATTTCCGGATACGCCAGGATCCGACCGGTGGAGCCACCCGATGGGACTGGCCGCTACACACACATGGCTTATCAGCAACAACCTGACGAACCGATTTAACTACGGCTTGACCCGGCTTGCATACAGCAATCAGGGTGACTCTGGCGAAAATGCAGTTGTGTTTCGTAATGTTTTCCAGCCGCTGGCATTTACGAATACTTTCAGCCGTGTAAACCCGACCCACAACATCACTGACGACCTCACGTGGATAAAGGGAAATCACACGCTTCAATTCGGTACGAACATCCGAATAATTCGCAACAAACGTACCGATCTTGCTTCGGCATTCGACAATGCATCGTTAAATTTCGGATTCTATGATGAATCCGGAGCGATCTTGCTGACTCCACTCGAGAACTATCTGAACTCCACTTTTGCTCCCCCTCCCGGAACATCGTTGATAGTCAGCGGAAGTACGATGAGCGCCGCTCAATCGTCGTTGACGGCCGTGCTGGGTAGACTGAGCCAGTACACCGCAAACTTCGTTTTCGATATCGACGGGAATCCTGTTAACGGAGAACCGACGGTTCGAGAATGGGCAACGGAAGAGTATGACTTTTACGTTCAGGACAGTTGGAAGCTCAGACAGAGCCTAACCTTGAATCTCGGCCTTCGGTATGGACTAAGCCGTCCGGTGTATGAGACCCAGGGTTTTCAGGCCGCTCCGAATATTCCGCTTGACGTGTATTTTCAACGTAGAGTCGCAGCCGCCGAACGCGGTGAAAATTATACGGAACCGCTCATAGTAGATAAGGCCGGACCGAAAAACGGTAAGCCGGATTTCTATGAATGGGATACGAATAACTTCCAGCCGCGCATTTCGGTTGCCTGGTCGCCGAATTTCAAAGACGGTACTTTGGCGAAAATATTCGGAACTAATCGCAAATCCGTACTCCGTGGCGGATTCGCGATCACGAACGACTACTTCGGCCAGCAGCTGGCTGTAACATTCGACAATAACAACACGCTCGGCTATACGTCGGCGTTCACAACGCCCGCAAACACGTATAACATCACGGACAATCCTGCTCCGCTGTTTACCGGATTCGGTATGGACATACGGGGTCTTCCGGGGGTTGAAATTCCCGGTAACCTTGTGTTCCCGCTGCAGCAGCCGGAGAATTTCGCCCGCCGTATCGAGCAGTCGATCGACCGCGGCGTGAAATCACCGACTAACTACACATGGAACCTTACCTACGGGCGTGAACTTCCTGGCAAGATGTATGCGGAGGTTTCGTACGTTGC
Source organism: Pyrinomonadaceae bacterium (assembly GCA_040081025.1). Taxonomy (GTDB): domain Bacteria; phylum Acidobacteriota; class Blastocatellia; order Pyrinomonadales; family Pyrinomonadaceae; genus OLB17. The sequence continues at coordinate 1,697 of JBEBGW010000323.1, read as the reverse complement.
ACGTCTTGGACGCGGACTCCTCGCAACCCGTGACGTGATGACGCCGAACAATCTGAGAGAACCAACGTCGGGTCAGACATGGTACGAGGCGACGACGATCCTTGACATACAGAGTCAGGCAGGCTCCGGAGTCGGTTCTATTGCTCCTTTGCCGTTCTTCGAAAACCTTTACGCTCCGGGTCTTTTGGATAGTATCTTCATTGGAAGTGATCCGGGCGAGGGGTTTACAAATACGCAGGTTGCGTATTTGATCGGCTCCGGTACGACAGATTGGACGTTCCTATCCCATCTGCTTGACCGGTTCTCCGGCCAGCGATTGTATTATCAAAGCCAATACGGAGCACTCGATTCGTTCGGTACGATCGCCAATTCCGACTACCACGGAATGGCCGCTTCGCTCCGGCAGCGATTGGGCGGACTCACGTGGGATCTGAACTACACGTTCTCGAAGTCAATGGACGATACGTCGGGCCTGCAAAATGCACTTGGCTTCGGCGCGGCGTTCATTTTGAATCCGCTGCGTCAGCGTGACAACTATGCCGCGTCCGATTTCGACATGCGTCATATTGTTAATTTCAACACTGTCTGGGAGCTTCCGGTCGGCAAGGGTAAGCGATTCCTGCGCGACAGCAATGCGTTCGTCGATGCATTACTAGGGGGATGGCAATTGTCGTCGATCGTACGTTACAACAGCGGCGAACCGATCGGTGCGGGTTTTAGGTTCTTCGATAATTCCGGCTGGCCTACCAACTGGAATATCAAGAGTTCTCCCGTTCAAACCACCCGTATCCCGACCGGCGTTTTCTTCAACGGCGAAGGCGGGCTTCCGACGATCTTCGCTGATCCGGAAGAGGCCTATTCCAGCTTCCGGAGCCCGCATCCCGGAGAGACCGGCGACCGTAACCAGATCCGGATGCCTTCCTTCTTCGTGATCGATATGGGCCTTCAGAAGCAGTTCAAGATGCCGTGGAGCGAAACTCACAAACTCGGTTTCAAATGGGAGGTCTTTAACCTGACCAACACCCCCATCTTCACCGGCCCATTCAGCGAAACGCGTATCGGGTTCGCTCCGCAAAACGGCGGTGCACCCACCGGTCTCGGAGAATTCTCCGCAACCAAGAGCGCCCCTCGCGTTATGCAGTTTGCGCTGAGATACGATTTCTAGGCCGTACCTGGAAGTCATTTAGAAAAGAGTCGAGGTGATTGCCTCGACTCTTTTTTTATCGCGAGCACGCAACGAAATTATGAATATCCATTCAGAAAATCATAGAGACTTCAGCGTATATCAGTAAATCGAGAGTGATAAGTCCAATACGTTGAATAGGTTAGGGGAATTATCGCATATGGAACACTACGTGCCTTTGTTCATTCTGGTTCGTTCCGTTTATACAGTTCAAGGCGGGTTGATTAAGGTTTTTTGACGATTACTTCCGTCATATTTATTACCAGGAGGACCTATGAGATTTAGCGTTCTTAAGACCATGCTCACACAAGGCATCGTCGTTTTGTTCGTTCTCGCGATCGGCACCGTCGCAGGCTTTGCGCAGGCCGGCACCGCCGGCGTAAGCGGGACAGTTCGTGACAATAACGGGGCCGTGGTTCCGGGAGCGACCGTAAAGCTTCTGAACTCGGCGACGGGGTTTGAACGAACCACCACCACCAGCGATGAGGGCGGGTATAGCTTCGCGTCAGTCCCG
>JBEBGW010000322.1:0-4998 GCA_040081025.1 Pyrinomonadaceae bacterium | reverse complement strand
TTTTCGAGAGCAAAGGCTACAAATCAGGAGCGTTCTTCGACACAGTTGACGGCAAACAGGTTGCACATATCAGTTCTCTTACGACTCCCGATGCGAAGACCGTCGTATTCGTCGTCGGCCGTCCTGCACTAAAGAATCAGCTTCTGTCGAACCTTGTCGCGATCCCGATCATTCCGGAAGGCACCGCCGAACAGCAGAAGGAAAGTCCGGTTGGTTCGGGGCCCTTCAAGTTCGTCAAATTCGACGCCTCGCAGAGCACGGTCGAATTAGAAGCGTTCCCGGGTTATTGGGAGGGAGCTCCGAAGTTCGCGAAGCTCCGTGTAAGAACGGTTACCGATGCCAGCGCTCTTCAGGCCGAGCTGCAGACGGGAGGTGTTGATATCGCACCCGGAGCCTCGAATCTTCCTCCCGACACGTTGAAGTTGCTGGGCGAGAGTCCCAATCTCAAAGTTGAGCAGTTTGACGGGTCTAACATCCAATACATCGGGCTCAACACGACATCGACAACGCTGAATCAGGTAAAGATCCGACAGGCGATCGGCCATGCGATCGACCGCGACAAGCTGATCAAGGAACTCCTTTCCGGCCAGGCGAAAAGCGCAAGCTCGATCCTGCCGGTGGGCTCGTGGGCATATTCGCCCGGAACTCAATACAACTTCGATCCGGAAAAATCGAAGGCACTTCTTCGCGAAGCCGGTTATAAGAACGAGCCGATAATCTTCAAATACGCCTCGGCGAACGCAGCCTTTAATAGTTACGCGCAAGCGATCCAAAACTCGCTAACCGCGATCGGGCTGATCGTTCAGATCGAGCAGATCGATCCCGGCGTACTTCGCCAGCAGCTTGCACAAGGCCAGTTCCAAATGAACACCGCTCAGTGGATCGGCGGAAATCAAGACCCGATCTTTCTTAAGGACCTCTTCACCACCGGCCGAATTCCCGGCCCGGGAGTCGCGTGCTGCAACCGCTGGCGATACACCAACAAAGAGGTCGATACCCTGCTCGAAGATGCGATCAACGAGATCGACCGTGAGAAAGCGAAAGAGCTTTACGTAAGAGCTTGGGGAATAATCAGCAACGAACTTCCCTTGCTGCCGCTTTGGTATCCGGCGAATATGGTCGTCGCCAACAAGCGGATCGGCAACATCAAGATGAACCCGAGCGGAGACTGGACGTTCCTGAAAGACATCACCGTAAACTAAGCATTACGCTTGACAATCGAGGTTCAGACGGTAAAATTACAGTTTGCGTGCGGGAGTAGCTCAGTGGTAGAGCGCGACCTTGCCAAGGTCGAAGTCGCGAGTTCGACCCTCGTCTCCCGCTCCATATTATCGGAAGCGACGCAAGGCAAACATTGCCAGCGTCGCTTCAATTGCTTGTTCTTTTAATTCCCAAAATGATTTCGGACCGGATCGCTGTGGCTGGATGCCAATCCCAAGTCCCCAATCTCAAATCCCCGTGGCGGCGTAGCCAAGTGGTAAGGCAGAGGTCTGCAAAACCTTTATTCATCGGTTCGATTCCGATCGCCGCCTCCAATAACTCCAAGGAATACAATAGGTTACAGACGCGATAATTTTGACGCTTTTCTTGCGAATTGTCATTATCGTATGATTATCGTAACCTCGCGCACTTCGGGCCGGTTTTCCTCTTTGTAATAACTGCCTCGTTCGCGAATCAGATCGCTTCAAATCTCGGACTAACAAGACAAACCTGTAGGGTATTCTATTCGTTGAAGCGGCAACGATGTATCTGGAATTTCGGCACGACCCGCGATACTGATTTCGACAGAAAGGCTCCCACGCTTTGGCGTGAGGTCGAGCTTGTATTGACGAGCTTTGTTCGTGACGAAAAGATTTGGAGCAGCGATGCGAACAAGATCAGGAACCAGTTTCAACGTTACATAGATTTTGCCGACCACTGCGGCTCCCGCATTGCCAAAAATCACGGCGGACTCATCCATCGCCGAACGGGTTAGGGATAAGGGCAACATTCTTTAATCGTTCGGCTTTATTTTTGAAAACTTCGTGGCTAAGAGTACCTGCGTCGAAAGGCCACGTTCGGAAACTCACGCAAGAATGTAGGCAAATCCATTCCCGAATAAGTTGAAATCACAGTGGCGAGAAACGGCCTCAATTGCTCTCGCGTCATAGCCTTCATCGATTCGGCACGTTCTAAGATTCCCGCTTCATCATTCGGCGTGAACATATGAAGGGAAAACTTTGCAATCCAGTAATGATGTTCCTCGGTTATTTCGTCGCCTTCACGCCAAGCGAGAATCTTGTCAGGTATAGTAAGTCCTTTCATCGTGTTTCGGGTTATGCCTTAAGAGTTATCCTTTAGGATTTTCTCAATGCGTTCCTTCGACCAGTCGCCAAAGCATTTTGGTGCCCAGTCCGTTCCGAGATCTGCACCGTAATCAAACAGCTTGTCCGTCACTTTTTCGGTGGCCGTCTCAACCAGCTTCTTGGTAACAACAGCGGACGCACTCGCGGCGATAGCCGACTCTACACCGCTTCCCGTTGCCCTTTCGGTCGCGATGCCCGCGGCCGCACCAACCGCCGCCGATGTTAACACTCCAAAAACTTTGATCGCCTTTCGGACGTTCCGAGTGAACCCCGCTTCCTTCGCCGTTTCATTGTGATAGGCGTGCCAGACCTTCCAGTCCTCGCCCCCGCTTGTCTGTTGCAACCAGTCGCGAAACCGCCGTCCCTTTTTCCGAAGCTCCAAGACCGTAGAGAATTCTATTTCGTTCCCGTTAATGAGTTGGTAAACATTAGGAAAATCTGCCGTCTGCTCGATACTGTCGATAATATTTTTTCGCTTGAGCCTCTCTACCTCAAGGTTGTCTATCTCGAATAGCTTGTCACCGAGGATCTGGCTCATCGTCGGCGCTAAATAGAAATCGCTTTTCATTTTTCCGGCACAGCGGACATATAGGTCGGCAACGCCAGCAATGGACAACGGAAGGGTGTTGAACATTCGCCGAAACTTTACCTCATCATCGAGGCCAGTTGTCGGCAATTCGATATCGACCTCATAGATTTTGAACTGCCGTCATCGTAAGGTCTGACTACCACAGTCCCGTTCGGGTTGTGGGCGATATCCTCATAGTTACTACCATCCATTTCGCGGACACGGACGGGAAAATCAGGCACCGATCCGAGACCTTGTGCCTTGTAGATATTCGTGAGAATACTGGACACTATCGCCTTGCATCGGACAGGATCCAGGAAGTCGTCATACGCATTATTGACGATGCCCGAACCCATTACATCGGTATCCGCATCGTAGACCGTTACACGTGCGTTTGCGGCCTTACAAAAACGTTCATACAAGCGAGCCTCGGTCGCACCCAACTTATTCTCGTCGTTCAACGTGCCGAACGAACTGCGAAGCTCTCTAGTATCGAGAGACTTCCTCGCAAAATAACTCGGCTCTTTCATATCGCTTTCCTGTATTGCCACAAACTGCGTGACGATATAGCTACGAGGCTCATCCGTGAAAATATCTCGGACGCATACGGGGTGAGCGGTGGCTGTCGAAAGGAAATTGATAACGCCGTCCTCGACCAAGCCGATGAGCTGGTCGTAAGACAAGCCCTGCTGGATAAGCCGACTAATAAACGCGGCGAAGTGCACGCCGTTTTCGCAGTTGACGTTCACGCTGTCGTAATAGATCAGCGACTCGGCAAAGAGGCCCGTATTCGCGAGCACGCCTTTTGCATACAGTTCTGGTGCGGCGTGATCGCTCGTACTCAGTGGCACTAAGGCTGTGCGGTGGTCAGACATAGCTCTAGTGTAAGACTTTACAGCGTTCTCGGCTATATACTAGGGGAGCAGAATGACGACGAGATCCAACGAAGTTGTAACCACATTTTTGAGCTGTAGCGTTCGCCCGACCGACGAGCCGCTAGTTCGTGCGATTGAGCAAAAAGTGCTCGCTCCTATGGGCTTCCGCTGTTTCACAATAGGACGCAATGTTTCACTTGCCGACCAAACGGATGACGCCATAAAGCGGCTGATGGACTCCTGCGAATGCTTGGTCGGCGTCGCTACTGAGCGGCTCAACGCTACCGACCGCAAATTTCCCGACCAGACGTTGCGGATCGCAACACCTTACCTCCTGCAAGAAACGTCGATGGCGTTCCAGTCCGAAATACCATTCCTGATTATCAAGACGAAAGACCTTCATCTACAGGGCATTACTAATCGGAATCTGTGGCTTGAGATAGAGCCCGAACTTTCAACGGGCGGGAAGCCCCGTTTTCACGGCAAGCCCTCTGCGATTCATTCCGCTCTGAGGGATTTGAAGAGGAAGGGTTTAGAACGGCGGGCTAAACTTGGTCGCGACAAACTCAAAAGCTCCGTGGGCTGGCTTTCAACAATTCTCGTCGGCGGTTACGCACTTTCGAAAGGACTTGACTTAGCCCTACAGCCGAACTGCTTTGGCGAGTTTTATTATCAAGATGCAGAGTGCAAAGGTTGTTCTTATCGTGAGGACTGCAAGATTGAAAAAATGCGACGGAGGGCTAACTACTAGACCATTATGATTCAACTTCGACAACGACCTGAAGACTTTCAGTTGAAGGCGACCTCATCACGCCGAGTGGCGGAAAGCTAAGCAACATTCGCTGCAAAATCTTTCTTCCAAAGCAGAGGACAGAACGAGCGGCAATTTATCTGTTGCCGACCGAAACACAAGCAAAGAAGATTATTCACGAATGCGTCGAGGTTGTGGGCGAAACCGCTGCCGTATATGCCGTCGGTTGATGGTCCTCCTCCATTGACTTTATCGCATCGAACTTGTGCTCGTCAGACGGGTGAGCGTATCGCATCACCATCCGCAGACTGGAATGGCCGAGCAATGCGGCTAGCGTAAGCAGATCGCCCGGCCGCCGTTCAAGAAATCTGGTCGCGAATGTATGCCTGAATGAATAAAGGGTGCAAATGCCATCCGTACCGGTTCGATTCGCACCATCTATTTTGCTTCGGCGGAGAG
>JBEBGW010000321.1:0-5023 GCA_040081025.1 Pyrinomonadaceae bacterium | reverse complement strand
CTGTGCGCCGAAGCGGGTGGATTCTTCCATCGTCTTCTTCATCGCACGTCGGAAAGCGATACGCTTCTCGAGCTGCTGTGCGATCTTCTCCGCCTGAAGCTGAGCGTTCAACTCCGGGTGACGAATTTCCTGGATCGATACAAGCACTTCCCGGCCGGTCTTGCGCGAAAGATCTTCGCGAAGCTTCTCGATCTCCGACCCCTTACGGCCGATGATGATGCCCGGACGCGACGTATAGATGATGATCTTCATCCTGGTCGCAGCACGCTCAATGTCGATGTGCGAAACTCCGCCGCCAGCGAATTTCTTCTTCAACGTACGCTTCAGTTCGAGATCTTCAGCGAGGAACTTAGCGTAGTCGGCCTTGGTGTACCAATGCGAGTGCCAGTCTTTGTTGTATCCGACCCTAAAGCCGTATGGATGTACTTTTTGTCCCATATTTAAGATTCCAAATCTCAGATCTCAAATTCGAGATCGGATCGAGTCAGCTACTGTCTTTCCAACTCCTCGTTGATGTCCTGCTGCTTGTCGTCGGCCGGCTTCGTTTCGTTACTTTCTGCCTCTGCTGCCGTCGATGCGTTCTTCGCATCCGCAACCGCCGCATCGTCCGCGACCGCCGCCGCTTCAAGATTCTCGGCAACCGGCGTCTCCGTTACCGGAGTTTCCGCCAAAGGAGTTTCGATCTCTTCAGCCTTCGCCTTCTTCGGAGCAGCCTTCTTGACCGGAGCTTTCTCTTTCTTCGGTCGGTCCGCAGCTCTCGCCTTAGCGGCCTCGATCTTCAGATCCTTCTCGGTCTTCGGCTTATCATCGCTGGTCACCGCAATGGTGATGTGGCAATAATGACGCGTTTCGCGGTAGGCACGACCCTGCGGAGCAGGACGCATTCGGCGCCTGTTCTTGTGAGCGCCCATATCCACGAAGCAGGTTTTCACCCAGAGATCGTCCGGATCTACAGCGATGTTCTGCTGCTCGGCGAGATAGGTTGCGTTAGCGATCGCCGAACGCAGCGTCTTCTCGATCGGGCCGGCGGCTCGCTTATCAGTGAACTTGAGGATCGCCAGAGCACGCGAAACATTCTCACCTCGGATCAGATCGATCACGAGCCGCGTCTTCCTCGGGCTTCCTTTCAGATGTCTTGTCTTAGCTATCGCTTCCATGACTACTATTTCCTCTTCGCCATCTTCTCTGCCTTAGTTCCCGGGTGACCTTTGTAGGTCCGGGTCGGCGAGAATTCACCAAGCTTGTGGCCAACCATATTCTCCGTGACAAATACGGGAATGTGACGCTTGCCGTTGTGAACGCCGAAAGTCAGTCCGACCATGTCCGGCGATATCGTTGAGCGTCGCGACCAGGTCTTGACCGCCGGCGGCTTGTTGCCGGTCGCCAAAATCTTCGCGAGTGCCTTTTGAATGCTCAGGTCGATGAACGGACCCTTTTTTAATGAACGTGGCATAATTCGAATTCAGAATTCAGAATTCAGAATGCAGAATGGTTCGAAAATTCATCATTCAGCATTCATCATTCATCATTTTCTCCTACGGTCCTTAACGATCATGTTGCTCGTACGCTTATTGCGACGCGTCTTGTAACCGCGTGTCGGCTGTCCCCACGGAGTTACAGGGTGACGTCCGCCTGAGGTTTTACCTTCACCACCACCGTGCGGGTGATCGACCGGGTTCATCGCGACACCGCGGACCTTCGGACGCCTGCCCTTCCACCGGTTGCGGCCCGCTTTACCAAGCGATTCGTTCTCGTGCTCGGTGTTGCCGACCTGTCCGACGGTCGCCATACAGACGACCGGAACGCGGCGAACTTCACCTGACGGCATACGAAGCTGGGCGTAATCGCCTTCCTTAGCAATGATCTGAGCGAATCCACCGGCCGACCGAACCATCTGTCCGCCCTTTCCGGGACGAAGCTCGATATTGTGAACCTCCGTACCGAGCGGAATGTTCTTGATCGGCAGCGCGTTGCCCGGCAGGATGTCTGCCTCCGCACCACTCAACACCTGCGTACCGACCTTCAGTCCGACCGGAGCGATGATGTATCGCTTCTCGCCGTCGAGATAATTGATCAGCGCGATGTGCGACGAGCGATTCGGATCGTATTCGATCTGTGCGACATTTCCGGGAATACCGGTCTTGTCACGCTTGAAATCGACGATGCGGTAGTGGCGCTTGTGGCCTCCGCCGCGACGGCGTACTGTGATGCGGCCATCATTATTGCGGCCCGAAATTCTGATCTTCGGCTCGAGCAACGATTTCTCGGGTGTTGCTCCCGGCGTCAGATCGTCGCGTGTCAGATATGTCTGATAGCGGCGTGCCGGTGAAGTCGGTTTTAATCTCTTGATTCCCATATATCTAGTGATAAGTGACGAGTGACAAGTGATGAGTGAATCTTTCCATTCACCATTCACCGTTCACAACTCACCATTAAATTGCTTCCGCGTAATCGACCATCGGCTCGCCCTTGCGGAGCGTGACGTATGCCTTCTTCCAGCTCGGACGGCGTCCTTCCTGACGGCCTCGACGCTTCATCTTGCCGTCGTAGTTGACCGTGCGGACCGACGAAACCTTAACGTTGAAGATCTCTTCTATAGCACCCTTGATCTCGGTCTTCGTCGCCTTAGTATCAACTCGGAAAGTCAATACCTGTCCTGCCTTTCGGCCTTCGTTTTCTTCGGTCGAATCCTCTTTCAGGATCACGCTCTTTTCGGTGACGACCGGCGATTTCAAAATTGTCCAAACGCCTAAGTTACTCATTTTCAGTCACCTCCGCAGTTTCTTCGGCAGCCTCAGCTTTCTTCTTTCGCGGAGCCTTCGCCGGTGCTTCCTCAGCGGCGGCCTCAACCTTTTCAGCCTTCGCAGACTTCTTTGCCTTCGGCTTCTCTTCAACGACCACTTCATCCGAAGTACCCGGATCGAGGATCTTGCTTAGTTCCTCTACTGCCGCCTTCGAAAGGAACAGCTTCTCGTGATAGAGAATGTCGTAGATGTTCAGGCCGTAGCTGTTCGTAACCTTGGTCTTCTTGACGTTGCGTGCCGAAAGAACCAGGTTCGCGTTGTCGAGCGAATCTACCAAAAGATTCTTGGCCGACGCGCCCATCTCAGCCAAAGTCGCGACCAGATCTTTTGTCTTCGCCGTCGAGATCGCGAACTCGTCGATGATGATCAGGTTCCCTTCACGCAACCTTTCCGAAAGAGCTGATCGCAGAGCACCGCGGCGCATCTTCTTCGGCATTTCGTATGACCAGTCGCGCGGCTGAGGTCCGTGGACGTTACCGCCGCCTTTCCAAAGTGGCGATCGAAGCGATGCGATACGGGCACGGCCGGTACCTTTCTGCTTCCACAGCTTGCGTCCCGAACCCGAAACGTTTCCGCGGGTCTTGGTCGCAGACGTTCCGGCTCTCGCGTTAGCACGAAAGTTCATCAGTGCCGAGTGGATCAGCGCTTCGTTAAGATCGGCACCAAAAACGGCATCCGACAGCGTAACTTCGCCGACTTCCTTATTCTTCAAATTGCGAACCTTTACGGTAGGCATAATCTCTCACTCCGATTCAGTCTAGGAAGTCGAGCCAGTCTTGGAAGTCTAGAAAGAATTCCGTTCCACCGACTTACTGATCCCAAACCTTTAACTTTTCAAAAACTTCCTCGACTTCCCAGACTGTCAAGACTTACTTGACTTCCCAGACTGTCAAGACTTCTTTACAATAACTACGCTGCCGTTCGCTCCGGGAACAGCTCCGCGGACCATGATCAGGTTGTTCTCGGCATCTACCTTGGCAACCGTCAATCCTTTCACCGTGACACGCTCGTCACCCATGTGGCCGCTCGAACGCGTACCTTTGATGACGCGTGACGGGTAGGCCGACTGTCCGATCGAACCCGGTGCACGTACGTTCATCGAACCGTGCGATTCAGGGCCGCGTTTGAAATTATGACGCTTGATCGTTCCGGCGAAACCTTTACCTTTCGATTTCCCGACCACTTCGATCTTGTCGCCATCTACAAAGATGTCAGCCTTGATCTGATCGCCGACGCTCGCATCGGGCTCGCCCGTCAGGCGGATCTCCTTGAGAACACGCGTCGGCGGAAGGCCGGCACCGGTTTTCTCAAAGTGGCCTTGCAGCGGCTTCGAAACATTCTTCAAACGGATCGGCTTGTCTTCAACAAGTCCGAGCTGAACTGCGTTATAGCCGTCCGCTCCGTTCGCGCTTTTCGTCTGGACGACGACGCATGGCCCTGCTTTTATGACGGTGACCGGAGTAACCGTTCCGTCTTCAGCAAAGATCTGCGTCATTCCGACTTTTCTACCAATGATTCCGCTAATCATATTCTTTGTAAGTCCTCAGTCTTGTCAGTCTTGGAAGTCTTGAAAAGTCCTCAATGACTTCCCGGACTGTCAAGACTTTCTAGACTTCCTAGACTGTCTCGACTAATTCTTACCAAAAGCCTTGATCTCGACATCGACACCGGCCGGCAGGTCCAATCTCATCAACGCGTCGACTGTTTCAGCCGTCGGATCGAGAATATCCATCAGGCGCTTGTGCGTTCTGATCTCGAACTGCTCACGCGACTTTTTGTCGACGTGCGGCGAACGAAGCACCGTCCATTTGTTCTTGACGGTCGGAAGCGGGATCGGCCCTGCGATCCTTGCTCCGGTTCGTTTTGCCGTATCGACGATCTCCTGCGTGGACTGGTCCAACACCCGGTGGTCGTAGGCTTTAAGCTTGATGCGAATCTTTTCGTTCAACATATTCTTCGTTTAGAGTTCACGCTTCAGCGTGTCTTTGTGTATCTGCACGCTAAAGCGCGTACTCTGAACTCTCTTACTCAACGATCTCGGACACGGTACCGGCACCGACGGTGCGGCCGCCTTCGCGGATAGCGAAGCGTAGTCCTTTTTCCATTGCGATCGGGGCGATCAGGGTGATCTCCATCTGGATGTTGTCACCCGGCATCACCATCTCGACTCCGGCCGGCAGATTTGCCACTCCGGTCACGTCCGTTGTTCTGAAGTAGAA
>JBEBGW010000040.1:0-18603 GCA_040081025.1 Pyrinomonadaceae bacterium | reverse complement strand
GGCGATCGGGATCGCGATGCTGAATCTCGGCTCGTACGAACTCGTGCTCATAGCATTTTTCGTAAACGGCCTTGGCGTGGGACTGACTCTCCCGGCCATCAACGTCCTGATTCTCGAACGCAACCCGGAAAGGTCCGCATCGGCATTGAGTTTCCTTAACTTCTTCTGGGGTCTCGGCGCGATCGTCTCCAAGCCGCTCACCGATTTCACCGCCCAAGGCACGAGCCTCTTCAACACGACACTCTGTCTCTCGATCCCGCTCATCATTCTAGCGGTCGCGATCTTCGTCCTACCAATGCCAAGTGAAGCACGCGTCAAACCACGAAGCGAGAGCACCGAAGAATTGACGCCGATCTGGTCGAACCCGCTCGCGTGGGCGATCGCGCTTTTCGCGTTCATTCACGTCGGGTTCGAGAGCGGAATCGGAGGCTGGTTGACGACCTACACAGAACGGATCGAAGGAGCGGCAGCGACACGCCTCGTCACACCGACATTCCTCTTCTTTCTTTTCTTCATCATCGGCCGCGGAATCGCTCCGGTGTTCTTCCGATATCTAGATGAGAACAAGGTCATCTTCATCAGCCTGCTGGTAATTCTCGCTGGCCTGACGCTCATCTTGACGGCATCCGAAACTATCCAACTCGGCATCGGTGGAGCGCTGTGCGGTCTCGGCACGTCGTCAGTTTTCCCGACCAACGTCTCGCGATTTTCAAAAGCTTTCGGATCCGAGGCCATGCGCCGCGCAACGCCTCTCTTCCTCAGCGGCACATTGGGCGCTACCGCCGTCACATGGCTGATCGGATTTCTCTCGCAACGCCTGGGCGATCTTCGCTCCGGAATGTACGTCCTCGCCGTGAGCATCCTTCTGCTGATCGTCCTCCAAACCGCCCTCGGATTCAGCAACCGGCGGAAGCCCGTCGCCTGATCACTGAAGCCAGGAGCACGAAACCGAACCACCTCTCCTTGTTCTCTTTTTTTTGTGCTTTTTGTGTTTTTTGTGCTTATCCTCCGTTGACCACGAAAATCTAAGATGAATACAAAAAGCACAGAAACCACAAAAAACACAGAAACCACAGAGATCACGGAAAGCACAGAAATTAAAAAATAGAAGATTTATGATCCGGATTTTCGATCGGTCGCGATGCTGGAAGTGTGCTTGACGAAACGGAGATCAAAAAACGCGATGCTGGCTGCGCAGTTGTGTTGGCATTGTTTCTGACTGATCGGACGAAAACGGATAGTTTGACGACTCTGAAACACTAGAGCTTTAGTCCTTGCAGGTATGATCTGAACTCTTCTTGCAGGTCTGGCCGCTTAAGTGCAAACTCGACCGTCGCGATCAGGAATCCGAGCTTATCACCGGCATCATGGCGGGTACCTTCGAGTTTCACCGCGTACAGCGGACGGTCCTTCAACAGAAGCCGCATCGCATCCGTTATCTGGATCTCGCCGCCCGCTCCCGGCTTCGTATTCTCGATAGCTTCAAATATATCCGGCGTGAAAATATAGCGTCCGATGATCGCAAGGTCCGAAGGAGCCTCGGCAAACGGCGGCTTTTCCACTAGGTCTTTGACCTTGAAAACGCCCGGTTCCACCTCATCTGCGTCGATGACGCCGAATCGCGATATCGCCTCGCCTTCGACCTGCATCGTCGCGATCACTGGAGCCTGATACTTGTCGAAGACGTCCATCATCTGCTTGAGAGCAGGGACCTCAGCATCGACAACGTCATCCGGCAACAGTGCCGCAAAGGGCTCGCCCGCCGCAAAATCCTGCGCCTGATAGATCGCGTGACCCAATCCCAGAGCTTGTTTTTGCCGCGTATAACTGATCCTCGCGATGTCAGAGATCTTTCGAACCAGGTCATGCAGCTCGTCCTTGCCCTTGTCTTTCAGATTCCGCTCAAGCTCCGGCGAGATATCGAAATGGTCCTCGATCGCGTTCTTGTCGCGGCCAGTGATGATCAATACTGATTCAATGCCCGACGCAACCGCCTCCTCGACCGAATACTGGATCAGCGGCTTGTCGACCAACGGAAGCATCTCCTTCGGCGATGCCTTAGTCGCGGGAAGAAATCTCGTGCCTAACCCTGCGGCAGGAAAAACGGCTTTGCGGACTTTATACTGCATACATTTGGGCGCCCGTGCGCCAAACGCCAGATTCTAATATGTGTGGCATAATATTGCCACAGGCGGTCTAAGACCGCCTGATTTCTGTTGTTATGCTCGACCTTAATTTCGTTAGAGAAAATCTTGACGCCGTTCGCGAAGCACTCGCGAACCGCAATTCTCCTGTCGACGCTCTCGATAAATTTGCCGACCTTGACGCCACTCGGCGCCGTCTGATCTCGGAGTCCGACGAGACCAACCAAAAGCGAAATTCGGCTTCGAAAGAGATCGGCGATCTAATGAAATCAGGCCAGATGGACCAGGCCGAGGCGAGAAAAGCCGAGGTTGCCGACCTGAAAACACGCCAGTCGGAACTCGACACGCAGCGTGACGAGGCCGAAGCGGCGATGACGGAGCTTCTCTCAGGCCTGCCGAATCTTCCGGCTGACGGTGTACCGGTAGGCCGGGATGAAGCGGCGAACGTCGAGGTCCGTAAATGGGGTGAGCCGAGAGAATTCGACTTTGAGCCGAAGGACCATGTCGATCTCGGCGAAAGCCTGGGAATTCTTGACCAGGAGCGTGCGACCAAGATCGCCGGAGCAAGATTCGCGATCCTAAATGGTGCGGGAGCAAGACTTGAGCGTGCGCTCGTTAACTTCATGCTTGACGTTCACACCCGCGAACACGGCTATACCGAGACTCTGCCGCCGTTCCTGGTCAACGAGACGGCTCTGTTCGGCACCGGCCAATTGCCGAAGTTTGCCGAGGATCTGTTCCACACCACCGATGAGCGAAAGTTTGCCCTGATCCCCACAGCCGAAGTTCCCGTAACGAACTATCACGCCGGCGAGATCCTCGACGCCAAGGATCTCCTGCTGAAGTACACCGCCTACTCGCCATGCTTCCGAAGCGAAGCCGGGAGTTATGGCAGGGATACTCGCGGGCTTATTCGCCAACATCAGTTCGAGAAGGTCGAGCTTGTAAAGATCACGCTGCCCGAAGAATCCGAAGCTGAGCACGAAAAACTCACCGCCGACGCCGAGCGGATCCTGCAGCTTCTCGGCCTACCGTATCGTACCGTCGTCCTGTCGACCGGCGATATGGGCTTTGGAGCAAAGAAAACATACGATATCGAGGTCTGGCTGCCGAGCCAGCAGACCTACCGCGAGATATCAAGCTGCTCGAACTGCGGCGATTTCCAGGCCCGCCGAATGAACCTCCGTTTCCGTCGGGCGGGCGGCAGCAAACCCGAGTTCGCTCACACCCTCAACGGCAGCGGCCTCGCCGTCGGGCGGACGTGGATCGCCATACTTGAGAACTATCAGAATGAGGACGGGACGATAACGATCCCTGAGGTTTTGCAGCAATATATGGGAGGCCTCGAAAAGATCGGCTGACGCATGAAAGCCCAAATAATCAAGATCGGAAACTCGCACGGCATCCGTATTCCAAAGGCGGTGCTCGAGGAGACGCGGATGTCCGGCGACGTCGAGATCGAGGTTACGCCCGAGGGCATTTTGATCCGTAATATCAACAAACCGCGGTCAAATTGGGATGCCGCATTCAAGGCCCTTAGCGATCACGATGACGATCTGCCGCTCGGTCGCTCCTCGACGGGCTTTGAGAAAAAGGATTGGCAATGGTGAACCGCTTCGAAGTTTATCTTATCAACCTCGACGATCGGCCGTCCGACGATCCGAAAAATACGCGGCCGGCGGTTATCATCTCTCCGGATGAATTGAACCGGAACGTTGAAACGGCTATAGTCGCACCGCTATCAGCTACCAAGGCGCTCTATCCGACCCGCATCCCGGTTAGTTTTCTAAACGAAACGCGCTACGTGATCCTTGATCAAATTCAGACGGTCGATCGTGATCGGCTCGTGAAAAAGATCGGTTCGATAGAAAACTCCGCCAGAAAAGACGTGCTGATCAAACTTCAAGAGTTGTTTGCCGAATAACGGAAAGGCGGGCTCAGATGAACCCGCCTAAGGTTGCTAAACAAGACTCCACTTAGGAAGCTACTCGAATCACCGTGTACGTCCGACTGGTGGGGATCGTAACGTCAGCATCCTCAACAGTTACGAAGAGGCCGAAATCTGTCAACGCGGTTTCGCTCTTGATCTCGCCTTCTTCACGCTTACCGCTGTTAATGATCTGTCCGATCTTCACGTATTCACCAGTCGGTGCAACGGTCCAAAGCACGAACTTCTTGCCCGCGGGCACCTTTTTCATATCGTCAAAGTGCATCCGGATCTTCGTAGTCCCGTCTTCTCGGTCAACATACGCCTTTCCTTCGAGACCCGAAAGCTCGCCGTCGAACTTTATCTTGATTTCGCGTTCCGTATCAGGAAACGTCGAAATGTTGAGCAGCGGCACGTCATACTTGAACCGAACGTCACCGGCGACAACTGCCGTCCGCGTCTCGCTAACTCGTTTTGGAACAACCGCATATCCCGTCGGTATCGAGCTCGTAAAAACGGTGTTGGTCGGCGAAATAGCCGTCAGGCCATCCATCGGTGAAACCGCAAGCATGAATTGATTCAACGGCGTCGAGAACTCAGCTTTAGCTATGCCATTAGCAACCGTTACCGGTCCTAGATGGGTAACCATCCCAGCCGGATCGATCGCGTATGCGTGATAGCCGGTTACCGTAGCCGGAAGATCGCTCATATCAAAAAAAATCTTCGTACCGTCGGCCGAGCGGATCACCCGGGCAATGCCTTTGGCCGTTGCGAGGGTCGTGGCCGGTGTTAAATTAACAACGACTTCCTTACCTACAGGATATTCAATGACCGTGTACGAACCGTCGGCATTTACGATCACTTCCTTCTTCGTATCTTGTGCGAACACCGCTCCCGCCACGATCGCAAACACAGCGACAACGCTTACAAATCCCTTTCTGAACATAACTCATACCTCCAATGTAGTATGAATGTGAGGCACGAATGGAGGTCTACAACCACCTATCCGCAAGCGGTATGCCAACGTGTGTAAATTGTTGATTGTAGGAAGGAATGGTATTAGCTAGGGTTTCGTCTCTAACCGAAGTGTATGGATGCGGCGCGCCGGTCCTAAGCTGAGCGAGCCTTAGCCTTATCCCACAACGAATCCATCTCTTCGAGCGTCGAATCCTCGAGCGCCTTCCCATTTCGCTTGAGTTCCTGCTCGATATATTTGAATCGAGAGCGAAATTTACGATTTGTCTTCTTTAGTGCAGTTTCCGGTTCGACGTCGAGATGCCGAGCGAGGTTCACGACAGCAAAGAGCAGATCGCCGATCTCCTCCGATATATCGTCTGCAATTCCTTCGTCGATAGCCTTTTTGAGTTCGGCGGTTTCTTCGTCGATCTTGCCAAAGATCGGCGCCGTGTCGGGCCAGTCGAATCCAATTTTGGAGGCCTTCTTAGTAACCTTTAACGCCTCAAGCAATCCGGGAAAATGCACTGGAACTTCGTCGAGGATCGACTCTCGTACCTTCTCCTCCTTACCCGACGCCTTTCTTTCATTGGCCTTGAGCGTGTCCCAGTTATCGAGAACGTCCTTTGCCTTCTCAAGTTTCTCATCGCCGAAAACGTGCGGATGACGGAGGATCAATTTCTGCGAAACTCCCGCGGCGACGTCTTCAATATCAAACTCGCCCCGCTCTTTGCCGATCGTCGAATGAAACACCACCTGGAGCAGCAGATCTCCCAACTCTTCCTTCAGATTGGTAACGTCGCCGGTAGCATCCGCCTCATGGATCGCGTCAAAGGTCTCGTACGCTTCTTCCAGCAGGTACTGCGACAACGACGCGTACGTCTGTTCGGCATCCCAGGGGCATCCGCCCGGAGCACGCAGCCTGGCCATCACTGCGATGAGTTCATCAAACTTTTCGGACATGGGAATATTTAAGTCTAGGAAGTCTTGGAAGTCGAGGAGAGTCTAGGAAATCTTGCGGAGTTGTCTCCTGGGAACCTCTGTATTCCCCCCGAAATTTCGGGAAATGCTAGAATCAAGCAAATACTATGATCGGACGAGATGAGAATAACGAAGAGGTCAGCCTGCGAGTTGTTGACCGCCGAAAGTTTAATCCGGATGGGTCCTTGAAGGAAGGAGTCGTGCTCGAGCCGGAACTGAAGAAGCCGGCACCTGAGCCAATCAAGAGCGACGAGCCGAATCCGAACGAAACACCCACGGCGGAGGCCGGTTCAACTCCGGAAGCAGACGTTGATCCATACGAAGGAGCCTACCTAGATGACGAGCCGGGCGGCGAGGAAGCCGACGACATTCCTGGAGCTCAGGATCCGGCAAGCTTTGTGAATTTCCTCTCGACTCTCGCAACCAATGCCGCCGCCGCGCTCGGGGCAGTTCCGCATCCAGCGACCGGCCAGCGTACGCTTGATCTCGACTCCGGCAAGTTCTGGATCGATGTCCTCGCGATGTTGAGTGAAAAGACAAAGGGCAACCTCCACGAAAAAGAAGCCCGCCTACTCGAAGGCCTGCTCGCCGACCTGCGTATGCAGTACGTAACGATGGTCCGTGCAACCGAAGAAAAACTAAAAGCCCAGGCCGCGAAGAAATTCTCGGGAGCGGATATTTTAGGTAAGAAATAACGGAACGCCGGCATCGTGCCGGCAAATGTGACGGCTCCGGCCGGTCGCCGGCAGGATGCCGGCGTTCCATAATGAAATTAACTTTCCTCGGAACAGGAACCTCCACAGGCGTACCGTCTATCGCGTGCGACTGTGAGACGTGCGTTTCCGAGGACCCGCGGGACAAGCGGCTCCGGGTTTCGATTCTGATCGAGCACGGGGACAAGAAGATCTTGGTGGATACGTCGAGCGACTTTCGCCAGCAGGCATTGCGAGCCAATATACGCCGGCTCGACGCGGTGCTGATAACGCACTGTCACGTCGATCACGTTTTTGGTCTCGATGATATTCGCCCATTGAATTTCCGCTACGGAGCAATGCCGATCTTCGCCAACGAGATCGCGTGGATCGACCTACGTCGCATCTTTCAATACATCTTCCAGCCTACCCATTTCGGCGGCGGCCTGCCCCAATTGATCCCCCATACGGTCGTTCACAACTCACCGTTTTGTATCGGCGAAGATATTGAAGTAACCCCGCTCGAAGTCATCCACGGCAAGCTCCCCGTCGTCGCATACCGCTTCAACGATTTCGCCTATGCGACGGATCTGAAAACCATCCCACCTGACTCGATGGACGGCCTTCGCAATCTGGACGTACTCGTACTCGACTGCGTCCGACTAAAGCCGCATTCGACGCACCTTCACCTTGACGAAGCCCTGGGCATCATCGAAGACCTGAAACCAAAACGGGCTTATCTCACACACCTAAACCACGATATCCTCCACGCCCGCGATTCTAATCTGCTGCCGGATAATGTTGAGTTCGCATGGGATGGGCTTGTGATCGGGAACTAATGAAGTTTCGAATCGCAACTGAGGACGATCTTTCGTCGATTGTGCGAATGCTCGCTGACGATTTTCTCGGACAGCAGCGAGAACGATTCGAAGATCCGCTTCCCGAAAGTTATCTACGGGCTTTTCGCGAGATCGACGCCGATCCGAACAATGAGCTGATCGTCGCGGAACTTGATGGCGAAATCGTCGGAACCCTCCAACTCACTTTCACACCTTCGATCAGCTTTCAGGGTGGCAAGCGATGCACGGTTGAGTCTGTGCGAGTCGACGCGAAATGTCGAGGCCAAGGAATCGGACACGAGATGATGTTGTGGGCGATCGAGAGGGCGAGGGCCAACGGCTGCATTTCGATGCAGCTCACGACAAATAACGATCGTATTGACGCTCATCGTTTCTATGAGGGCCTAGGATTTTCCAAGTCGCACGTAGGAATGAAACTGAAATTGTAGCGACAAAAGTTCGGAGTTCGAGCTTCAGCCTAGACCGCCGTCACCACCAAATACCTAGTGCAACCAAACGTCGCCTGAAGGTGAAACTCCAATATCCGGTTTTCCACTTGTGAAAAAGAAAAATCTCCCAGAATATCGAGAAACCAGACCGTCAACTCCAAACATTTCCACACGATTTTCCACCAATTTTCCACATGATCGGTCGGCATTCAGACCACAAGATATTGTGTTTAAGGCAGTTACGTCGATGTTACAAATAAATTGACGCAAAACATTATGTGCGGCGCGCTAAATGGTGAAATAGCGGCACTTAGAGACTTCTTTCAAAACCACTAGGTTTTGTGTTGACAAAGCCTAGGGGACACAATATAGTCTATATCCACTGCAGGAGAATGCCTTTATTTTTGCGCTAAGGACCCGCCTGCATCCCGAATAAAGACCGAGTTTTACCCAAGCGACCGCCGTCAACATCTTGTGGATGCGGTTCGGGAGCCTTTCTCTCTCTAAAACGGAAGTTAAGGCATATTCGGTCGACGAAAGAATTAAGGAGACACGCCGAAACAGCATGGATAACGGACTCACCGCCGCCGCACGTCAAACGGAAGAAACCACCCAGACAACGATGCGCGTAACTAAGCGCAACGGCAACAATGAGCCGGTCGATATTAACAAGATCGTCCGGGCAATTTCCCGCTGTACGCCGCATCTGCCCAACGTGGATGTGATGCGGATCGCCACCAAAACCATCAGTGGACTGTACGACGGCGCCACCACCCAAGAACTCGACAAGCTCTCGATACAGACGGCCGCAAGCCTGATCTTCGAAGAGCCCGAGTATTCCAAGCTGGCCGCGCGTCTCCTTAACCAATACATCGAGAAAGAGGTTCGGACTCTAGAGATCCATTCTTTCTCGCAATCGATCGCATTCGGATACAAGGAAGGCCTGATCAATGATCGCCTGGCCGCCTTTGTTTCCGCTAACAGCCGCAAGCTTAACGACGCTATCGACCAGACCCGCAACGATCTTTTCGAGTTTTTCGGTATCCGCACAGTATACGATCGTTATCTTCTGAAAAATCCGGTGACCCGCGAGGTCATCGAGAGCCCGCAGTTCTTCTGGATGCGCGTGGCTTGCGGCCTTTCCGAAACGCCGTCCGAGGCGGTCGAACTTTACAACCTTTTCTCGTCGCTCGAATACGTCCCGTCGACACCGACGCTTTTCAACTCGGGTACGGCACACGAACAGCTTTCATCCTGCTTCCTGCTCGATTCGCCGCAGGACAGCCTCGAGAGTATCTATAAGAAGTATTCAGATGTCGCGATGCTTTCGAAATTCTCGGGCGGCATTGGCATCGCGTATCACCGCGTACGCTCACGCGGATCATTGATCAAGGGAACGAACGGCCATTCGAACGGGATCGTGCCCTGGCTCAAGACCCTTGATTCGTCAGTCGCCGCGGTAAATCAGGGCGGTAAGCGTAAGGGAGCTGCGTGCGTTTATCTAGAGACCTGGCACGCGGATATCGAAGATTTCCTCGAGCTTCGCGATAACACCGGCGACGACGCCCGCCGAACACATAACCTAAATATCGCTAACTGGATCCCCGATCTCTTTATGAAGCGGGTCGAGACGGATGGTGATTGGTCGCTGTTCGATCCGTCCAAGGTTCCGCATTTCCCTGACATCTACGGAACGGAATTCGAGATCGCATATACGGAAGCCGAGGCAGAAGGGAAGTTCGTCAAGCAGGTAAAGGCCCGCGATCTTTACGCTCGGATGATGCGTACGCTCGCACAGACCGGCAACGGCTGGATGACGTTCAAGGACGCGTGCAACCTCAAGGCGAATCAGACCGGCCGGCCGGAGAATGTGGTGCATCTGTCGAACCTTTGCACCGAGATCGTCGAAGTAACTTCGGACACCGAAACTGCCGTGTGCAATCTCGGTTCGATCAATGTCGCCCGATACGTCAAAGACGGAGCCGTCGATTACGACAAGCTTCGCACGAATGTGAAGCTTGCGGTCCGTCAACTCGACCGCGTGATCGACCTGAACTACTACGCCATTCAGAGCACCGCCGATTCGAACAATCGCTGGCGGAACATCGGCCTCGGCGTAATGGGATTGCAGGACGTTTTCTTCCAGCTTCGATTGGTGTTCGATTCTGACGAGGCTCGTGCGATATCTGCAAAGATCCAGGAAGAGATCTACTTTGGAGCACTCGACGCGTCTTGCGATCTGGCGAAAGTGAAAGGCCCGCATCCGGCATTTGCGGAAACGAAAGCTGCCCAAGGAATTTTCCAGTTCGATCTCTGGGGCGTAACGCCGGAAGATACGGAACGCTGGGACAGCCTTCGCGAGAAAGTAAAGACTCACGGCCTACGTAATAGCTTGATGATAGCCATCGCACCGACCGCTACCATCGCGGCGATCGCCGGCAGCTACGAGTGTATCGAGCCGCAGGTTTCGAACCTCTTCAAACGCGAGACGCTGAGCGGTGACTTCATCCAGATCAACAAGTATCTAGTAAAAGAGCTGAGCGCTATCGGCCTGTGGAACGACGAGATCCGCAACAAGATCAAACTCAGCGAAGGCTCGATCCAGGATATCGACGCGATCCCGGCTGACCTCCGCCAGGTCTATCGGACAGCATGGGAAGTGCCGATGCGTTCGCTCGTCGACATGGCCGCCGACCGCGGTGCCTACATCGACCAGAGTGGCTCGTTGAACCTCTTCATGGAAAGCCCGTCCATCGGCAAACTGTCCTCGATGTATATGTACACCTGGCAGAAAGGCTTGAAGACAACCTATTACCTCCGTTCGCGTCCGGCGACCAAGATCGCCCAGGTCACCGCGGCGGAAACAGCTACCGCCGAGGTTCAGGCTTACTCAGATGTCGAGGCAGTCGTCTGCTCGCTTGAGAATCCCGATGCGTGCGAGGCGTGTCAGTAGAACGAATTATGAATGCGGAATGATGAATGATGAATGCCGGAACAGGATCTCAAACTTCGAAAAAAAGTGTTCGCGCTGCGGATTATTCGGCTGTTTCGTTCATTACCGCGTTCTGTTGATGCACAAGTGATCGCAAAACAACTTCTCCGCTGCGGCACGAGTGTTGGAGCTCAATATCGAGAAGCTTGTCGATCTCGTTCATCAGCCGAGTTCATTAGCAAAGTAGAAAGTGCATTGCAAGAACTTGACGAAACTGCATACTGGCTGGAACTGCTGGTCGACGGTGACTTCGTCAAGGCTGAAAAACTAAAGGATTTACAGAGTGAAACTAATGAATTAACGGCAATTTTTGTCTCGTCCGTAAAGACTGCGAAACGGAGAAAATAATTCATCATTCATCATTCTGAATTCATAATTTACTAATATGCTGCTCGATCCCGGTTTTAACCTCACCCTTCGCCCGATGAAATATCCGGACTTCTATGAGATGTACCGGAACGCGATCAAGAATACATGGACCGTTGAGGAAGTGGATTTCTCGATGGACGTGAATGATCTGCGTTCGAAGATGACGCCGGCTGAACGGCATTTGATCAACCGTCTGGTGGCGTTCTTTGCGACCGGCGATTCGATCGTGTCGAACAACCTGGTGCTGAATCTTTACAAACACATCAATTCGCCCGAGGCGCGGATGTACCTCTCACGGCAGCTTTACGAAGAGGCACTGCACGTGCAGTTTTACCTCACGCTGCTCGACACCTACATCCCCGACCACGCCGAACGCGAGCAGGCGTTTGCGGCGGTCGAGCAGATTCCGTCGATCAAGAAAAAAGCCGAATTCTGTCTGAAGTGGATCGATTCGATCAACGATCTCGACAGCCTGAACTCTAAAGAAGATCGTAAACGGTTCCTGCTCAATCTGATCTGTTTCGCCTCCTGCATCGAGGGCCTGTTCTTCTTCGCCGCGTTCTCTTACGTGTATTTCCTTCGGTCGAAAGGTCTGCTTCACGGACTCGCCTCGGGCACGAACTGGGTCTTCCGCGACGAGTCCGCCCACATGGCGTTCGCGTTCGACGTAGTGAACAAAGTGCGTAACGAAGAACCGGATCTATTCGATGCCGAGCTGACTCGGGACATCGCGACGATGCTCGATGAAGCAGTCGAATGCGAACTGCAGTTTGCTGAAGACGTGCTGAGCATGGGTGTTGCCGGCCTCTCGATCGCGGACATGCGTCAATATCTCGAGTTCATCGCCGATCAGCGTCTCGCGATGCTGGGCCTTCCGAAGATCTACAAATCTAAGAATCCGTTCTCGTTCATGGATCTCCAGGACGTTCAGGAACTCACCAACTTCTTCGAGCGCCGCGTCTCGGCATACCAGGTGTCGGTCGCCGGCGAAGTCAGCTTTGGCGAGGCTTTCTAAGAAGCG
The DNA here is from genome assembly GCA_040081025.1 of Pyrinomonadaceae bacterium. Lineage (GTDB taxonomy): Bacteria > Acidobacteriota > Blastocatellia > Pyrinomonadales > Pyrinomonadaceae > OLB17. The sequence goes on along the minus strand of JBEBGW010000040.1, from coordinate 6,235 downwards.
TGACGGCTAATCAGACGACGGGACGCGAATAGAGCTACCTTTCTCATTCGCGTTTCGTTTTTCCGACTACGGCTGAGTTACTTGCCAGATTGAGCCGTCAGCGTACATTATTCGACTGATCAGGATTTTCTCGATGATTCCGTCGTGTTCGTTTTCACTTAGGGCGTGGACGCTGACACGGTTTGTGGGCGGAGATGAGATGGTGATTTTGAGGCCTTTGCGTTTACCCGCTTCGACTTTGTCGATGCTTGTGAATTCGCGACGACCGAGCAGTTCGCCGGTGGCCGAGTCGAAGAAGAGATAGTCCCAGTCGAGTTCCTTTATCGCTTTTGAGCTGGTGTTTTCGATTGCGATCTTGTATTCAAAAACGTATCTCGGCGGCGGTGCAGGCTTTTGCTTTTCTTCTCTGGCAGCACTTACATTTCGTTCTTCCATTGCGGAGCGCGGTCTCCTCTCAGTGCTGACGCGGGTCCGCAGCTCGTAAAAATTTTCACCTGTAGGGCTCGTCAGCGGATCTTTCATCCAATTTATCCGCACCTTTTCCCACCCGTATTTTATTATCGCAACACTCGGTTGGGCCTCAGTCGCGAACTGTTGCGCGTTTAACGCACAAGCCGCGGCCAACACAATCACCAGTACAATTGACGGTCTCATAAGTTTCCCCCTCGACAAGGCGATTTTGCAGATCTTGTTTTTTTACGATAATGCTCCGCATTTCAATAATTTTCAAGCGAAATAATTCGCTCAACAGGTGGATTTCATTTGCGCTTGACTATACTGTACTTTTGCAGATCTAGATGAGTTATATGAACGGACAAATTACGGAATTTATCAAGCATCACTATCGCCATTTTAACGCTGCCGCACTGATCGACGCGGCGCAAGGGTACAAGGATCATCTTGATAACGGTGGGAAGATGATGATAACGCTCGCGGGAGCGATGTCGACGGCGGAGCTGGGGTTGAGCCTTGCTGAGATGATCCGCCAGGACAAGGTGCAGGTAATTTCTTGCACGGGTGCGAATCTTGAAGAGGACCTCTTCAACCTCGTAGCTCACGATTTCTACGAGCGCGTACCGCATTACCGCGATCTCACGCCCGCGGACGAGCAAGACCTGCTCGATCGCCATATGAACCGCGTCACGGATACTTGCATCCCCGAGATGGAGGCGATGCGGCGGCTTGAAAAGGCGATGGTCGATGTTTGGACGAAGGCCGATGCTGAAGGGAAGCAATACTTTCCGCACGAATTCATGTATCAGGTCTTGAAGAACGGCTCGCTTGAGCAGTATTACCAGATCGACGTGAAAGATTCGTGGATGTACGCGGCGATGGAAAAGAATATGCCTATGGTCGTGCCCGGTTGGGAAGATTCGACGATGGGCAATATGTTCGCTGGCCACGTCATCACCGGCGACGTAAAGAACGTCCACACGGTCCGCACCGGCATCGAATATATGATGTCGCTCGCCGAGTGGTACACCGCCAACGCGGCCGATGATTCGACCATCGGCTTCTTCCAGATCGGCGGTGGAATCGCGGGCGATTTCCCCATCTGCGTCGTCCCGATGCTCCACCAGGACCTCGGGCGCGATGGCGTCCCCGTATGGGGCTACTTTTGCCAGATCTCCGACTCAACCACCAGCTACGGCTCCTACTCCGGCGCCGTGCCAAACGAAAAAATAACCTGGGGCAAACTCGAAGCCTCAACACCGAAGTTCATCGTCGAAAGCGACGCCTCCATCGTCGCTCCGCTGATGTTTGCGTATATTTTGGGTTGGTGATCTGAAGGAGGTCGTTAGCTCAAGGATTTGATGGTTTCGACGCCGCGGGCTGCGAGCTACCAGAGCAGCCGCTTCCCCAACCGCCATTGACCGGCCAAAGTCGAACCTTGTTGCTCGTTACGATAAAGCTCCAAAGATTCCCAGATGCGTTACAAAAATTCCCCCAACCAACGCTCAGGGTATAAGTACGACCTTCAACTTCGAGGTCATTGAAATTGAGCAAAAAGACTTCTGTGCCTCGGTTTTGAATCTTTTCGTCTGGAACTAACTCGAACGAAATGTTCTTTATCTCAGGAAGCCATTCGCGTTTAACCTGAGACTCAGCCAGCGGGATCTTAGTCTGAGTGCGGCGTGGCTTGAACTGGTATCGGAGGATACGAGCCGCAACCTGTCGCTTTACATTGTCCGCCAATCTGACTTTTTCAAGATTGGAATCCTGAGCTAATGAGCTCACTGAAACCAGCAGAATCAAAAAAACCGCGATCAAAATCCGCTTGAACATACAACGCTTTGATTCTGACAACTTGAATTAGTTGTATCAGACGGAATTCTGTGGACAAGACCCTAATTTACAACAACTTATCGATCGTGATCGGCAGATCGCGGACGCGTTTGCCGGTGGCGTGGAAGATGGCGTTGGCGATCGCCGCCGGGACGCCGACCATGCCTAGTTCGCCCATTCCTTTTACGCCGAGCGGGTTCACGATCTTGTCGTCTTCTTCGACGAAGTACGTCTCGACATCAAGAATGTCGGCGTTCACGGGCACGTGATAATGCTGCAGGTTCGCGTTCATCATCCGGCCGTATCGATGATCGATCTCAGTTGCTTCCTGCAGGGCCATCCCAATCCCCCATACGATCCCACCGATCTCCTGGCTGTGCGAGGTCTTCGGATTCATGATCTTGCCGCACGCCGAGACTTCGATCACTCGCGTGACCTTGATCGTCCGCAGATCCGGGTCGATCTTGACCTCGGCAAACTGAACACCGTGTGCGCCGGTCGCGTAGTTCTGTCGCTCGGCGGATGGAGATGCCTGAAACGTATCCTCGATCTCAGCAGTGCCATTCTTCTTCATCAATTCAGAGACATTGACCGAACGCGTTGCATCGCCCTTGAACTGCAGCAGCCCGTTCGCCAGCTCTAGTTCTTCAGGTTTAGCGGTTTTGAACGGCGAGGTCTCCGCCTTGTTTGCCAACTCCAGCAGCTTGCCCTTGATGTTCTGCGCGGCGCCGTAGATCGCCGAGCCGACGCTCGCGGTGGTGAACGATCCGCCCTGGATCGGGGCCGGCGGATATTTCGTGTCGCCGAGTTCGAACTTGACCTTCTCCGCCTGCAAACCTAGATATTCGGCCGCGATTATCGTCATCGCGGTGTACGTGCCCGGGCCGATATCGCTTGTCCCACTGCTAACATGAGCCGACCCGTCGGCACGCAGCACAACCTTTGCCGATGCCTGAAGCTGAGCGGCGCTCCACATTCCCGACGCGACACCCCATCCGACCATCGTGCGTCCTTCTCGCATCGATCCCGGTTCATGCTTACGATTCTTCCAGCCAAACTTCTCGGCGCCGAGCCGATAGCATTCGATCAACGCCTTGCTCGAATACGGACGATTGTTGTCAGGATTTACGTTCGAGAAGTTCACCACTCGAAGCTCAAGCGGATCCATCTTCAACGCATACGCAAGCTCGTCCATCGCACACTCGAGCGCGAACATTCCCGTCACCGCTCCCGGAGCTCGCATCGGAGCGGGCTGCGGCAGATCAGTGTTCACGATCTTCGCGATCGTGTCGGCGTTCGGCGAGGCGTACAGCGTTCGCGGCAGGCCGGTCATGTTGTCGTTGTACGGAGCTGTGAATGGAGAGTTATTAATACCCTCGTGGATTATCGAGACGAGCTTGCCGTCGCGTTCGGCACCGAGCGAAATCTTCTGCCAGCTCTGCGGCCGATAGCCGTTACCGGTATACATCTGCGTCCGCGTGTAGAAGAGTTTCACCGGCCGCTTGATATCCTTCGCCGCACCTGCGACGAGGGCGGGATAATAGTTTGGACGCAATGACGATCCGAAGGCGCCACCGACGAATGGCGAAACAACACTCACGCTTTCCGGCGGAATTCCGAAGGTAGTAGCGAGGTGCTGCCGGACCATATAGACGCCCTGTGTTTTGTCGAAGATCGTCAGCTTGCCGCCTTCCCAAAACGCGATCGCCCCGTGCGGTTCCATCGGGTTGTGATGCTCGATTGCGATCGTATAAGTTCCTTCGACCTTAACCGGAGCCGATGCCAGAGCCTGTGACGGATTGCCTCGCGGTTTTGCCGCCCGCTCTGGATTCGGCACGAATGCTTTATCGAGCGAGGCGACCATATCCGTCGTGGGTTTCTCCGCGTCGTACGTCGACGTGATCAATCGTGCGGCATAGCGCGCCTGTTCGAATGTCTCGGCGACGACGAGTGCGATCGGCTGAAGGTTGAAGATGACCTTGTCGGACATCAACGCTCTAAACTGCGGGTTTGGCTGAGCGTTAGCCGCCGGGCTCGGCAGTAGCGCCGGGAAATTTTGATGGGTGTATATCTTGATCACGCCCGGAGCCTTGCTTGCTTCGGTGGTGTCGATCGACTTGATCGTTCCCCGAGCAATGCTGCTCGTCGCGAGGAATCCATATGCCATCTCCGGCACTTTGAACTCAGCGGCATATTTCGCGCGGCCCGTAACCTTTGCAAAGCCGTCGACACGGCTCATTTCTTTTCCGATGTACTTAGTCATTTGCCGTCACCCCCATCGCCCGTTCAAGCGCGACCACGATCGAGCGTTTTGCCAGATCGACCTTGTATCCGTTGTGGGTCAGCGGCTTTGCTCCCGCAAGCGCCGCCTCCGCTGCCGCCTCAAACGCTGCACGGTTTGCAGGTTTACCCGCGAGCGCCTTCTCAGCCTCAGCCGATCGCCATGGCTTATGAGCGACCCCGCCCAAAACCACACGAGCCTGTTTTATCCGGTCACGTTCCATCTCGACCGCCGCCGCAACCGCGACCAACGCAAACGCGTACGAGGCGCGATCGCGGACCTTAAGATAGTAAGACTTCTCGGCAAACTTATTTTCCGGGATCTCGATCGACGTGATCAGCTCGCCGTGAGTAAGTGAATTATCGATTTCGGGCGTGTTTCCGGGGAGCCGGTGAAAATCTTTGACGGGGATTGATCGTTCTTTGCCATCCACGCCTCGAGCTTTGACGACGGCATCCAACGCATACAGAGCATTCGCCATATCTCCGGGATACGTCGCAACGCAATCCTGACTGTGGCCGAAGATCGCGTGCATTCGATTCAGGCCTTCAAGAGCTCCGCATCCGCTGCCCTTCTCTCGCTTGTTGCACGGCATTGTGATGTCGTAGAAATACTGACACCGCGTACGCTGCATCAGGTTCCCGCCGTTGGTCGCCATGTTCCTGATCTGCGGCGAGGCTCCGGCAAGGATCGCCATCGTCACCAGCGGAAAGTCCTTTCGAACCAGCGGATGATTCGCCGTATCGGTATTTCGTGCGAGAGCACCTATCGAGATACCGCCGGACGTTCGCTGGATCTGCGACATCCCTAGCGGCTTGATGTCCACAAGTTCGTTCGGCTTCGCGATATACTCGCGCATCAGGTCGACCAGATTTGTTCCGCCCGCGAGAAATTTCGCTTCGGGATTTGCCGCAACGGAGCGAGTCGCTACAGCCGCGTCGGAGGCCTCGGTGTACTTAAACGGTCGCATCGTTTCTCACCTCCGTGTTCATCACCGCGGCGATCTCTTCATCGGTCGCGAAATGCCAAGTAGCCGCGGTTTTCGCTCCTGTCTGGACTTCCTTCACGGCCGCAACGATTCCTGGATACGCCCCGCAACGGCAGATATTGCCACTCATGCGTTCCCTGATCTCGTCGTCGGAAAGCTTCAATCCGCTCGACTGTTTGCGTACATCGCCTGTCGCATGGCTCGCCTCGCCACGTTTGGCTTCATCAAGAAGTGCAACGGCAGAGCAGATCTGCCCCGGCGTGCAATATCCGCACTGAAAGCCGTCGTGTTTAATGAATGCCGTCTGCATCGGATGAAGCTGCTCACCCTTTGCGATACCTTCGACCGTCGTAACTTCCTTACCCTTGCAAGTTGCCGCAAGCGTAAGGCACGACACGACACGCTTGCCATCGACGATCACCGTACACGCACCGCACTGCCCCTGGTCGCAGCCTTTTTTCGATCCGGTCAGATCAAGCTTTTCCCGAAGCGTATCCAGCAGCGACATCCGCGAATCGACCTGTACCGTTTTCGCAACCCCGTTGACCTTGAACGCGACCTCCACCGCGTTTTCTATTCCGACAGTCGGCGAATAGAGAGCTTCCGCAGAAGGCGTCATCGCACCGAGAGCTTGCTCTTTCGCCAGCAGGTTAAATGCACAATGGCCTATCGCACCCGAT
>JBEBGW010000320.1:0-5061 GCA_040081025.1 Pyrinomonadaceae bacterium | reverse complement strand
CTCTTATGGCGCTGGAGGTGATGCCGCGAAAGAAGCCGAGGCGAAGCTAGTCTCGCTCGCACAGCCGCTGACGCCATCGAACGCCGAAGAGATCACGGCACGGGCGGAGAGGCTGTATGACGCGAAGAATTGGGTCGAGGCAGACAAGGCGTTCGCCCTGCTTGCGGCGAATTATGCATCGGCACTGACGCCAGAACTGAATCTGAAGCGGCTTGTCACGCTCGCAAACACCAAAAAAATGGGCGATGCTCAAGCGGCTTTTATGGCGATTCCCGCGAATTCGCCGGCTAGGGAACGGGCCAATTACGAACTAGTCACAGGCTACGCGAAGAACAAGCTTTGGCCGGATGCCCGGCGGACTGCGGAGGAAATGCGGCGAGCTTACCCGAACGGCAAGCTGACCGTGAAGGCCTGGGTCGACGTGGGAATCGCGGCGCGCGATGCGAAGAACAAGGGTGAGGAGCAATATTTTCTTGGAGCAGCGCTCGCGAATTATCCGAACGCGGTCGAGGTTGCCCAGGCTCAGTTCGAGCTGGCATGGATCGCACACGAGGCGAACGACTACGCTCGGTCATCGCAGCTTCTGGTCGAACACCTTGCTCGTTACGTCGACAAAGACACGACCAATCGCGGCAAGGCCGGATATTGGGCGGCTCGCGATGCTCAGCGTGCCGGCAAGACTGCCGAAGCGTGCGCCTTGTACGACGCAGTGGTCTACCGCTACGCGGCGAACTGGTACGGCTATCAGGCACAGCAGCGGGTCGCGGCAATGTCGTGTCCGGCAGGCACCAGGTTAGATCCGCAGGTGGCGAAGGCGGTCGCCAATATGAAGACCGTCACGGTTGCACCGGAAACGTCGGGGCCGACGGAACTAGCTCGTGCCGAAAAGAGCGAAGATCTGAGCACGATCGGGCTGTTCGATTGGGCGATCGACGAACTGAACGAAGCAAAGAAGACGGCTCAAAATTCACCGAAGATCAACCTTTCGCTCGCTAAGCACTACCGGTTCAAGGGCGACAACGTGAACGCTCTGCTCGCGCTCGCGAAAAGCTATCCCGACTATTCGCAGATGTTCCCCGAAGAAATGGGCCGCGAGGAATGGGAGATCTTTTATCCGCATGTCGCGTGGGACCAGATCAAGGCGTGGGCGAAGCACCGGAATCTGGACATGTATCAGGTCGCGGGACTCATCCGGCAGGAATCGGTATTCAACCCCCGCGCCGCGTCGCACGCGAATGCATACGGGCTGATGCAGCTTCTGCTTCCGACAGCCCGGCTCGTCGCACGCAAATATGGCTCGACGGCGAATCTTGGATCCGCGGAGGCGCTGTATCAACCGGCACTCAACATCGAACTCGGCACGGGATATATGCGCGATCAGCTCGATAAATTCGGGCGGATCGAATATATGGCTGTCGCATACAATGCCGGACCCGGACGCGTGGCTCCGTGGCGCGCGACGCTGCCGTTGGAGATGGACGAGTTTGTCGAGGCGATCCCTTTTAAGGAAACGAAAGGCTACGTGCAGGGCGTGATCCGCAACAGCGAGCAATATCGTAGGCTCTACGACGAGAACGGCAACTTCAAACCGAACGTCGGCACGCGTCCGATCCGCGCCGAGATCGATTCGAAGCCTAAAGATCAATTTGCCGCAGAGAATCCTGAGATCGTTCTTGATGAAAAGTCGGGAAGCTAGCAGGTTGAAGACACTTTAATTTTTGAGACGTAATCCGTCGAGGATGCTGTCGATCACTTTGCTCATCAGCTTCTCGCGTTTTTCACCAAGATGCTGCGCGACGAGCCGTGGATGGTGAAAGGCGGATGTAGATTCCAGAATTATTCTTGTCATCAACGCAGGGTCCGCATTCTTTAGGCCAGCTTTTTCGCTTGCCTCACGGACCATTCCTGAGAGCTGCCGGTGCATATTGGCGAGGTGGTTTTCGACGAAGGGCTTTGACCGTTGCGCGGCCATGTCGAATGCCCTATAGAGTTCTGGATCACGACTTACTTTCTCGATCTTCGCCCGATGGATCGCAAGTGCCCATGCGTGTATCTTTTCGACCGGATCCTTTTTTTTCCGGCAGATCGCCTCAAGTTTTTCGTCAAGCGTAACCAGCCACCTTTCCGAAACTGCGTCCAAAAGATCTGACTTGTCCTTGAAATGCGAATAGAGTGCAGCGTGGCTTACGTGTAGTTCGCGGGCAATGTCCGTGAGGCGCACTTTTTCAAAGCCGACCTCTCGCATCTTTACAACGGTCGCGTCGATCGCCTTTTCCTTGATGTCCTCGGGTGATAGTCCGGTTCGGGGCATAGTTCCATTGTAATGAAACCGCCGCCAAAACCGAAATTACATTCCGCATCTTTTGTAACTTACAGTATTGACATTCTGTAAGTTAGCCGATAGACTTAAAAACCTGGCAACGATCAAGGAGATATTTTTATGACAACCAAAAAAGGCGATCTTGGAGGGAGATTCACATTCCCAGGAACAGGGTTAGAAGTAAATCGGATGGGCTACGGAGCGATGCAGCTTGCCGGTCCCGGTGTGTTCGGCCCGCCGAAGGACGAGGACGCGGCTGTCGCAGTTCTTCGCGAGGCAGTTGAGGCGGGTGTCGACCATATCGACACTTCGGACTATTACGGCCCTCACATAACGAACCAGATCATCAAAAAAGCACTTCATCCATATCCGGAGAATCTGGTGATCGTCACAAAATTGGGAGCACGTCGGCCTGAGGACGGATCCTGGCAGCCGGCATTCTCGGCTGAGGAATTGACGAGCGGGCTGCATGACAACCTTAGAAATCTCGGCCGTGAGGCGATCGATATCGTCAACTATCGAGTTATGGGCGATCCACAGGGACATGGGACGGCGGAAGGCTCGATCGCCGAACAGATCACGGTACTGGCTGGGTTAAAAAAGGAAGGGTTGATCAGGCATATCGGTATTAGCAATGCCACTCCTACGCAGGTCGCCGAGGCGCAGACGATCACGGACATCGTCTGCGTGCAGAACAATTACAATCTGGTTCACCGCGACGACGACGCGCTGATCGACGAACTCGCGAAACAGGGCATCGCGTATGTGCCATTCTTCCCGCTCGGCGGATTCACGCCTCTGCAATCATCTACTTTGTCGGACGTGGCAGGCGGCCTTGGTGCCACACCGATGCAGGTTGCACTCGCATGGCTGCTGCACCGCTCGCCCAATATCCTTCTGATCCCCGGAACGTCGTCAGTATCACACCTGCGCGAGAATCTGGCTGCCGCTGAGCTAAAGCTTTCTCCGGAAACGCTGGCCGAATTGGAAAGTATCGGTTCGGCGGCTCACGCGGCTCCGAAAAATTAGGTCTTTATAGCTCCCACGGACAGGTGTATATTAGATAGAAGTTCTCAAGCATTCTCATAATTTCCGACGGTGATCGATCTGCGAGGTTCATATGGCAAAGATCAGTGTTAACCGGAAACAGTACGACGTGGACGTAGATCCGAACACGCCGCTGCTGTGGGTGATCCGCGATGATGTCGGATTGACCGGCACGAAGTTCGGCTGCGGCGTTGCGCAATGCGGAGCGTGTACCGTACACGTCGGCGGCGAGGCGAAACGCTCGTGTGTGACGCCGTTCAAGGCGGCGGTCGGTAAAGAGGTCACCACGATCGAAGGTATCTCGCCTGATTCGACGCATGCGTTGCAAAAGGCGTGGATCGAGGCGGACGTTCCGCAGTGCGGCTACTGCCAGTCCGGCCAGATAATGTCCGCGGCGATCTTGCTGAAAGAAAACAGCAAGCCGACCGACGCCGACATCGACGCAGCCATGAGCGGTGTCATCTGTCGCTGCGGAACTTACAACCGCATTCGCGATGCGATCAAGAAGGCGGCGATCGCGGGAGGTGCCAAATGAACTTCGAAAGCGGATATCCCTTTGGTTCGGCTGATGCTGAAATGCAGTTGGAAGAACCACAGAAAACACAAAAAAACGGAAATAGTCTCGATATAGATCGGCGAACGTTCTTGAGAGCCTCGATAGTCGCGGGAGGTGCGTTGCTTGTGACTTCGAGCTTTCCGCATCGGTCGCGTGCAGAGGAAAAGTTTGGCATTGCCGAAACCGCTCCGGCAGAGTTCAAGCCGAACGCTTTCATCAAGATCGCTCCTGACGGCAGGGTGACGGTAACAGTCGGTCAGGCCGAGATGGGTCAGGGTGTTCTGACGTCGCTGCCGATGATCGTCGCTGACGAACTTGAAGTGGATTGGAAAGACGTCCATTACGAGCACGGACCTCCGGGAAAAGAGTTCAATAATCCCGCTCTCGGTGGGATGCAGGTAACCGGGGGAAGTGCGAGTGTGAAAGGGTTCTTCGATCCGCTGCGCAAGTCGGCGGCAACGGTTCGCGAGATGTTGGTAGCAGCGGCGGCTCAAGCCTGGGGCGTTCCGGCAGCCGAGTGCCGAGCGCGGAATGGTGAGGTCTTTCATCCCACGTCGCGGCGAACTGCAAAGTATGGAACTCTCCTCGACGCCGCGGCGAAGATCACGCCGCCCGCCGAGCCAAAGCTCAAAGATCCTAAGGATTTCAGGTACATCGGCAAGAGCATCAAGCGCCTCGATTCGCCGGAGAAGGTCGACGGTACAGGCATTTTCGGGATCGACATTAAGGTTCCGGGGATGCTGACGGCGACGATCGCGCGTTCGCCGGTGATCGGCGGAAAGGTTGCGAGTTTTGATGACGCGGCTGCGAAGGCGATCAAAGGTGTTCGCGGTGTGTACAAGCTCGACAGCGGTGTCGCGGTTGTCGCCGACAATTATTGGGCGGCGACCAAGGGACGCAAGGCTTTGAAGATCACATGGGACGAAGGCAAAATGGCGTCGGTGACGAGCGCTTCGCTGCTTGCGTCGGACGTTGCCGCGGCGAAGTCAGCTAAAGGAATTGAAGCGAAAAAGACCGGCGATGTCGCGGCGGGAAAAGCAAAAGCCGAGAAAACGGTCGAGGCGGTTTACTTTACGCCGTATCTCGCACACGCGACGATGGAGCCGATGAATGCGACCGCCGATGTTCGTGCCGACAG